>NZ_JBVYOL010000008.1:0-346885 GCF_056120505.1 Paenibacillus sp. sgz302164 | reverse complement strand
GCTGCAAAGCCGCCGTCACGCCGAGGACGAGGGCGCCGATCAGGACGCCCATGTACTCGTTGCCGATGCCGTAGTAGCGGGCGCCGATCATCGGATCGTAGCCGAGCACGGAAGCTTTCATCGCGTGCGCGTCCGTCATGCCGTCCGCCGTAATCAGGGCGGCCGTGCCGCATCCGAGCGCGATCATGGCGCCGGATAAACTTCTTTTTTCCAGCGCGTACGACAGTGGCAGCAGAACCGCGGCAAATGCCGCTGCAAGCCAGACCATGGCCCCGCTCGCTCCAGCCGCTGCGGCCAGCGGCCCAACCGCATAGCCCATAAGCAGCAGAACGCCAGGTGCAGCCAGCACAGTCATTAACGCTGTCCGAATCAAGCGGCGCACCTTCAAGCCTCGTCGAACGATTTTTGCGTGCACGAGAGCAATATACAGCAGGCTGACCAGCAGCACGGCAATTTCATAGGAGGCAAACGGATACAGCAGCAGCGGCCGCAAGCGGTACACTGTTTGAATGCCGGAGAGCTGATCCAGCAGCTTCGGCAGCGACCGCCCCTCTTCACGCACGGTAACCGCTTGACCCGTCACTCCGGCCCCTTCCCGGACGCCGAACTCCTCCAACAAAGAGGCAGTGAAGCCCTGATACGTAACGATCCCCGTTCTCCGGGTCGATTCCGAAGCCAGCAATCCTCCCGTTCCCCCCGGGGAATAGCGAATAAGCGGAGACAGCAGCAGCTTGTCTTTGGCGGCATCGCGCCCCACCTCGGGCGAGAACATCCACAAATGCATTCCCGCATCCATACGCCCAACCAGTTCACCCAAAAAAGCATCGATCTCCGACAACACTTCCCGCTGAAGATCCCGAAACCGCTCCTCTCCGTAGCTCCCTTTATCCGCGTACAATCTGTACAAGTCTCCTAGTTCAAGCAGCGTCACGCCGAAGAGTGGGGGTTGTGGGGGTTGGGGGTTTTCCGGGTTTTCCGGGTTTCGCGGGTTTTGCAGGTTTTGCAGGTTTTCCCGGTTTTCCCGGTTTTCCCGGTTTTCCCGGTTTTCCCGGTTTTCCCGGTTTTCCCGGTTTTCCGGGCTTTCAAGCCTTTCCAAGCTTTCCGGGTTTTGCAGGTTTTGCAGATTTTTCCGATTCTCCGCCGGAACCGCCTTATTTGCGGCCATGCCGTTCTCTTGCTCCCAGTCTTTAAGCAGTTGTGGATAATTGCTTTTCACGCCGAACGGTCTGTCCACAGCTTCCGTCAGGGTTTCTTCCCCGACTTGTCCGCTGTCCACAGCGCCATTAGCGTCCATGAGCATAAGCGCCGCGTATCTCCGCAGCTTTTGCTCGTCCCGGCCTGCTGCGCCCAGATCGCTGCTGCCGAATACGGATCGGCGGACGCCTTGGCTTTTGAGCAGCCCGCCTAAAGTTCCTGCCGCGCTTTCCGCAAATTGGCCTTTGTTCGCCTTGTGGAGCATGCCGATTTTGGGCACGAGCAAGCCGCCGCTTGTTTCCGCTCCGGACCGCCCCGAGTATCGCAGCAGCAAATCCGCCGCATTCGTTCCCTGCCACGCCTGAGAGGCCTCTAGCGCCTGCGCTTCAACGGACCCGACAGCCGTTTGGCCGGCCCCGATCGATGCGTACACATCCTGCATCCTTCTGTTCGGCGTACGAATATTCATCGCTCCGACCGCAGCCTGATCCAGCAATCGGGCAAGATAGGGAAGTGCGGATAACCGTTCCGGCTGCAGCTCCAAAAAGGAAAATCCCGGTATCGAAACGACCGTGACCTGTTTTGCCATACACCCCCCTTGCCCGGCCCAGTCCGTACGATCAACCGGTTGGACCGTGACTGCGGCTGCCGCTGGGGATGCATTCAGCAATAACATGGCGATGCCGGCAAGCAAAGCTCGGTTTCGGCATTTCATGCGCATGTCCCCCCGTTTTTTCATATAGCATTTTCATCCAAAAGCCAACATATTCGCAGCGGCACGCCTCGGCCTGACCCGCCCTGTGGGATTATTCACTTTTCCACATCTTTATGCACAAAAAAAAGAGGCATCATATGCCTCTAAATCAAGCTTTTTTTGCTTTCTCCACATTTTTATCCACATTATTCACAAAAATCTGTGAGAAAGTTATTCTTTTTATTAAGATTTTGAAAACGTTGGTATCCGTAGATTTGTCGAATGTTATACACATTATGCACAGGGGTTGTGGATAACTTTACCCACATGCATTGTGAATAAATTGTTAAGCCGGGGAAGCCTCCGCTTTGACGGCCGAATTTTGCATCCGGACCGCTTGGTTGCAGGCGGATACGAACGCTTTTGCCACTGCGACGAGAACGTCCTGATCGATGCCTGTGTTTTTGAAAACTTCGCCACCCACCGTTACGGTAACTTCCGCTTCGCCGGTAGCTTTTTCCCCTGTGGACAACGAATGCAGCTCCAGGTCGGAGAACTCCACTGGCATCGGCATCGCCTGCTTCAAGCTGTTGACGATCGCCTCGATCGGCCCTTCGCCTGTGCCGGAGTATACTTGCTCCATGCCGGTATCGTTGTGGCGAACCGCAACGGACGCAACGCGGCTGCGGTCGCTGCTGCTGACTACCTGAACATGGGTCAGGGTGAACGCCTCCATCTGCCCTTCGACCGTAGCGCCGACAAGCTCCATCAATTGGTCGTCGGTCACGACTTTTTGCGCATCCGCTTTTTCCTTGAAGCGGGCGTACAGCGCATCCAGCTCTTCGGCAGTCAGTTCTACGCCGAACTGGCCTACGCGGTGCTTGAGCGCATGGCGGCCGGAGTGCTTGCCCAAAATGATCATCGAGCGCGGAATGCCCAGCTTCTCGGGGTCCATGATTTCGTAAGTGCTGCGGTTTTTGAGCAATCCGTCCTGGTGAATGCCCGCTTCATGCTGAAAGGCGTTGCGTCCGACGATCGGCTTGTTGAATGCGATCGGGAAGCCCATAATGCGGCTGACCATTTTGGACGTATTGAACACCTCGCCCGGCACGATGCCCGTCTCCACGCCCATCGTCTGCTTGCGGGTTTCAATCGCCATGACCAGCTCTTCCAGCGAGCAGTTGCCCGCCCGTTCCCCGACTCCGTTCACGGTTACTTCCACATGCGTAACGCCTGCGGCTATAGCTGCCAGGCTGTTCGCTACGGCCAGCCCAAGGTCGTTGTGGCAGTGGGCGCTGTACTCGACCGTATCTCCGCCTCTGACGCCGGCACGGACTCTGCGGAACATGTTGCCGTACTCCTCAGGCAGCGCGTAACCAACTGTATCGGGGATGTTCAAAATGGTCGCTCCCTCTGCGATAACGGCCTCCAGCACCTCGAACAAAAATTCGTCGCCGGTGCGGGTCGCGTCCATCGGTGAAAACTCGACACGATCCACGAATTGCTTGGCGTAAGCGACCATGGAGCGGGCCATTTCCACGACCTGCTGGCGCGATTTGCGAAGCTGGAAATCCAGATGGATGTCCGAGGAGGAGAGGAACATGTGAATGCGGCGCATAGCCGCATCTTCCGTCGCCTTCACTGCGGCGTCGATATCCGCTTTTACCGCGCGGGCAAAGCCGCAGATTTCCACCGTTTGCAGCTCGCGGGAAATTTGCTGCACGGCCTGGAAGTCGCCGGGGCTGGAAATCGGAAAGCCCGGCTCGATCGTATCTACGCCCATTCGGGCCAACTGTCTGGCGATGCGGATTTTTTCCTCCGGGTACAGGGAAGCTCCGGGAGCCTGTTCTCCGTCTCTCAGCGTCGTGTCAAAAATGCGAATGCGGCGATTTTTGTTTTCCATAGTCAACTACCTCCAAAGTTTTTTAGGTTGTTTCATGTATATGCCATTGCTTTAATTTGAATTTTGCAAAAATTGTTTACAGGTACTTCGGGCCGATCTCCCGCGGAATTCGTCAGCCAGGCGGCATCGGACTGAAGATACGGACCGTTCGCGCACTGCAGTTGCGCCTTTCGGTTCCATTCCTCATTTGCCGATTCCCTGCCTGACTGCAACAAAAAGACCCGCCGTCTCCATCAAAGAGACGACAGGTCCAAAGCCCGGCGCGGTACCACTCTTGTTGGCTTCCTGAAAGAAGCCCACCTCGGACGCCGGCAGCATTCAAGCGCCCGGCGTCACCCGGTCACGGAGGTTAACCGTCCATCCCTAGCGGCCTGTACGGGCCGGTCAGGATGACCGCTTCCAAGCGAGTTCAGGGCGGCCCCGGTCTGCGTCGCATCGTCCCGCAGCTTTCTGTACCGTTAACCTTGCCCTTACTACTCTTGTTCATCGCGTTTGTCGTATATGTGAAAAACCAAAAAAGCCTGCCATCTCTTAACTAAGAGACGACAGGCTGTGCCTTCCGCGGTACCACTCTTGTTGTTCCGAGCATGCTCGAAACCACTCATGTACCCGATCACGGGGGTCAACCGTCAAGACCTGCCTGGCTGCCGGATCCTTGGCATCCCTATCAGTCTTACCGCTCCAGGGCGAGTTCAGGCAACGTTTCGGCTGCGTCGCACCAATCTGCAGCTCTCTGAGCGAAACTGTTCATCCTTACTAATCCCGTTCGTTGCGTTTGAAAGTATTGATGTGATTATAATATGCGTATTTTGCAAAGTCAATACTCTATTTTCCCAAATTTTTTGCGATGACATTTTCCCGGATAGTTGATACAATTCATTTCCCATGAACAATATGCGCCTACGAGCGCGTGCCAAGAAGGTTACCTTTTTGAAGGAACACCTTACTTTTTTTTATGTTCAATCCGGGAAAACGATTTACAATTAAAAATGTAAGCGTTGACACAAATAAGGAGGGTATCTATGTTTAAAAAAAGAACCGCAGCCATGGTCAGTCTTCTTCTTGTAACCGCCTTAACCGCCTGCTCTTCCGGTGGCAATCAAGCTGCGCCATCGACCGGACAAGCCGGTTCCGCCACCTCTCCAAACTCCGCGGCCAAACCGGCGGACAGCGGTAAAAAAGTCGAGCTGCGCATGACCTGGTGGGGCTCGCAAACCCGCCACGATTTGACAATGAAAGCGCTCAAGCTGTTTGAGCAAAAGCATCCCAATATTACGATCAAGCCCGAATATTCAGGATGGGACGGCTATTTTGACAAAATCGCCACTCAGGTTGCAGGCGCCAACGCCCCCGATCTGATTCAGATGGATTACGCCTTTTTGACCGATTACGCCAAGCGCGGTGCGCTGCTTGATTTAAATCCGTACATGGACAAGGAATTGAAGACGGCCGATCTGGACAAAAGCATGATTACAGCCGGTACCGTAGACAATAAGTTGTATGCCGTAACTTTGGGCGTGAACGCTCCGGCTGTCGTGTACAACGCCTCCGTATTTAAAGAACTGGGCATCGCCGAGCCTCAGCAAAACTGGACGTGGAAAGATTTTCAGGATATTTCCACAAAAATCGCCGCGGCCAAAGGCAAAGGATACTTCGGCACGTTCGACATCGCCGGCACGACGAACATGTTCGAGCTCTTTGTCAGGCAGCATGGCGCGTCGATGTTCAAAGACAACCAGGTCGGCTTCACGAAAGATATGCTGAGCGAATGGTACAACATGTGGGCGGGTATGCGCAAAAACGGCAGTGCCACTACGCCCGAGATTACGGCGGCAACGACGAACGCGCTGGAGACGAGACCGATTTCCCTGGGCACCGCCGCCATGGACTTTGCTTTCTCCAACCAGGTGAGCACGTTCCAGAAGGTGATCAAAAATCAGAATGACAAAATCAAAGTGCAAGTTCTGCCCCACCTGGAAGGCGAAAAGAAAAACGGCGAATATTTGAAACCAAGCATGTTCATTTCCGGCTATGCCAAATCCGCCCACCCTGCGGAAGTTGCGATGGTGATCGATTTCCTCGTCAACGACCCTGACGCGGCGCAAATTCTCGGCTCTGAGCGCGGCGTGCCGATCAACGCGCAAATTCGCCAGAAATTGAAATCATCGCTCTCGGAAGGCGATCAGATGATTTTTGATTTTATCGATACGGTTTCCAAAAATTCGAGCAACATCGATCCGCCATACCCGCAGGGTTATGCGGAAATCGACAAAAACTTCACCGTATCGGCGCAAAAGGTCGGCTTCGGCCAATCTTCCATCGACGATGTCGCGAATCAATTCGTCACAAGCTCGAATCAAACATTGAGCAAAAACAAATAGCGGCAGCCACCCGGTAACCGTAAACCTGCTTTACGGTTACCGTATTCTTATAGCGAAGGCGGATACGATTATGAATTCATCAACCACTTCCATCGCGTCGGCTGCACAATTGCAGGCGAGAGCGAAACGGCGTTTCCGGCAAAACGGAATTGCCGCGTTGTTTCTGGCCCCCTGGTTTATCGGGGTGCTTGTTCTGACGGTAGGCCCTATGTTGGCATCGCTTTATTTTTCGTTTACCGACTATACGATTTTAAACAGTCCGACATGGGTCGGCAGCTCCAACTATACGACGCTGTTCACTCAAGACCCGCTGTTTTTGACATCGCTCAAGGTGACTTTTATCTATGTATTTTTGTCCGTTCCCTTCAAGCTGGCGATTGCCCTCGGGGTAGCCGTGCTGCTGAATAAAGGCATCCGCGGCCTCGGCATATACCGCACTGTGTACTATATTCCTTCGCTGCTCGGCGGCAGCGTGGCCATTGCGATTCTATGGCGCAAAATGCTCGGCGGCGACGGCCTGCTGAACCAACTGCTGCTGCATGTCGGCATCCAAGCTCCGGATTGGGTGTCCAACCCGAAATATGCGCTGTATTCGATCATCATGCTATCGGTCTGGCAGTTCGGCTCTTCCATGATTATTTTTCTGGCCGGTTTGAAGCAAATTCCCGTAGAGCTCTATGAAGCTTCGGCCGTCGACGGCGCGAAGCCCGCAAGGCAGTTTTTCTCGATTACGATTCCGATTCTTACGCCGGTTATATTCTTTAATCTCGTCATGCAGCTCATCTCTTCTTTCCAATCGTTCACTCAGGCATACGTCATCAGCAACGGAACAGGCGGACCGATCAATGCGACCTTGATGTATTCCTTGTATTTATACAAAAAAGGATTTTCGTTTTTCCAAATGGGGTATGCTTCGGCCATGGCCTGGGTGCTGCTCGTCATTATCGGCATTATGACCGTATTTGTGTTTAAAACAAGCCAATCCTGGGTGCACTATGAGGATGGAGGGAAATAGCTTATGGAAACGACAACGGGCAGACTGCCCATTCTCAAGCATGCGCTGATCATCGCCATCGCTTTCGTCATGCTGTATCCCGTGCTGTGGATGCTCGGCAGCTCCTTCAAGCCGGCCAACCAGATTTTCACGGAAACATGGATCTGGCCCCGGCAGTGGGTGCTGGACAATTACTCGAAAGGCTGGGCAGGCGCAGCCGGCAATCCGTTTTCCACCTTTTTGACCAATTCGCTGATCGTCTCTATATTCGCTGTGCTCGGCAACGTCATTTCCTGCTCCATGGCCGCTTACGCCTTTGCCAGACTTGACTTCCGCTTTAAGGCGCTGTGCTTCGGACTGATGCTAATGACCATTATGCTGCCGCATCACGTTACTTTGATTCCGCAATATATTTTGTTCAACAAGCTGGGCTGGGTGAACACCTTTTTGCCGTTAATCGTGCCCAAATGGCTTGCGACAGACGCGTTTTTTATTTTTTTGACGATCCAGTTTATCCGCGGTTTACCCAGGGAACTCGACGAATCGGCGACGATCGACGGCTGCGGCCCGGTCCGGATTTACACCCGAATCATCATTCCTTTGGCGCTTCCGGCGCTGATTACGACGGCCATCTTCACCTTTTTATGGACGTGGGACGATTTTTTCAGCCAGCTCATTTATTTGAGCGAAGTGAGCCGTTACACGGTTCCGCTCGGTTTGCGGCTGTTTCTGGATGCAAGCTCGCAGTCGGATTGGGGACCTATGTTCGCGATGTCCGTCCTGTCGCTGATCCCGTGCTTCGTTATTTTTATCGTCTGTCAAAAATACTTTGTCGAAGGAATTGCGACATCCGGCATTAAGGGCTAAAATCGGAAGTAATTTGCCAACAAGATTAATTGCCTACAAGAATGGATGATGCTTAGATGATGCGAGCGCTCTGGATGCAGATGAAGGCCGTTTTGAAGCGGAGCAAGCTTTCCACGTTGATGATTACCTGTTTTATATGCTTGAACCTGCTCGTGCTGATCGGCATTATCGGTCTGGCCTATCAGGCTTTTTCCGGGGTTACTTTTACCGAAATCAGCAAGGCCAGGCTTGCGCTGCTCAACGAAAGCACCCGCCGGGGCTTCGATTTTATTACGAACGTCTCCGGCATCGCCTACTCCACGGTAAGCAACAAGGAAATCGTCGAAAAGCTGGAGTCACCGCATCCGACCAAATTCGAAATCGTCAGCAACCGGCGGGACATATCGGACATTTTGCATCATTCGCTTGTGGTCAACAACGGCATTTCTTCACTTGAAATATATTCCGACGCCTTCAACGCCGCTCCCTACAGCGCCACGGATCTCGTCTTTCCGATCAGTCACATATCGGGGAAATTTTGGTTCGACAAGCTGAAACAGGCGGACGCGATCTGGCTATCGGATCAGGAAAACGACGTGCCCAATTCGCTGATCGGCTACGTCCAGCATCTGTTCAACAGCAAGGGCGAGACGATCGGCTACGTGCTGATCCGCATGTCGGCCGCCGATGTGCTGCACAAATTCGCCGACGTTCCGATGTCGCTCGACGGGCAGGTGCTGCTCGTCGACACAGCCGGCAAAGTGATCGTGCAGGTCAACGATTCGACGGCGTTCGATAAAGAGCCCGTGCTGGACGCCGGCTGGCTGTCCAAGCATTCGGACGGGCTTAGCGACGGCTCGGAAATTTATCAAAAGGGCGGCCAGTCATATTTGGTCATGTTCTCCAAGCCAAGCACGGTGCAGTGGCGGCTCGTCCAGATCATTCCGGTGAGCATGCTGCTGGCCAGCACTCAAAAAGCCGGCTGGTACGTACTCGGCATCGGCGGGCTCAGCCTGCTCGTCTCCGGCGTGCTGGCCTACGTGTTCGTCAAAAACATGATCACACCGCTGCGCCGGATGATGATCGAGATGAAAAAGCTGGAGCGCGGGGATTTCCGGGCCCAAGTGAAAAGCTCGTTTACCGAGGAATACGTCCAGCTGTCCTTCGGCTTCAATCACATGGTAACCCGGCTGCAGGACTTGATGGAGAGCGTGCGCACGGAAAGCAAGGCGAAGCGCGAGGCGCAGACGAGCCTGTTGGAAGCGCAGATCAAGCCGCATTTTTTATACAATACGCTGGATATGATCCACTGGCGGGCGCTGGATTACAACGCGCATGATATCAGCTTTATGATCAATCAGCTCGGCAAACTGCTGCATATCGGCTTAAGCGGGGGCAAGCTGTTCATCCGGCTGCGGGACGAGCTTGAGCACGCCCGCTGCTACGTCAGCATCCAGAAGGAGCGGCTGCCTTTTGCCATCATCTTTACCGAGCATATAGAGCCGCACATGAAGAGCTACTATATACCTAAAATTATTTTGCAGCCGATCATTGAAAATGCCGCCATTCACGGCAAGCCCAAAGATCCGTCCGAACCTCTCGAAATCCGGCTGGAAATTCGCGAAATCCAGGGGCCCGGCCATTCGAAAATGCTGAAAATCCGCTTAAGCGACAACGGCGAAGGCTTCCCGGAAGGTTGGGATATGGAGAAGTCCAAAGGGATCGGAATCCGTAATGTGCACAACCGCATCCAGCTGTTTTGCGGCCCGCGCTTTGGTTTGCAAATGTCCAACAGTGAGCCCCGCGGGGCTCTCGTCACGATCCTGCTGCCGGTCATCGAGAGCGAAGAGCAGTTAAAACAATGGTTGGATGGTGAGAATTCATGAGATCAATTTTGCTTGTCGATGATGAGGAAGCTATTCTCAAAGCCTTGTCCAAGCATGTCGATTGGGCCTCGATGAATATCCGCATTGCCGGAACGGCGAAGGACGGCATAGAAGCTTTTGAAGCTTACAAAACGCTCCGGCCCGATATGCTGATGACCGATGTGTTCATGCCAGGCATGGACGGCATCCAGCTCGTGCAATCGATCCGGGGAGAAAACGCGCACATCCCGATCATTATCCTGAGCGGTTACGAGGAATTCGAAAATGCGCGCCAGGCGATGCGCTGGGGCGTGAATCATTTTTTGACGAAGCCTTCCAGCGTAAGCGAAATTGAAGCGGTTGTGAAGGAAATTAACCAGGAGCTGGATGTGATAGAGCAAAAGCAGCGGCTGGAGGAGCACTACAAGCGGGAAATCGGCTTGATGCTGCCCTACCTGCGGGAGAAGCTGTTTTTTGAAATTTTAACGACCCGCTATTCCCCTGGCGAGCTTCCGCCTGAACGATTGGAATATTTGGAAATCCCCCGGCCGCAAAAGGTGATTGCCGTCAGCCTGCGCATCGCGCGCCCCTCCTTCGCCTCGAAGCTAAAGGAACGCGACTGGCAGCTGCTGAAATTCGGCGCAGGCAATATTGTCCGGGAAATGATCAAGGAAGAGCTTGCCGCCTATCCAAGCCTGCGCGGTCATGTGCTCGATTATTCCGATCACCTGTTTGTTCTGCCGCTGCTCAGCGGGACGGCCGATCAGGAAATTTTGTACGGCGCGGCTGAAATGATTGCCCAAAAGACGATCGAGAAAATCAGAATTTATTTGAAAATCGAAGCTTCCGCCGGGATCGGCTCGGTAAAAAACGGCCTGAACGAGCTGATCGACTCGTATCTGGAGAGCCGGGAAGCGCTCGAAGCGCTGGAGTTTCACGATTCCAGCACCGTGTACCAGTTCCGCGATTACGCCGAGTACCAGACGGCTGCGGATCATTTGGCGCCGCTGCTGCATCATTGGGGCGAAGCGCTGGCCGCAAAAGATTGGAACAAAGCCGGCGAAATCTGGCAGTCGATTTATGACCGCATGCTGGGCAGCCCGGGGATTTCCCTCACCGATATCCAAACGGTATGCGTGACCTTGTTCAGTTCCTTGACCCACTACTGGAACGATCAGTTTCCGCTGATCGAGCCGCCGCGCACGATGTCGCAATTTTTGCAGGAAATCCAGCAGCACTATACGCTGAAGCCTTTGGCCATGTGGATGAACGGTTTGGTAAGCGAGTGGATGCAGTGCGCCGCGCAGGAACTGTCGGGGAAAAAGAGCAATCCGCTGGTGAGCAGCGTCAAACAGTATGTGGAGCAAAATTACATGCGGGAGATCAGCTTCGCGGCCATCGCCAAAGATTTGTTCGTCCATCCGAAATATTTGAGCGCGCTGTTCAAGCGGGTGACCGGGGAAAATTTCGTCACCTATTTGAACCGTTACCGCATCGGCAAAGCGATCGAACATCTGCAATCCGGCCAGCATATGGTCTACGAAGTAAGCGAAATGGTCGGCTTCAACAACACGACATATTTCAGCCAGGTGTGCAAGCTGATTACGGGCAAAAGCCCATCCGATTTTTTCAAGCCGTAGGCTGCCGCCAGCCGCGGCCCAATGGCGGCACTGGCTTGTAAAGGCTCTATTGCTGCATATACAGCATGCGAAAATTCGCTAACAATGTACTCTCAATAGGCGCTTTTAGTTTGTTTAATTCTTGAAGCAGTGCTTCATATGTTTCTTGTTTCAATTCATATAAAGGCTGTGAATCATCTAATGATTGAATATAGATTATTCGGAAACCTGTAGGCGGATGGGATGCATCCAGTCTTGAACCGGATGCTGCTTTGATACGTTTAATTCTTTCCAACTCTTTAGCGGGCATATTATGGATGTACTCCTGCAGCGTTTCAAAAAAATGGCCATCTTGCTTCGTATTGATCACCTTTAATACGGAAAATTGAAACATTTCTCGCAAATGCAGCTTGTGAAGCAAGGACATCTTGAATGTTTTACCTGCAGTTATTGCTGCATACTGATCAGCCAAATACTCGGCACGCTGGGAATTACGCCAGTTCAGATGGCAAAGGATATAAAGCCATAGTTCAATCACTTTGGTTGCGAACCAAAGTACGGCATTAGGAATTATCATAAAGATGCTGCCCCTTACATCAAGAGGACGCATTATTTCATGCCAACCGTTCAATGTATCAATGGCGGTGCCAACCACAAGTCCACGCTTCGAGTCCCCATTGATTCCATGAGCGAGTTCGTGAGCAACCAGTGCGACGAATTCTTGCTTATCAAGTATCAATAACAATGGCAGGCCGAGGCGTACGATTTTTTTTCGTTTAAATCCTGCTTGGTAAAATGATGCATTGAACTCCTCGTTGATGATAATTCCGGAAACCTTGTTCGAATTCATGCTGATTGCAATATCATCGATTACTTTATACAAAACCGGAAAGTCGGCTCTTGAGAGTGTGTTTTTTTCCAACTTTGGAAATTGAGGTTTCGCATACCAAGCGAACAAAAGAATCACAAAGCTTAACAACATCATTATCCAGTTGGGGTAACTTTGCACAAGCAGGTAAACGCCAATCAAAAATGTACCAATACTTAATACATGAACACAAGCTGCTAATAGCAGCGTGCATATTTTGCTCAATGACATAGAAGAAACTTGATGTTTTGATTCAATAAATGAGTTAAGCAAATTGAGACCAAGCTTATTCCCGATTGATAGATAAACTTTTTCAAATAGATTAGCAGGCTTAGTCAAGAAAGAATCAGCTTGCAGATTCCAGTTACAGTGTTCACACCACAGGGCATAACCTTTTGTTAATGCTATAGGCTTTTGACATTCGGGGCACTGCTTCTCAGATGTGGATTCTGACGATTTTGACATGGAAGGCTCCTTTCTCGACAGCAGATATCACTTCATCGAATTTCTATTTCTGCCAAGCTTATTCCTCCCAAAAAGATTCAAGCTTATAGAGACTTTTTCTCATCCAAGGATTGAATAATAATTCGTTATGATGTATATTTATTCATCATAAACAATTAGGAGGAGCCCCCATGTCTCTTGTCATAAGAAACGCCGAGCCGGATGACGTAAACAATTTAACCGAGTTAATGTATGAATACATAGTTGGTTTTTATCGAAAACCTAGACCGGACATTGAAAAGATACATCGTTTGATTCAAACTCTTTTAGAAAAGCAACTGGGTATACAATTTGTAGCGGAAAAAGACGGAAAATTAGTCGGATTCGCTACGTTGTACTTTACATTCAGCACAATGAAAGCAGATAAAATTGCTTTAATGAACGATCTTTTTCTCATTGAGCCATACAGAGATACAGAAGTTGAATCACAATTGTTTTTAAAATGTCAAAATTACTCGCGGGAACACGGCTACGCTCATATGACTTGGATAACAGGTACTGATAATAAACGAGCTCAACGTTTTTTTGAAAAAATGGGGGGCGTTCAAGGGGATTGGATTAATTATTCCATAATCTAGGAAAGGCGTTGCGGTTCCGGGCCATATATGCGAATTAATACGCTGTTTTAAAGCCATCCGGCGGTCTTGAAACGTATTTCAGCATCTTCCATTACCGAGAGCATCTAACCGCCATAGAAAAGCAGATGGATGCCCTCGCTAATAAAATGGAAGAGTATACAATTATTCAATCCATTCCCGGGTAACAGCCCCGATCCCCGATCCCGACATCAATTCTAATCGAGTTTCACTTGGATCGGGTTCGTGCGTGAAGTCGTGGTTCCATCCCCCAATTGACCGGAACTGTTCACGCCCCAAGTCCAGACGGTTCCGTCCTTCTTAACCGCAACGGTGTGGCTGAATGAGCCGGCGATAGCAACTACATCCTTCAAACCCTCGACACGCTTCGGTTCTGTCGGGAATGAAGTGGGGTTACTCTCAAGGCTGCCCCCCGACACCACGTTATTGGGTCCAAGTGTCCAGACGGTTCCGTCTTTCTTAAGTACGCTGGAGAAATCGATATCAGCGACGATATCGACCACATCCTTTAAACCCGGAACCGGTGTCGGCTCGTAAATTTTCGGTTCGCTGAGGCCTAGTTGACCTGTATTGGTACCCCAACTTAAGACAGATCCGTCCTTCTTGACTGCAAATTGGCCGTACCCTCCTGATATTACTTTCGCTACATCCGTCAATCCGGGTATCGGTTCGGCGACATCATAAAACTTGTGCTCTTTAAGGCCGATTCGGCCAAGATCATTACTGCCCCAGCCCCAGACGGTTCCATCCTTCTTCAAAGCCAATACGGCATCTTGACCGACGAAGAAACTTTGAACCGCAATACTCGCGACATTGCTAAAGCCTTCGATTTGTGAAATTTTGGCAGGGTCAATGTTCAACAAGTTGGGAATTGACGTATCCTTATTCCATTGCCATACCGTACCGTCTTTCTTCAGAATGATCAATTTATTATTCGTTTGTGCGATGGAAACCGCATCACGGACGCCTTCAAGCTTCACTGGCTTTCCGTGGCCTGCAGCATATTCCGAAGACAAAGAAGGAATCGGCACCCAGACCCAGACGGTACCGTCTTTGAGCATGGCTGCTTGAAAGCCGAATCCGGCTTCAAACCTGCTTACATCGTGTAATTCGGGAAGTTGCTGCGGTTCCTTTCCTTTCTCGGAGTAGGAGCGGTTCGGATCCGGACTCGTCATCCAGCTCCATACCGTTCCATCCTTTTTAACAAACATACTGAGCCCTCCGGGATACACTTGGGCAATATCTTTCATCTGACCCACTCGGACAGGAGTGCTCCCATTCGGAGACCCTCCCCAGTACCAAATGTCTCCGTTGTCGTTATATGCAACGTCGACACCCCCTGTTTCTACATGCATGCGATCGGCAGTCTGCACTCCGGCGGGTGTCGATTCGGCATAGGCCGAAGAACCGAACGCAGCGGTCAGTACCGCGGCCAACAGCAATGGTCGTACAAACCGATTGTTACTTTTACTTTTTGCTTGCATGAAATGCTCCTCCTAATTGGGTGGTATAAATTCCCATAAGCAAAATCCAAATATTTAGACGCGACATATATGGAAAAAGTTTCATTGTAGTGAGTGCTCGTTCTCATGCAGAAGTAGATGCTATCGTAATCGATCTGAATTTTTCTTTCTTTTCCGCAAAAATGACCAGATGATATATGTACAAATCGAACTTATTAGCAGAGCCAAACTAATCAGGAAAAAACGATCGGCCAAATTTGTCGCATTGTTTTGTTGTATTAACATCTCTGGAGTTGGATCCTGGTAAGGAATTAGTGGGTGTATATTCATACCGGTAATGAAAGTGAGTACAGATAAAGCAAATAAGGACAGCCAAGCGATCTTTAATATTTTCATTTCTGCTTCCTTTCAGAAAACGTTAAAATCCAGACCTTATTGTAGTTGACTAAGAAATTCCCGCATTCTTTGATTAGTTTTCAAATCAGGTTTTGGTTCAAATGTTTATTGCTCTTCAATATGTTCTTAACCACCTAAATCTTCCGGAGGAAACCTATGAATATCGGATAATATTTTCGCAAAATAAATAAGTATAGACTGATTTACTTTCATCACCGGCGAACCATCGAAACCGGTTAACAATACTTGATTGGAATTTTTATCCAACCCCCAACCCATAGGCCGCGATACCGATAAACCTTGGTTGAACAACGCCTTCAACAGCTTATATTGACACTCAACATTTGGCTTTGAAGACCTATTCCATACTTTGAGCACAAAACTGGTTTCATCAAAACAAATCTTTGCCACTTCCGCCTCAAGCCCTGAATTTAAAGGGACTACGGTTAGTGAGCTGCTGTATTCTAAAAGCGAATCAACGAGCTGGTCTTTTTCTACCCAACTAATATCTCTGATTGGATTCATGGTATTTTTCCTTTCGCTAAGCGGATGCTGCTCCAAGCCTCGCAATCCCGAACGTGAAATAAAAAGCCAGGCAGCCGCATTTAATCCCATGGGAGTACAGTAAGATTCGGCCAGTTCGTTTTCCACCGAAGTACTTTCTTTTCGTATATCTCTTTTGTGATTTGGGCTTTGTTTGCCCTTACAATTAAACCGAATAAATCATTTAATCCAAAAGGCGCGTACAATCTCCATGTTTCGTTTTCATTTTTTCTCAATCCGATTGCAGTAGCTGTTGTAGGCCAAGTATTAATTGCCTCTTCAAGCGAAAGATACGGAGCTATCGCGTAACCGAAATGTTGCTCATACCATAGATGGACACGCGCTTGATTTTTGACATCAACACTTATTGGAAGATCGCCGAATAGACCTTTGACTCGTTCTATGACCGCGCACTCCTTTTCATACGATAGGTCCGAGTCGAAATAGACAAAATCAATGTCTTTAATACCTCTATTAACCGGAAACCCGCATTGGCGGTTCCAAACACTTTGAGTTATGCAACCCGCGCCTATATAATAATGCTCTATTTTAAGTTCGGGAGCTTTTCTAATAACAGCATCCAAAACAGGATTCATCTGGATAATCGATATATTCATAGATCGCCCTCTCCTCCGGATAAGGGTATGATCCCGCACATGACTGTAAACGGTATGGGGACATTTTAGCATTTTAAAAAACAAGTGATTATATTTTTATATCATGTTAGCATTCGGAATGTAAGAAATATCATACAGAGAGGACAAAGAAAATATGAATCTTAAAGTCGAAACTCTTCCAAAATATCGCATCGCGTATGTGCGACAAGTAGGTCCCTATGGCCCTGGAAACATTCATGCAATGGAAAAATTAAAAAAATGGGCCAAGGAGAAAAATCTGCTTGGCGAATCGGCTATACTGCTGGGAATTCCGCAAGATAACCCGGAAACGACACTTCCTGAAAACTGTCGATATGATGCTTGTATGGTCATTTCCAACGATTATCAAATGGATAATTCCATTTGCGAAAGTGAACTTTCCGGCGGAAACTATGTTACTTGCAAAATCAAACATACGGCAGAAGACATTCAAAAAGCATGGGCTGAAATTTTTCCGTCTTTACAAAACAGCGGATATCAAATTGACAACAAACCGATTTTTGAAAGATACACAGGCGATATGATTTACAACAATTATTGCGAGATATGTATACCTGTAAAACCGCCTCGTACACACTTATTCAACTAGCCTGCCTGGCCCTCCGAGCCAATCCGAGAACAAAATCCCCCTGCGGCTAGAGCTGGTGCATCTGCTTGGCAATGCAATGAGCAGAAAAGCCTGCAAAAGTGCATCCTTTTGCTCCATTATGCGCCTGCAGCGGGAAATTCCTGCAAATCTGCAGGCTTTTCCGCCCATACATGGGGTCTAGCCCCCTCATCAGCGGAAATTCCTGTACAATTGCAGGCTTTTCCCCAAAACCGACCGTTTCCATCAAAAAAACATGTACTTTCGCAGGTTTTTACGGTTGGAAGGTCGTTGTTGTTCAGGCAGTCAGGCCACTTCACAGACGGCGGCACCGTTCGCTGGACGGCAAAAGAACAAGCGGCCTTGGCAAAAGGGTGGCCAGCAATCTGTGAGTATCGTGACAGCTTGACGAAACGTTAAAAAGGGGTGAGCATCGTTCACCCCTTTTTACAACAAGACGCCTCGCTTGGAGGTGTCTTTCCACTCGGAGGCCGAGCCCCCGGCCGGCTTACCACTCTTCGAGCTTGAGCAGCGGCTCCGCCTTCAGGTCCAGCTCGGCGAACTCGCGCTTTCGCCACTTCAGAAACGCCGCGGCGGCAATCATCGCGGCGTTGTCCGTGCAAAGGCTCAGCGGCGGCACGAGCAGCGGCACGCCCAGCTCGCCGGCGCGCTCGGCCAGCCGGCTGCGCAGCCCTTTGTTCGCGGCGACGCCGCCCGCGAGCAGCAGCTGCCTGGCGCCGTATTCGCGTACGGCGCGGCTCGCCTTCTCCACCAAGACGTCGATGACCGACTCTTGGAAGCCTTTGGCGATTTGCGCGGTTTGCAGCGCTTCGCCGCGCATCCGGGACTGATTCACGACGTTCAGCACCGCGGATTTCAATCCGCTGAAGCTGAAGTCGTAGGAGTCCGCCTCGAGCCAGGCCCGCGGCATCTGGATCTCGTGGTCGGCTTCGCCGGCAAGCCGGTCGACATGAGGGCCGCCCGGATATGGCAGGCCCATGGCCCGCGCGACTTTGTCGTACGCTTCGCCCGCGGCGTCGTCGCGAGTCCGGCCGATGATCCGGAACTGCCCCGGACCCTCCATATGAATGAGCTCGGTATGACCGCCCGAGACGACGAGCGCAATCAGCGGGTACTCCAGTTCATGGGCGAGCTGATTGGCATAGATGTGCCCGGCGATATGATGGACGCCGATCAAAGGCAGCTCCAGCGACAGGGCAAGCGCCTTCGCGGCCACGACGCCCACCAACAGCGCGCCTACGAGCCCGGGCCCCTGCGTGACGGCTATCGCGGATAAGTCCCGCAGCGGCACTCCCGCTTCCTGCACCGCTTCCTGCAGCATCCACGTAATCGACTCCACATGCTTGCGGGACGCCACTTCCGGTACGACGCCGCCGTAGCGCTGATGCGTTTCGATCTGGCTGGACACGACGTTGGCCCGGATGATTTTGCCGTTCTCGACGATAGCCACCGACGTTTCATCGCAGCTCGTTTCGATCGCCATAATATAGACAGGCTTTGCGGAACCCGCTTCCTGTTGTACGTTCGTTTCCGTTGTCAATTGGTTCACCTATTCCATGCGGTCTCCGGCTTCGAGACCGTCGCTTCTTTTCTTGGACTTGGGCAGATCCGCCCACATAATGATCGCGTCCTCGCGGTTATCGGTATAATAACCTCTTCTTAGACCGACCGAACGGAAGCCGAGCTTCTCATACAGGCTTTGCGCCACAAAATTCGAAGCCCGCACTTCCAGCGTCATACGGATGGCGCCCAAGAAGGCCGCCGTCCGCATCATTTCGCGCAGCAGTCGCTCGCCGAACTTTTGCCCCCGGTACGTATGGCGAATCGCGATATTCGTCACATGGGCTTCTTCCATGATCAGCCACATGCCGCCATAACCGGCTACTTCGCCGGAGACGTCGAGAACCATATAGCGGGCGAACTGGTTGTTCGTCAGCTCATTGTGAAAGGCGCCCTCGGTCCACGGAGTCGTAAACGCTTCTTGCTCGATTTCGCAAATAAACGGAATATCTTCCAGACGCATGGAACGGAATTCGACCGAGGGTCCGGGTTCTTGCGAATGCTCATGCTGCCGCTCCATCGTCAATCCTCCCCTTTTTGCGCCTTTGCCAAAAGCTTGACTTCCGCTTCCGGCAGCTGCGTGTAGTTCGGGACAAAGGAATGAACGTCATCCTTTTCCCCATTTGCAAAGCGAGGAAAGGCCAAGCGGCCGATATACTCGGCTTCTATTCGGTATGCAAGCGTGCGAACCGTGCCGGTCGTCCACTGCTCCGTGAAACGCTCGATTTGAGCCGCAAAACTTTCTGTTTCGCCTACAAAAACAATTTGGCCCGGGGCCTGTCCGGCTTCCGCGGCGAGGGCCAGCAGCTGTTCGGTCCACGCGCCCATCAGCCGTATGCCGTCAGGCATCATTTCCCGCCACACGTCCGGCCCGGCTTGACCCGAGCCCGCAACGCCGCGGTCTTCATAGACCGCCGTAAACGCCTGCGTCCGTCTGGCATCCATGAGCGGCACGATCCAGGCCGGCCCTTGCGCGCCGCGGCTCTCCTGCTCTTGGGCCAACGTGTGAGCGCCTCCAAGCGCCATCGCTTCGAGGCTGGAGACGCCGAGCAAATCAAGGCCGAGCGACCATGCCAATGTTTTGGCTACGGAAACGGCGATCCGGACCCCGGTATAGGAGCCCGGCCCCATTCCGGCAGCGACGGATTGCAAATCGCGCGGTCTTAGGCCGTGCGCCTCAAGCAGCTTGTGAATATGCGGAAGCAGCCCGATCGAGTGATTGCGTTCCGCCTGGGAATGCTGCTCTCCGACCAGTTCGCCGCCGCGCAGTAAGGCCACTGTCATCGAGGAGGTCGATGTATCCATAGCCAGACAATATCCTGAATTTTGTCGTGTCGTTTCTGTCATTGTAAATGTCCGTTCTCCTTCATTTGTCGGCACCAGGCCGTATACGGCTCTCCGTGCGGCGTCAGCCGGAACACGCGGGATGGATCGCCCGAATTTTCAATAAATATGCCAAGCCTTTGCTGCGGAAGCAGGTCCTCGATAAGCACCGACCATTCGATCAGCGTGACGCCGCCGCCATAAAAATACTCGTCCAGCCCCAGCTCGTCGGCTTCCTCTTGCGAAATGCGATACATATCCATATGGTAAAAAGGGAGCTGCGCCCCCTCATATTCTTTCACTATCGTAAAAGTCGGACTATTCACGATTTCACTTACGCCGATGGCTCTGCCGAAGCCTTGGGAAAATCTCGTCTTCCCGGCCCCGAGGTCGCCGTCCAGTGTAATGACCGTGCCGGGCTCCAAATAAGGTGCAAGCAGCCGGGCCAGCTTTTCCGTATCGTCTTCGCTCAGGGATTTGTATGTGTACGCCGCTTGATCCAGCTTCCTCAACTCTTTCCTTCCGTTTCCTTGTACTGCTGCTCCTATTATAGTCCTCGTCCGCAGCCGCAGCAACTCCCAAACACATTTCCCGGTAAAATAGGATGGGTAGCAACTGCCGATTCTGTCAACCGGCGTTCCCATATATATTAAGCCAATTCTCAGTAAACATTCAACTGGCGTTCACCCTGCATTCATGTTGCCGTCCGATGTATATCCTGTGGGCTTTCCGCATTAGCGAATGGAAAAGAGAGGAGAATAATCATGTCCCTATCCATCAATCCTTACAGTACCGGTTCTTCCTATTCGACGACGCAGTCGGACAGCTCGAATACGGTCACAGGCCGCCATCACTCTCATCATCCGACCTCCAAAAGTTCAGCGGACAAAGAGCAAGGAACAGCTTCCGATTCCGTACAACTGAGCCCGGAGATGATGGATTATTTATCGGGCTGCCAGAACCAGGCTCCAGTATCGACAGGCAACTACGGTTCCGATTCCAACGATACGGCGTTGACGGCGGAGCAAAAGAAAATGATTTTGACCGACATGCAAAAGAGGCTGAGCTCGCTCTCCGCTTCCCAGACAAGCGATTCGAGCGGTAATGGCGCTGACGGCGCGACTGATGCCATTGCGACGGTCAAAAGCGAGCTGTCCGGATTCGACGCCTCCAGTGCGACCGATTCCCAGGTATCGGATCTGTTCGACGAAGTGATGCAAACGCTGAAAAGCTCCCGCCCTTCATTCAATGGCGATAACGCTCAACCGCCCGCAGGCGGACCCGGACTGCCGCCGATGATGAAAGCGATGGACGGGATTACGCCTCCTTTTGCCTGGGGCTTGAACGGCTCCCCGGAAGATTCCGAACAAAGCAATGACGCCGCTAATACGCTTACGACGGAACAAAAGAAATCGATTTTGGCCAACATCCAAAACAAGCTGAGTTCGCTTGACTCCATTGAATCAGGCTCAGGCGAGTCGGCCAATCGTGCCGGCACCGGCAGCGCGGCCAAAACGATCTATACGATCAAAAATGCGCTGTCAGGCTTCGATTCGTCGACAGCAACCGATCAAAGCGTATCGGATTTGTTCGACGAAGTCACACAAGCGATGGAACAATTTGCTTAAAGCAACCGGATTCGCCGGATAGCCCACACTACATACGACGAGCAGCGCAAAAAGCCCATCCGGAGCAAGGGATGTTATTCCCTGTCCGGCTTGGGCTTTTGCCGTGTGCGTTTCTCTTTAGAACACTTCCTCCAGCTCCTCGACGGATACGACGCGCGAGTCGGCCGGATTATGCTCCGCATGTACTTTAGCCGAGTTTTTGGCGGAATCGACACTATCGATCCAGACGGGGACTCCGCTCAGCTCGACCGTAATTTTGCGGCCTTCAGCCAATATTTCCCGGGCACGGTTCACATTCATGACAGCTGCACTCCTTTTCCAAGCGATTGTCTAGGGCTCATCCACAACAGATTCCGGATGATCCATCGTATCTGTCGTGGATTCTTCGATCAGACCGTTATGCACCGTTACATTACCGCCGCCCAACCCTTCGTTGATCATGCGGTCGATGTCCATGAAATAATCTTTTTGCCCCTGGTGGTCCAAATCTTTCTCCGCCTGCGGATTTTCAGCCATCCGACTATTCCTCCTCTATTTGTGTCCATGCTTCCACTTTTAAGTTGCCCCCACAGCGCAAAATCATGCCCGCCGCTCGCCGCTGTCTATCGTATAAAGCCTCTCATCCTGGAGAATACTGTATAAGAACAATTGATAGAATCAACCTTTTTTGGAGGGAGTCGGCATGCATACCGTTTGGAAAGGCGCGATCAGCTTCGGTCTGGTCCATGTGCCTGTGAAAATGTTTTCGGCGACGGAGGATAAAGACATCTCCATGCGTTATATTCACAAAGCTTGCATTACCCCGCTGGCTTATGTGCGTAAATGCCATACTTGCGAGAGGGAAGTAGAGTGGGAAGAAATTACGCGGGGCTACGAGTATGAGCCGGGACGGTTTGTGCTTTTTGAAAAAGAAGAGCTTGAAATGATTTCCGGCGAGGCGAACAAGGAAATTAAAATACTGGATTTTGTCAATTTAACGGACATCGATCCGGTATATTTTCAAAAAACGTATTATTTGGCCCCTGGCGAGACCGGAGCGGGAGCCTACAATCTGCTGCTGGAATCGATGAAGCAGTCGGGCAAAATCGGCATCGCCAAAGTGTCGATCCGCTCCAAAAGCTCGCTTGCCGCGATCCGCGTCATCGATAACTGCATTGCTATGGAGACGATTTTTTACCCGGACGAGATTCGCCCGATCAACCAAGTCCCCAATTTGCCCGAGCGGATTACGGTGAACGACCGCGAGCTGGAAATGGCAAAAATGCTGATCAACCAGCTCTCCACCCCGTTCGAGCCGGAAAAGTATAAGGACGAATACCGCAGCAGGCTGATGGAGGCCATTGAGCATAAAGTGGCCGGCGAGGAAGTGCAGGCGGCGCCGGAGCTGCAAAGAACGAGCGTGATCGATTTGATGGCCGCGCTTCAGGCCAGTCTGGATGCGGTGAAGCCGCTGGATGCGGAAAAGCTTTTGGCGCCTGAATCCGAGGCCACAGGGAAAGAGAAGGACGCCGCCAAACCGAAGCCGCGGACCCGGAAGGCGAAGTCGAAGGAAAGCATTACCTGAACATGAACACACATTCGTGCGGCGGAACGTCTACAAAAGCCTGGATCGAAGGCTGGCGCAGCGTTCTTCCTTCTTGGTAGCGCCATTCGGTGTATTGGATTTTGACCGCTTTTTGCGGCTTCACCCAAAAGGCCCCTCTCATATCCGGATGGCTGTTGAAAAAAGGCTTCTGCATAATCACCGTCGGTTCCAGCTCTTTCGTAAGCCGGACCCACTCGCTTCTGGCCATTTTGCCTGTGCCTACGTGACCGATGTAGTACAGCCGCTGCTTGTCATCGTATACGCCGACCAAAACGGCGTTCACGACGCCGCCGTTCAGCGTGTAGCCCCCGATGACGGCAATGATGTCACCGTAATTTTTCACCTTGATCCAGCGTTGGTCTTTGCCGTCGGCGGCGTAGACGCTGTTTTTGTTTTTGCTGACGATTCCCTCCATCCCCTGCGACTTCATAAGCTGAAAAAGCTGGCCGCCGTCGGGAAAGGACGGCACTTTTTGCACGGATTCGTTCCCGGCGACAATCCGGTCAAGCAGCGCCAGGCGCTCGGTCAGCGGCCGGCCCGTCACCCATTCGCCGTTATAGTAGAGCACGTCGAATACCATATATGTGATCGGCACTGCCCGGCGTGCCGCTTCGAGCTTATCCGCCCGGCGAATGCCGTCCCGGCGCATCACTTCATGAAAGGATGGCTTGCCTGAAGCGTCCAGCGCGATAATCTCGCCATCCAGAATGACCGATTCGGCCGCGCAGTAAGCGGCGACGTCCGTCAGCTCCGGATAGTTCAGCGTCCGCTCGTTCCGTTTGCGATTGAACAGCCGGCAGCCGCTGCCGTCGTAATAGACGAGCATCCGGACGCCGTCCCACTTCACTTGATGAATCCACTCAGGGCCTTCCGGAGCGGACGCCCCCGATACAGGCTCGAAAGGAATGACCGGTTGAAATTCCATAGTACCTCCGCCATTTGACTCCTGTCATTTTCCATTAGACTCCGCCAAACCGCCCGCTTCTATACGTCCTGCACTGCTGCAAATGTATGGATAGCGTGTACAAAACCTGTTCGCCGGCATACCGCCGGGAGCGTGCGCCTGCAAAAGTCAGGCTGTTGTTGAGCAGCCCGATGGTGCCTTTGGCGCAGCCATGTGGCCGACCGGCCGCCGTCATGCGGCGCAACACCGCGCACTGGGAGCTGCCGCGAGTGCGCATTCATGAAGCGGGCAGACAACAGCCCGAAAACCTGCAAAAGTGCAGGTTTTTTCTGCGAATGCGGTTCATTTTGAGGAAAAACCTGCGATAGTGCAGGAATTCCCGATAAAAATGGGCCTAAACTCGTGAACATGCAAAAAAGCCTGCACTTTTGCAGGAATATTTCGCAACAGCCTCACCGACGAGGAAAAAACTGCACTTTTGCAGGTTTTCTTCGCGTGCTGCAGACATTCTCACGTGTTGCAGGTCTTCTTCGCACTTTGCAGACATTCTCACGCCTTGCGGGTCTTCTTCGCACTTTGCAGACATTCTCACGCCTTGCAGGTCTTCTTCGCACTTTGCAGACATTCTCACGCCTTGCAGGTCTTCTTTGCGTTGCCAGACAGATGTGCTGCTGGCTCTAGTCTTTGCGTTTTGCAGTTATTCTCAAACCAAACCAGACCTGATTATTTCCATTCTGGGGGGACGTCTACGGCGATATGAGGGTTTTTGCAGCTATTCTTCGCGTTGCCGGACAACTGTGCTGCCGGCTCTAGTGTACTCGTTTTTCACCTTGCCGGCAGAAAGCTTCCAAAAAACAAAAAGACTGCCCGCAGGCAGCCTTTTGTATAGGAAAAATTATTGAATGAATTTTACTCTTTCTTCGAGCGGTTGGAACTGTTTTTCGCCTGATGTCACGGTTGGCTTGCCGAAAGGCATCTGCGCGATCAAGTTCCATTCGTTTGGAATGTTCCATGTTTGTTTAACTTCCGCGTCGATCAGCGGGTTGTAGTGCTGCAGGGATGCGCCCAGACCTTCCGCTTCCAAGGCCGTCCAAACGACGAATTGCAGCATGCCGGAGGAATGGCCGGACCAGATCGGGAAGTTGTCCGCGTATGTGGCGAATTGCTTTTGCAAGCCTTCGATAACCGTTTGATCCTCGAAGAACAGAACCGTGCCGTAGCCGCCGGCAAAGCTGTTCACTCTTTCTTCGGTCGAAGCGAAATTTTCGGCTGGAACGATTTTTCTAAGCGTTTCTTTCGTAATGTTCCACAATTTATCGGATTGTTCGCCGAACAGAACGACTACCCGGGCACTTTGAGAATTAAATGAGGATGGCGTATGTTTCACAGCTTCCAATACGATTTCCTGAATTTTCTCGCGCGATACGATCTCTTCTTTGCCCAAGCCATAAACCGAACGTCTTTCTTTTACAGCAGTGAAAAATGGTGTGCTCATTAGCCTTACTCCTCCGATTTCTATTAAGAAATGTGCATCTACAGTCAGTTAGCGGCCCGCAAATCCGTGCGCGCACTGCACCACACCGCCGGCTTTTTCCAGGCTTGTTCAATATAATTACGATTTCATATAAACTATCCTTTCGGATGTCGCTAACTAATTGTAATACACTTTTATTATTATAGATTCGAACCTTTTTGTCAACTTGTTTTTGAGAACATCCGATATTGGAAATACTAGAGCGAATCATTCCCCCCGAAAGGAGCCGCCGCAATGGCAGTTACAACGAAAGGTATTTTGCTTGTAGAAGGCCACGAGTTGACGATAACGAACCCCGGCAAACCTTTGTGGCCCGAGGCAGGAATTACGAAAGCCGATTATTTGGTCAAGCTGACCGAGCTCGCTCCGTTCCTGCTGCGGTACTGCCGCAACCGGCATCTGACGACCATCCGCTTTCCCCATGGATACAACGACAAGTCGTTTTACCAAAAAAATGCGCCCGAACCGGTGCCAGGCTTTGTCAATCTGGCCCCGCTGGACGGCATCAATTACGTGAACCTCGACTCGGTCCCGACCTTGATCTGGCTCGGCAATCTCGCTTGCCTGGAATTTCATCCGTCCTTCCACCGCGTCGGCGAGACGCTTCCCGCAGAGTGGGTCATCGATATCGACCCGAGCCTGACGGAGGAGCCGCGGATTATGGAGGCCGCCCTGATCATCGGGGAAATACTCGATTCCCTTCGCATCCAGTCCATAGCCAAAACGTCGGGGGCCACCGGCGTACAGATTTATATTCCGATTCGCCCGGGCTATACGTTTGAGCAATTGCGGCGGATCGGCCATTTTGTCGGAGCTTATGCGGTAAAAAAACACCCCAGTCTCTTCACCATCGAACGGTTCAAGAAGAACAGGGGCGACCTTATTTACATCGATTATTTGCAGCACTGGTACGGAAAAACGCTGTCCGCTCCCTACACGCCGCGCGCCACGAAGCACGCTTCGGTCTCTACGCCGCTTTTATGGAAAGAGGTCCAACTGCGCCCAAAGCCCGGCGAGTTCAATCTGCATACCGTTACGGGCAGGCTGCGGCAGATGGGAGACCTGATCGAGCAGGTCCCGCCGCAAAATCTGGATGCCGTTCTCGAACGGCTGCAATAGCAACACTGCGGCATAAACAGCATCAACGGCATGCCGGCTTCAAAACAGCGGCGACAGCATCCGCGCCAAAACTTCCTTGCCCTTTTCCAACCGGGACCGCTTCTCGAACTCAGCGAGCTTCAGCTCCTCGCTTGCTTTCAGATCCTGCATGAAATCGTCCTCCAGCCGTTCGATCACCTCCCGGTCAAACATGACCGCATTTTGTTCGAAATTGCTGAAAAAGCTGCGCAAATCCATGTTGGCCGTGCCCACCGTAGCCATGATCCGGTCGATAAGCATCACTTTGGCGTGAATGAACCCTTTGCGGTACAAATAAAAGCGGACTCCGGCCTGCATCAGCTCGCGCAAATACGACCTTGACGCGTATTGAACCAGCCGGGAATCGGCTTTGAACGGCAAAATGATGCGGACATCGACGCCGCTGACGACGGCTGTTTTGAGCGCCATGGCGATGCTCGGGTCGGGTATAAAATACGGCGTCGTCATGTAAACCCGTCTTTTCGCGGCGACGATCCCGGCAAAAAACATTTCCTGAATGGAATCCCAATGCGCGTCGGGCCCGCTTGAGATGATCTGCACCAAAGAGGACGGCGGCTGCTCGTGTTCGGGAAACAGGGTATCCTCGGCCGGCCGCTTGCCGCTAACGAACAGCCAGTCGGTCAGGAACGTCTGCTGCAAGCAGTATACCGAATCCCCCAGCAGCTTCAGATGCGTGTCGCGCCAAAAGCCGAGACTGGAATCTTTCCCCAAATATTCATCCCCGATATTAATCCCGCCCAAAAAGCCCGTCAAACCGTCGACGACGACAATTTTACGATGATTCCGGTAATTAAGCCGTTTGTCAAAAAAGGCGATCAGCGGCGGCAGGAACGGGTGCACCTCCGCTCCCGCCTGTTTCAGCTTGTTTATGTACTCGCCCGCCAGCTTGTAGCTGCCGATACCGTCATAAATAATCCTTACTTTGACCCCCTCCCGCGCCTTGCGGATCAGCACCTCCTGAAACTTCGTTCCGATCCGGTCGTGCCTGATCGTGTAGAACTCGAAGTGGATATGCTTCTCCGCTTTTTCAAGCGCCTCAAGCATGGAATCGTAGGTGGCGTCCGCGTTCGTCAGCACGACCACCCGGTTGTTGCGCGTAATCGGCGAGCCGGGGATGTTATGGAGCAGGCTGCAAAGCCGCGGTTCCTTGAACAGCTCGCACAGCGAGGCATCGGCCTGGCCGCCTGCCGGGGATACCTGACTCAGCAATTGATGCTGAAGTTCATCGATTTTGCGCGGACCTTTCCGGCGGACCATTTTGCGCTGCGTATATTCTTTGGCTAGAAAATAGTACATGACAAATCCGATGATGGGAAAAATAAACAGAACCAGCAGCCACGCCACCGTCTTCGAAGGCCTTCGATATTCGCCGATCAGGATGGTCGCCGCCTGGAATATGAAGAGCAGCAGCACCATAACGAGCCAAAACACGGCGTCATCTCCTTTGTCTCTCAAAATCCGGCTGAAACACTGCACGCTATGCTGTCGTGTTAGCTTATACCAACGGCTGATCGGCTATTCCAGTTTACGGATTTTGTGCCAGGAATCTGCCGGACGGAGGTGCCGGCTTCCAAAAATCGTAATAAAATCCTGCGATTCGAGAACAATATATGTGGATTCGTTCCAGCCTGCAACGGGAGGTATACCAACATGTCGGACAGATCCAAAGGGTTGATGAACCGCCTGCTGCGAAACCGCGTGCACGGCAAGCCGGACGATGCGCCGCATGATTTGGCGGAATCGCTGGACTACCAATTTATCGAAGATCTGAAAAAGACGAAGCTGTCACTTTTGCTGGAAGATAATCACGACTTCATTAAAGAGATTTTTCGGGATTGCTCGGATATCGTGGTGCGGGAGTTCGAGATTCATCCGAACGTTCCCGCGCTGCTGCTCTTCGTAGACGGGCTGGTCAACACGCAGCTGCTCAACGATACGATGAGGTCGCTGATGCTGTTTGGCGGCGGCGAGACGTCGATCGAGCGGATCGTCAACGTGACGCTGCCGGTCTCGCAAACCCAGGTCTCCGACAATTACGGAGACCTTCTTGTCTCGACGCTGAGCGGTGATACCGCTCTGCTGGTGGAAGGCAACGCGAAGGCGGCTTTGCTCGGCATTCGCGGCATGGAGAAGCGTTCGGTCAACGAGCCCGATACGGAAACCGTCGTTCGCGGACCGAAAGAAGGCTTCGTGGAAAGTCTGCGCACGAATACATCGATGATCCGCCGCAAGCTGAAGACGCCGAGGCTGAAGATGAAATCGATGACCATCGGCAAGGAAAGCAATACGAGCATCGTCGTCTCTTATATTGACGATCTGGCTACGCCATCGCTTGTCGAAGAAGTCGTCAAGCGGCTGGAACAGATCCATATCGATTCCGTCATTGAATCGGGCATGATCGAGGAATTGATTCAGGACGATACGTACTCCCCGTTCCCTCAGATCCAGAACACCGAGCGGCCGGATGTCGTGACGACGGCGCTGCTGCAGGGCAGAGTAGCGATTTTGATCGACGGAACGCCGTTTGTGCTGCTCGTCCCTTTTGTTTTCGTGCAAATTTTGCAGGCCAGCGAGGACTACTATGAGCGCTTCCAGATCGGGACATTGCTCCGCTGGCTCAGGTATGTGTTTTTATTTCTGTCGTTGACGACGCCGGCATTGTATGTGGCGATCACAACGTATCATCAGGAACTGCTGCCGACGACATTAATGCTGAGCGTAGCGGCATCCCGCGAAGCCATTCCTTTTCCGGCGGTCGTCGAAGCTTTCATTATGGAAATCACGTTCGAAGCGCTGCGGGAAGCGGGCATCCGGCTGCCCAAAGCCGTCGGCTCCGCGGTCAGCATCCTGGGGGCGCTCGTTGTCGGACAAGCGTCCGTTCAAGCCGGCATCGTTTCGGCGCCGATGGTTATCGTCGTATCCATTACGGGCATCGCTTCCTTTACCATTCCCCGCTTCAACGGGGCGATCGCCATCCGGATGATGCGCTTTCCGATATTGATAGCAGGCGCCTTGTTCGGCTTTTACGGCATTTTTTTCTGCCTGATGCTTCTGGTCGGACATTTGGCCAATCTCCGCTCCTTCGGGGCGCCGTATTTGTCCCCGCTCGGGCCTCTATCGACCGGCGACCTCCAAGATGTGCTCATCCGCGCCCCATGGTGGAAAATGCAAAAACGTCCGGAATTCATGCCCATCCAGGATACGAATCGTTTGGACGGCGGTTTGAGCGAACAGATTCAACAGGACGGAGGCGTGGACGGAAGCAACATTCGGCATGAACATAGAGCGAACAGGGAGGACAAGCAAAATGGCAAATCGTAAACTGCCGCTCACGCTGGTTGCGACCTTCGCCTTAACCGCACCTTTGCTGACAGGCTGTTGGGACCGCATCGAGACGAACGACGTTGCTTTTGTTTTAAGCTCTTCGGTCGATTTGGAGGAGGACGGGAGGTTTCGGGTAGCTTACCAGCTTCCGCTTCCCGGCTCCATGGGCGGAGCAAGCGGCGGCGGCGGCGGTACATCCGGAGCCAAAAGCTACTACATCGATTCGGAAGTGGGCAAGACCTTTCGGGAAGCTACCAGCAAGCTGCAGATGCGCATGTCCCGCAAGCTGTTCCTGGCGCACCGGCGGACGATCATCATCGGTGAAGCTTTGGCCAAACAAGGCATAGCCCTCATGTTCGACGTAGTCCCGCGGTCCACGGACAGCCGGATGACCAGCTTTCTCGTCATCGCCAAAGGCAAGGGCTACGAATTGCTCAATACAACGCCCAAATTCGAGCGTTTTCCGGCGGAAGCGATCCGCGAGCTCGCCAAATCGTCGCTCGCCATCCCTACCTCGACGAAAGACATCGGTCTCGCGCTCGCCTTCCACGGCGATCCGTTCATCTCTTACTTCGAAGAAAAGGACAGCGAAGGCACGAATCATAAGTCCAAAGAGGTGCAATTGGCCGGATACGCTCAGTTCAAAGGGGAGAAAATGGTAGGCGTATATAAAGACCGCGAGGCGCAAGGCCTCATGTGGCTGAGAAACAAGGTAAAAGAACATACGCTTACTTTTCCCGTAGAGGATGACAAATACATGAGCATATTGGTATCAAAAGGACGCACTGAAATTGTGCCGGTGATCAATGGAGACGAAGTAACGTTCGACTTGACGTTGGAAGCGATCGGCACCGTACGCGAGGATCGCTCCGAACAAGATTTAAACAATGCGGACAACGATCACAGAATCGAACGAAAGTTCGCCGATCAGGTGAAGAAGTGCGTTCAGGCAACCATCAAGCAGATGCAAAAGGAAGGAACGGATTCGGCGCAGCTCGGCTTGATCGTATGGCGCAGCCATCCGAAGGTATGGAAAGAACGTTTGGCGGAAAATTGGGAGGAAACTTTCAAGAAAGCCCGGTTCAACATTAAAGTCGAAGCTTCCGTTACGGAAACGGGACTCATCAATCAAAATGCGGTGAAGGATGGGATGAATCCATGAACCTCATATTTATGCTCGCTTTTCTTTTCATCGTAGCGCTCAGCGTTGCGATGGATTGGAAAATCCTCAAGAAAGAGAAAAATAGCGTGAAAACGTTATATGCGCTGCAGTTCGCCGGAATCGCCGTACTTTTCACATTCAAATATTTGCATATGCCCGTTTTTACACCGACCCGTTTCTTCATTCTTACGGTCGCCCCTTGGTTCAGCAGCTTGATTGGCATGTAATGCACGGAACTTAACACGGAAAGGGGTGAACAACATTTCCATGGACAGCAAACAAATCATTAATCAGCGGCAGGTCGCCTGGCTCTCCTCTTCCCTGCTCACAAGCTGGGGCGTCCTGAGTCTGCAAAATGTGCTCATTCGGGTAGGCGAGATGGATGCATGGTTCAGCTACTTGCTGCCGGCTGCGTATGTGTTTCTTGTAGCCGCCTTTTTCGGTTATTTGACCAAACATTTTCCGAACATGCATATTTTTGAAATTTCGATGCTGCTGCTGGGAAGATGGGGAGGAACGGCCGTCAACCTGCTCATTTTGCTCCATTTTTGGCTGGCTGTCGTCCGCGACATTTCTTACATGTCCAGATTCAGCGCCACTTTATTGCTCCATAATACGCCATTGGAAATATTGGTCTTGCTCGCTTGTCTGATTCTCATTTATTACGGCAAAAGCAGCATGGAAGTCATCGTTCGCGTCAATGATCTGTTCTATCCTTTATTCGTCATCACTGTTGTCCTGATGCCGATCTTTTTGTCGAACGAATTGTCCCTTAAACTCGTGCTGCCGGCTTTGACCGTTCCGTTCCAGGCGATCGGCTCGACCAACATACTGGCTCTCGGGGGCGCAGGAGATATTTTCGTTTTGGGCGCCTTTTTGCACGGGCTTTACAACGCCGATCATATCCGTTCTGCGATACGCCATGGCACCGTGCTTGGCATCGTGATTCTGACTCTTGTCATTTTTACGATTCTGATTGTGCTCGGGCCGAAAATGCCCGGCAAATTTTTGTATCCGACGCATAATCTGATCCAGATGATTCATGTGACGGATTTTCTCGACCGGGTTGACATCGCTATCCTGAGCGTCTGGTTCCCGACGATCGTCTGCAAGACGTTGGCCATCTATACCGCTTTGCTGCTGGGGATCAGCAGCTTGTTGAAAGAGCGCAATTATCCGATCTTCAACAAGCAGGCGGCTTTGCTCATATGCCTCACTACCATCGTCTCGTTCCGAAGCACGACGGATATGCTCTCTTTTGCCAATTTCAGCTTCCCGGTCATCGTGCTCGCTTATCAGCCTTTGGTTATGGCTATCCTGTTTGCCGCCTCCAAACTTCGCCGCAGGCAGACTGAGTGCGAACATTCGCAGCAGGCCCCCGGAGTCGACTCTTCCTTTGAGCCCGAGACCAAGACTGCTGCATGGAGCCAACGGTTCTCGTATACCGGGTGGATTTGGACGGGCAATGCGCTTATACTGCTGTGCGCGGTTTGCATCTGGGTCGGCCTTATGTTCGGCAGAACCTCCCCACGCGTCGCAATTTTCTGCGCAGTCGGCTACGCCATCTGCCTGACGCTTGCCGCCGTCACCACCTATATGGAAGTAAGCCAATTGAAGCAGTCGAAATCCAATACGTAGCTTGGCCGACAAAGACGGCGCGGGTGGCGGTCCGCTGGCGAAGACCGCGGAGACGGCGGGCGGCAGGCTCGCGCGATTGGCAGGCACGCAGCGCACAGCAGGCTCGGCGGCCGAACGGCGGAGACGAGTGGCAGCAGCCAGCTCCGCTGCGCTTGGCCGGCGAAGACCGCGGAGACGGCGGGCGGGTGGCTGTGGGGACGGCGAGCGGCAAGCATGCAGCTCACAGCAGGGCCGTCGGCCGAACGGCGGAGACTGTGGCAGCAGCCGGCTCCGCTGCGCTTGGCCGGCAAAGACGGCGCGTGTGGCGGTCCGCAGGCGAAGACCGCGAAGACGGCGGGCGGCGGGCTCGCGCGATTGGCAAGCATGCAGCGCACAGCAGGCCCGGCGGCCGAACGGCGGAGACTGTGGCAGCAGCCGGCTCCGCTGCGCTTGGCCGGCAAAGACGGCGCGTGTGGCGGTCCGCAGGCGAAGACCGCGAAGACGGCGGGCGGCGGGCTCGCGCGATTGGCAAGCATGCAGCGCACAGCAGGCCCGGCGGCCGAACGGCGGAGACTGTGGCAGCAGCCGGCTCCGCTGCGCTTGGCCGGCAAAGACGGCGCGTGTGGCGGTCCGCCGGCGAAAACCGCGGAGCCGGCGGGTGGCGGGCTCGCGGGGGCGGGTGGCGGCAAGCGCGTGAGGGTGGTCCGCGGCAAAGATCGCGGGGTTCGGGGATGGCAAAACCCTGCGAAAGGGGCTGGCAGCCGAAAAACCTGCGAAAGTGCAGGCTTTTTCGATGCTAACGGCCCGTTTCTGGGAAATACCTGCAATTGTGCAGGAATTTCCGCTCAAAACGGGGCTGAGCCCTGCGCAAGAGCGAGAATTCCTGCAGATTTGCAGGAATATTTCGCGGCAGGCGTATTAAGCCGCAAAAAGATGCACTTTTGCAGGTTTTCTATGCCGCGCATGTGCCAACGATGCGCCGGATCTGGCCGGCGAGCAAAAACAGCTCGCCCTCGGGGGCGTAGCCGGCAGGCCTGCGAAGCCAACTGACGGCTACGCTCCCCTGGCTGGCTGGCGGCGAGCCCCACGAAAAGGGCCAACAGCCGAAAAACCTGCGAAAGTGCAGGCTTTTTCGATGCTAACGGCCCGTTTCTAGGGAATACCTGCAATTGTGCAGGAATTTCCGCTCAAAACGGGGCCCAGCCCTGCGCACGAGCGAGAATTCCTGCAGATTTGCAGGAATATTTCGCGGCAAGCGTATTAAGCCGCAAAAAGATGCACTTTTGCAGGTTTTCTATGCCGCGCATGTGCCAATGATGCGCCGTCTCTTGCCGGCCAACTCGCCCCTCGAGGCCGGCACAGCTGCAGTTATTTGCAGGCGCTGCACGGCCACCAGGAGTCTGTACAAAGACGCAGCGCGAGTGGCATATATGCAGCCGCGATTCATTGGGCACCAGAAGTCGACGCCTAGTGCCTGCCTTTCGGCGGACAATGAAAGCCGCCAAAAACTATGCAAGGAGAATGCAAAACCGTTATGAAATTAAAATGGAAGCAGGAAAACTTGACGCTGGTCATTATTCCCGAAGCCAACCGATCCGTCGTCAGGTTCCGAATTGCCAATATATATGCTTGTTTGGCCGCCGCAGGCAGTTTCATGCTGCTGACAGCCGCGCTGCTCGTCTACGCGCTCTATCTGCACGCAAACCAGCACGCAGGCGTGTTACAATCGCAGCTGCACGGCGAACGGCAGCAGCTCAACGCCGCTCTGGCCGCCAAAAATCAAGCTATCGACCAATTGCAAAACGAGGTCATCCGGCTCTCCCGCCAGACCGAGCAAATGAAAGCCGAAGTGGCGCGGATACAAAAGCTGGAGCGGGATCTGCTGACGCTCGCGCCGCCCGGGGCGGGTTCCGGCGCCCAGGCCGGGATCGGCCTCGCGGCAAGCAAACCCGATATTTCCGTCTTCGGCACCGGCGGGTTGTACAACCCGGTGTCTCAGGCGGAAATATTGGAGCTCGGCGAACGGACGGCCGCCTCGCTGGCCGCGCTCCACGCCGATGCGAACAAGCTCCGGGCAAGCTTGACCGGAGCCCAGCACCGGCTGCGGCTCAGCCGTGCCGTCCCATCGCTGTGGCCGACGGCTTCACAGCTTGTCACTTCCGATTTTGGCTATCGGAAGGACCCTTTTACCGCGCAGCCGAGCTTTCATTCCGGCATCGATATCGGCGCCAAAGCTGACGAGCCCGTGTTCGCCGCGGCTTACGGCAAAGTCGTCAGCACCGGCAGCGACCGGTTCCGCGGGAACAACATCGTGCTGGAGCATGGCGGAGGCTTGCGCACCTGCTACATGCATCTGAACAAAATTTTCGTCAACCCGGAAGATACCGTGGAAGAAGGAGCCGTCATCGGGCTCGTCGGTTCCACCGGACGCAGTACCGGACCCCATCTGCATTACGAAGTGACCAAAAACGGCAAAAGCACGAATCCGAGGCCTTATTTGAAAACGATACGAAAGGACGCGCCCTGACATGTTCAAAAGCAAAAAGCAAGCCCCGAATCCGAATACGACCGATACGCTCATCGGAGAAGGCACCTCTTTCGAAGGATGCATCCGTTCGGAGGCAAGCATCCGCATCGAAGGCCGGATCACAGGCGACATCCGGTGCTCAGGCGACGTCATCATCGGCGAACGCGGCAGTCTGAAGTCCGATATTACGGCCCGGGACGTCATTGTGGCCGGCAGCGTGCACGGCAACGTTGCGACAAACGGCAAGCTGATCATCACTTCGACCGGCTCCCTTTTGGGCAACATCAACACCTCTTCCATCACGATTGAGGAAGGCGGAGTGTTCCAGGGTACGAGCGTCATGGAAAAAAAGCTGCCGTCCCCAGCGGCCCAGAGCGGCAGCGCCGCCAGCCCGGAGAGCCTCCCGGCACCGGCCGGAGAAAACGAATCCATGGACGGAGTTACCGTCGCCATTTAAAATTCCCCCCGCATCCGACCGTGTGAGAGTTGTTTTGCCATAGCTGGCCGCATTCTCTATTGGGCTGTTTGCCATAGCCATGTTATAATGGTAGTTATTCCTTATTTCTGGCTGATGCAGGAGACATGCCGATGAAAGAACAGACGATTCTATTTGATCTTGACGACACGCTCATTCACTGCAACAAATATTTTGACTATGTCATCGACCAGTTCGTCGATCTGATGCTGACCTGGTTTTCCGGCAGGCAGCTGCAGCCGCAGCACATCAAGCAAAAGCAGTTGGAGATCGACCTGGCGGGCGTCCAAATCCACGGCTTCATGCCTGACCGCTTTCCCAAATCGTTCGTAGAGACGTATCAATGGTTCTCCGAAACGTACAACCGCCCGGCAAGCCCGCGCGAGGAAGCAATGCTGATGGATCTTGGACATACCGTATACGAATACACGGTCGAGCCTTATCCGCAAATGAATGAAACGCTGGAAACTCTGCAAAATGGCGGACACAAGCTGTTTCTGTATACAGGCGGAGACGCGTCGATCCAGATGAAAAAAGTGCGCGATTCGGGGCTGAACGCCTACTTTGACGACCGGATTTTTGTGACTGTGCATAAAACGAAGGAGTTCATGCAGACGCTTTTGCAGGAGCAGCGCTTTGACCGGCGGCATACCTGGATGATCGGCAACTCAGTCCGAACCGACGTACTACCCGCGCTTCACGCAGGCATCCATTCGATCCATATCCCAGCCCATCAGGATTGGGAATACAATACCGGAACGATCGATGTTGCGCCGCAGGGCGCTTTCTACCAGCTTTCCTCCCTGCAGGAAGTGCCGGGTGCGATTCACGATTATGTAAGGAAATATCCGGAAGGAATCGAATAAGCTTAGATTGACGCAAAAAAACTGCGCATCCCGCCTGGGAGAAGCGCAGTTTTCATTTGTTATGCCGCTACGTCCCTTCTGCGGAATATTTCCCAGGAGAGCGCGATAAAAAGCAGATAGTAGAAAAGCAGCACTGTAATGGAAAAGCCCATCGTCATTCCATTCACAGGCGGTTGACCGTCCAAATACTGCGTCAGATCCGTGTTGGCAAACAAAAAGTATTTGCCCCAGCTGTAGCGCAGCAGCAGCGTTGTCACGATTTGTCCGGCCGTCATGATGAAGATGCTTAAGCCGATCGCCAGCGAGGAACTGCGGAACACCGTGGAGATCATGAACGAAAGAGTGACCACCATGATCAGTTCAACGAGCTTCAGACCGTATACGGACAATATGTGCCCCAGCATGCCGCTCTCATGGACGACACCGTCGGCGCCGGCCGTCAAGTAAGGCATCCCCAGATTGTGGACGCCGAAGAGAAGCCCGTTTATGATCAGCGCACTGACGAACAAAACGACAAGCAAAAAGGCTGCGAACAGCAAGGTAGCCGCGTATTTGGACAGCAATATTTTCGAGCGGCTCGCAGGGCGAATCAGCAGCAGCTTGATCGTCCCCCACGTAAATTCGCCCGCCACCATGTCTCCGGCAATGATGACGGTAAACAACGTGACTATGCTTACCAGCCCGGCCGCCGTTTGCACGCCGCCCCACATCGTCGTCCCGACAGGCGGGATATCGTGATCAAGAGCATACTGGCTCAGCGCGATTTCTTTCCGCAATTCGTCCTTGAGGCGCGCCGGCATGCCGGGATTCACCATATCTTTTTTCTGTTGTTCGATCAAAAGCTGTGTGTTGGTCCGCCACTCCGATTGCTTCGCTTGCACGCCGTCATGAGCGAAAGCCGCCGCGAAGCCGACGAAAACGATCAGCAGCAAACAGAGAATCCACGTCCGCAGCCTGCGGTAAATTTTCATATTCTCGTTCTGCACCAAGTTAAGCAATCTGATCACTTCCCGTCATTTCCAAAAATTGATCTTCCAGCGATTTCGCCGCGGTCCGAATCCCGTAGACTTGAAGGCCAGCCGTTACGAAGCGCTTGTTCCACTCCGCTATCCGGGCTTTTTCCAGCACCATGACGAGCGAGGCGCCCCGCACCTCGAAGCCCGTTTCCGGCGATATTTGGGCAATCAGCGCAGCCGCCTTATCCAAAGGCTCGACCTCGAAAGCGACCTGCATCGCTTCGCCGGTCTGCACGAACTCCCCGATCGGCCTGACGTCGACGAGCTTGCCGTTTTGGATAATCGCTACGCGGTCGCACATCAGCTCCATCTCGGCGAGCAGGTGGCTGGATACGATGACGGAGATCCCTTCCTCGCGGGTCAGTTTGCGCAAATGATCGCGCAGCTCGCGGATTCCGGCCGGGTCCAGCCCGTTCGTCGGCTCATCCAGAATGAGCACGGACGGCTTATGCAGCAGCGCCTGCGCAATTCCCAGACGCTGGCGCATGCCGAGCGAGTAGGTTTTGACTTTATCATGAATCCGGTTCTCCATCCCGACGAGCGTAATGACTTCCTGAATTCGATCTTCCTTAATGCCGGGAATCATTCTGGCGTAATGGACGAGATTTTGGTAGCCGCTTAAAAATTTATACATTTCCGGGTTTTCCACAATAGCGCCGACATGGCGGATCGCCTCCTCGAAATGCGTGCGGATCGACCGGCCGCCGATAAGGATATCGCCCTCCGTGATCGACATGAGCCCTACGATCATGCGGATCGTCGTTGTTTTGCCCGCGCCGTTAGGCCCCAAGAAGCCGAACACTTCTCCCCGCGGCACGTCAAAGCTGAGCTGGTCGATGATCGTCTTGGAACCGATTTTTTTGGAAACGCGTCTGATTTGCACAATGGGTGCATCGGGATTTGCCGTTTTCATTAAATCCTCTCCTTTTTCAATTAAATCCATCTTAGCAAATGGTCTTTTCACGTTCCTAGTGGCGATCGTCATGCGGGAGTCACATGCAAAGTCATATGACAGCCATGACTGGGCTCACTATGGAAACCGGTTTTTTTTATGTACAATAAACATAAGGTCAACAACGCTGCAAAGGAGCTTGGGCATGGTCCAAAGAAGACAGTGGCATGGCGCGGAATGGTCTCTTTTTATTATATTGATAGGTACGACCGTTATTAGCCTGCTCTATATTCTGCTGCATTTAAACGAGTTCCAGCATGCTTCCGTATCGATTACTATCGTCGGCATCCTGATTAGCTATTTGCTGCCGCTGCTGTTTTGGCGGCCTAATTATATCAACCCCACTTTATACCCGATTGCCGTGCTTTTGACGAATGCGCCTATGCAAATCTATCTATCTTGGGCGGAAAAAGAAGCCTACTCTCTTATTAATTGCCCATTAATGATCATCGGATTCCTTACCGACCGAAAAAATGCATGGTGGATCGCGCCCATTTTTCTGCTGATCGTGCCTTTCTCTTATTTTTTCTTCCTGGAAAGCCGCAATCTATTAGCGGATGTGCTCGGCCAGACGATGAATGCGGCGCTCGCTTTTGCCATCGGAATCTCTCTGCAGCGGGTCGTCACTTCCAATGAAAAAACAGTGCGCCTGCTGGCCGAAAACCAGCATCAATACATGCTGATCCATGAGCAAAACAAGGCGCTGGAGCAATACGCCAACCAAATTGAACACCTTACGCTGCTGGAGGAACGCAATCGCATGGCGCGGGAACTGCACGACACCGTCGGCCATACGTTTACGTCCGTCATCATGGGGATGGATGCCGTCGCTTATTTGATTGAAGCATCGCCGGAAAAAGCCAAGGAAAAGCTGGACGTGCTGCGCAACGTTACCAGAAGCGGTCTCGAAGAAGTCCGCCGCAGCATTCATCAGATGGTGCCTGACGGCGGCGACATGCTGCTTTCTTACCAGCTTACCCACTTGACAGGCGAGTTCTCGCTGCATACCGGAACCCAGATCCGGTTCATGATGGACGGAGACGAATATGAACTTGCCAAGCAGACGCAGCTTTCGCTCATCCGCTGCCTGCAGGAATCGCTAACCAATGCCAAACGGCACGGCAGGGCTACGGCCATTGAAGTAAAGCTCGCTTACTGCCGCGACCAGGTGACGCTCACCATTGAAGATAACGGTGTCGGCGCGGAACAATTGAAAGCCGGCTTCGGGATCAGCGCGATGCAGGAGCGCATCGCCGCCCTTCAGGGCACATTGCAGGTCCGCTCCGTACCCGACCAGGGAACGGTAGTTTCCTGTAAGATCCCTGCCAGGCGGCAGCCTGCTTTTTAGTTGTGCATGCCAGTGGTACAATATGTTCAGGAGGGTAAACCGATGAACTCAAGCCCATTAAAGCTGCTCTTGGTCGACGATCAGGATTTAATTAGAGAAAGCCTCCATATCGTGCTGGATATGGACCCGGACATTACCGTAGTCGGACTTGCCGAGAACGGCTGCGCCGCCATCAAGCTGTGCGAAGAGCAGCAGCCGGATATCGTGCTGATGGATATTCACATGCCTGTCATGGACGGGGTCGAAGCCACGCGGCAAATTAAAACAAAATGGCCCGGCACCCGCGTTATTATCCTGACCACGTTTCAGGAAATCAACTATGTGATGGATGCGCTGGGCGCGGGCGCGGAAGGGTATCTGCTCAAGGCGATACATCCGAAAGATTTGGCCGCCGGCATCAAATGGGTGCACCAAGGCGGCACGCTGATCCCGCAGGACATCGCCAAAATGCTCGTTAAGCAAGCGCGAGGAGCTCAAACGTTCGAAGACCGCGATTTCGACGCCAAGGAAGTCGAGGAAACCGTCCGCACCGACGCGTACGGATTGAGCGACCGCGAAGTCCAGGTGCTGCACTGCATCGCCGACGGCCTGAGCAACAAGGAGATCGCCGAGAAACTGTACCTTTCCGAAGGTACGGTGAAAAACTATATCTCCAGCATCTACTCCAAAATGGACGTGCGCGACCGCATACAAGCGTCCAAAAAAGCTCACGACGAAGGCCTGCTGTAACACAAACAAAAAGCCAATTTCAACGATGGAAGGAACCTTTGCAGGGCGTCCGTCATGAAAATGGCTTTTTTGCTTTTATTCAAACAATCTTCCGAACAAAGATTTTTTTCTTTTTCGGGTTTTCCCGTACGTTTGCACGCGGGAAAATGCAGGCGGCTGTTCGCCGGCCGCCGGATTGGCCGCTTCAGCAGCCTCAATGTCCGCCGCGGACACTTCCGCTTCGGCATATTCCGCCGCAAGCTGCGATAGTTGGGACTGCTGCGGCTGCTCGATGCCTGCAACCGCCTGCTGCTGCCGTAAATAATGCTCAAGCTGGTATTTGAAATGCCTCAGCAGCTGCTCCTGCTCCTTTTGCTGCAGTTGGAATTGCCCCTGCATCTGGATTTGCAGCAGTTCAATCTGCTTGGCAAGCAGCAGCACCGCCTCATGCAAGGAATGGAGCCCGCGGCCGTTCTGATGCTCGTCAGCCTGCATGGAATTGCCGCTGTTAGAAAGCAGTGCGCTTAGTTCCGCCTGCGTAACGAAATCTTCCTTCTTCACGCGCTCACCCCATGGTTCCGCTCGATTCGGGCGGCTCGTGCTTGAGCCCCTGGGCCGCCTGTTCCTTCTATTTTACATGATTAGCCGAAAATGTTCACGCTTTGTTTCCCCTTAACCCAGAGGGCCGGCCCCACATAAAAAAAACCGGGCAGAAAATTCTGCACGGCTGCTGCGAGACGACAAAATGGACTGCCAGGCGACGACTGCCATCGGGCCTAACCCGGAGCGGCCGCCGCCACGCAGCGCCCGCAGTACGCCTCAAATTCGCGATTGTTCGCTATCTACTAGCTACTTACTACTAACTATTATCTACTGTTTGTTTAAAGTAACGCTTTGTGAATAAAGATTAGTCCAGCTATCGTTCGTATTGTAGTAATACCAAATATTCGTACCGTCGTTCACCATGACATAATCCACAAGCCATTCGGCCTTATTTCCCGTCATGTTGTTCCATAACGTAACCGATTTGACAATGCCTACGTCGCTGAAAGAAAATGTGTACGTGTCCGTCGAATTTCGTTCAAAATCGTCATAGTACGGTTTATCCATTTTAACCATCGGAGAGTTCCCGAGACTGCCGTTGAGACCTATATAAATGTCGGCGTCCGTTCCGGCGTCGGCCACGTTTGCAGTATGGACGGTGATATTGTAATTTTTATCAGCAGCAAAAGCCGGCACCGCCAACGAAACCGTCAGCACAGGAACCGCCAAAAATGAAAACAGAGTCCGAATTGCATTGCGATTCATTCAATAAATACGTCCTTTCGATGGTTAAAATTGGTATATTTATTAAATATATTATTAATTATACTATAAAAGCTAGCGATTATGTGGGGATTCCATAATTTAACTACGACCCCGACGCCCGATGCGGGCGGCAAATGGGATATGGACGTGCTAAAAAGGCCGCCCCATACGATCAAAACAACCGTAAGGACAGCCTGTTCGAATACATACGCCCGGACTGTTCCGAGGTGGCAAGCCTTGGCACCGGGACTTGCTCCGGAAGCGGCAAGCCTGGGCAACCGGACTTGCCCCGTAGCGGCACGCCTGGGCAACCGGACTTGCCCCCTAGCGGCAAGCCTGGGCAACCCGGNGGCAAGCCTTGGCACCGGGACTTGCTCCGGAAGCGGCAAGCCTGGGCAACCGGACTTGCCCCGTAGCGGCACGCCTGGGCAACCGGACTTGCCCCCTAGCGGCAAGCCTGGGCAACCCGGACTTGCCCCGTAGCGGCAAGCCTTAGCAACCGGACTTGCCCCGTAGCGGCAAGCCTGGGCAACCCGGACTTGCCCCGTAGCGGCAAGCCTTGGCAACCCGGACTTGCCCCGTAGCGGCAAGCCTGGGCAACCGGACTGCTCCAAGGCAAGCCGAGTGGTATGACCGCCGCCATGTGCAGGCGCCGAAACGCGCGCCCGGGATTCGGGCGCGTTAGGAAAAGGCACCGGTAATCAACCTCCTGTGCCTCATTATAGCGGCTCTTTTGGCATGGCAGCCGGGAAAACCTGCGAAAGTGCAGGCTTTTTCCGTAAATGCGGTCCATTTGGAGGAAAAGCCTGCGATTGTGCAGGAATTTTCGATGAAAATGGGCCTAAGCCCATGTTCACGCTTAAAAGCCTGCACATTTGCAGGAATTTTTCGTTGTGAGCGTCTCATCGAGCAAAAAACTGCACTTTTGCAGGCTTTTTCCACATGGAAGCCGGCGATGCGATAAAAAACCGCCTACAACAAAGGATGCTCTGCATTTTGCTTGTAGAATTATGGCAGATTTGACGCTCCCATCAGGTAGCGGTCCACTTCGCGGGCGGCGGCGCGGCCTTCGTTGATCGCCCAGACGACGAGGCTTTGCCCGCGGCGCATGTCGCCTGCGGCGAAGATGCCTTGGGCGTTCGTGGCGAATTTGCCGTACTCGGCTTTCGCGTTGGATCGCTCGTCTCTATCGATGCCGAGCTGCTCCAGAATCGTATTCTCCGGGCCGGTGAAGCCCATGGCGATAAGCGCCAGTTGGGCCGGGTACACTTTTTCGCTGCCTGGAACTTCTACCGGCACGAACTGGCCTTTCTCGTTCTTTTGCCACTCGATCAGCACCGTGTGCAGCTCCTTCAGGTTGCCATTCTCATCGCCGACGAATTTCTTCGTGTTGATGAGATATCGGCGCGGGTCCTCGCCCTGAACGGCGGCGGCCTCCTGTTGGCCGTAGTCCACCTTCAGCACTTTCGGCCACTCCGGCCAAGGATTGTTCGCCGCCCGCGTCTCCGGCGCTTTGGGCATGATTTCGAACTGCGTGACGCTTTTGCACTTGTGGCGCAATGAAGTGCCCACACAGTCCGTTCCGGTATCGCCGCCGCCGATCACGATGACATCTTTGCCCTCGGCCGTGATGAATGCGCCGTCGGCGTGCTCGGAATCGAGCAAGCTTTTTGTATTTTTGCCCAGAAATTCCATCGCCAAATGAATGCCGCCCAGCTCGCGGCCTTCGATCGGCAGATCGCGTCCTTTGGTCGCGCCGCCGCACAGCACAATCGCGTCGAATTCCTCCTGCAGCTTTTCTACCGGGTAGTTCACGCCGACATGAGCGCCGGTAATAAACGTAACGCCCTCCGCTTCCAGCAAATCGACGCGGCGCTGCACGTATTTTTTATCCAGCTTCATGTTCGGAATTCCGTACATGAGCAGCCCGCCTATGCGATCGGCCCGTTCGAACACCGTTACCCAATGGCCGGCTTTATTGAGCTGCGCAGCAGCAGCCAGACCGGACGGACCCGATCCGACGACGGCCACTTTTTTGCCTGTGCGGACTTCGGGCGGTTCGGCTGTAATCCAGCCCTCGGCGAAGCCTTTGTCGACGATCGCTTTTTCGATGCTTTTGATCGTAACGGGCGTATCTTTCAGCCCAACCGTACATGAGCCCTCGCATGGAGCGGGGCAAACGCGCCCCGTAAATTCAGGGAAATTGTTCGTCTTGTGCAGGCGGTCCAGCGCTTCCCTCCATTGCCCGCGGTAGACCAGATCGTTCCACTCGGGAATCAGGTTGTTGACCGGACAACCGGCGGCCATTCCGCTGATCAGCTTGCCCGTATGGCAAAAAGGAATGCCGCAGTCCATGCACCTGGCGCCTTGCGTCTGCAGCTTTTCCTCGGTAAGGGGAACCGCAAACTCGTTCCAGTGGCCGATACGCTCCAGCGGGGCGGCTTCGGACGCTACTTCACGGCTATATTCCATAAACCCAGTTGGTTTGCCCATTGTGTTTCCTCCTAAGAGCTTTCCGTTAGGAAAGCTGGCTTCGTAAGCATCTGCTGAACTTCCCGCAGGAAAACTCTCTTCGTAAGCATCTGCTGAGTTTTTCCGCAAGGAAAGCTTTCTTCGTAAGCTTTCGCTGAGCATTCCGCAGGAAGGCCGGCTGCGTAAAAGAATGGCGCCGGCCGCGTTCGTTAACGCCGAAAACCTGCGGAATTTCGCGGACAAACTCCTGGGAGTCTGTCCGAAGAACTCAGCAGAAGGTATATATCTGCAAAATGATAGTAATCATGCAGCGTAAGCGGCAATATATGCGGTCATGATTCATCCGGTATGCACAAAAGTAACTCCGTCGGACAAACTCCTAATTGCCGCCGACGCGCGACACGTCCTTCATGTTCGCCTCAAAAGCGACCATAACCGCTTCCTGCTGGCTGAGTCCGGAACGTTTCACCTTCTCGATCGCTTCGAACATCCGTTTGTAGTCCTTCGGAATAACCTTCACAAACTTCCAGACGAATTGTTCCCAGTTGTTCAACACGTGATGGGCAACCGAACTGTCGGTAAACGTGGCATGATGCTGAATCATCGTCTTCAGCTCATTCATTTCGTAAGTTTCTTCCAACTGTTCGAGCAAAACCATTTCCCTGTTCACCCTGCCGGCAAAATCGCCCTGCTCATCGAGCACGTAGGCGATGCCGCCCGACATGCCTGCGGCAAAGTTGCGGCCCGTTCGCCCCAGCACGACGACGCGCCCTCCGGTCATGTACTCGCAGCCATGATCGCCGACGCCTTCCACGACTGCACGCGCGCCGCTGTTTCTCACGCAGAAGCGTTCGCCGGCTATGCCGCGGATGTAAGCATCCCCATCGGTCGCGCCGTAAAAAGCGGTGTTGCCGATGATGATGTTCTCCTCCGGCACGAATACGGACTTGGCGGGCGGGAAAATCGCCAGCTTGCCGCCGGACAATCCTTTGCCGACGTAGTCGTTGGCATCGCCTTCCAGCGAAAGCGTGATCCCCTTCGGCACGAAAGCGCCGAAGCTTTGGCCCGCCGAGCCGTTGAAATGCAGGCGGATCGTATCGTGCGGCAGCCCTTCCGCTCCATAGCGGCGGGTGACTTCGCTGCCGAGAATCGTGCCGACGACACGATTCGTGTTGGCGATCGGAAGGATCGCATGCACATGCTCCTTCCGTTCCAGCGCAGGCTCGCAGATGGCCAGCAGCCGCGTCATGTCGAGGGAACGGTCCAGGCCGTGATCCTGCTCGATTTGGCAGAAGCGCCCCACGTCTTCGCCGGCTTCCGGCTGGTGCAGCAGCGGCGACAAGTCGATGCCCCTCGCCTTCCAATGCTCGACGGCCTGCCTGGACTCCAGCGCGTCGGTGCGCCCGACCATTTCTTCGACGGTGCGGAAGCCCAGCTCCGCCATAATCTCGCGCACATCCTGCGCGATAAAAGTCATGAAGTTCACGACATGCTGCGGGTCGCCGGCAAACTTTTTGCGCAGCTCCGGGTTTTGCGTCGCGACGCCGACCGGGCAGGTGTCCAGATGGCATACGCGCATCATGACGCAGCCGATCGTGATGAGCGGAGTCGTCGCGAAGCCGAACTCCTCGGCGCCCAGCAGCGCCGCCACGACCACGTCGCGCCCGCTCATCAGCTTGCCGTCGGTCTCGACGGCAATCCGGCTGCGCAAGTTGTTGAGCACGAGCGTCTGATGCGTCTCGGCCAGCCCCAGCTCCCACGGCAGTCCGGCGTGGCGGATGCTCGTCTGCGGCGATGCGCCCGTTCCTCCGTCGTAGCCGGAGATCAGAACGACGTCCGCCTTGCCTTTCGCTACGCCCGCAGCGATCGTGCCGACGCCGACTTCGGAAACCAGCTTCACGCTGATCCGGGCGCGCGGGTTGGCATTTTTGAGATCGTGGATCAGCTCCGCCAAATCCTCGATCGAATAAATGTCATGGTGCGGCGGAGGCGAGATCAGCCCCACGCCCGGAGTAACCCCGCGAACCTCGGCGACCCAGGGGTACACCTTCGATCCCGGCAGCTGGCCGCCCTCGCCGGGCTTGGCACCCTGCGCCATCTTGATCTGAATCTCGTCGGCGTTGACGAGATAATGGCTCGTGACGCCGAAGCGGCCGGACGCCACCTGCTTGATCGCGCTGCGGCGAAGATCGCCGCTTGCGTCCGGCGCGAAGCGCTCCGGATGCTCGCCGCCTTCGCCGGTATTGCTCTTGCCGCCGATGCGGTTCATCGCTATCGCCAAAGTCTCGTGCGCTTCCTTGCTGATGGAGCCGTATGACATGGCTCCGGTCTTGAAGCGCCGCAAAATCGACTCGATCGGCTCCACCTCTTCGATCGGGACCGGCTCGCGCCCGTCCTTGAAGCTGAGCAGGCCGCGGAGAGCCATATATTTCTCATCCTCCCGCCGGATGAGCTTCACAAAATGTTTGTACATCGCGTAGTTGTTCGTCCGCACCGCCGTCTGCAGCGCATGCACCGTCTCCGGCGTATACAAATGCTCCTCGCCGTCCTTGCGCCACTGCAGGTCGCCGCCGGTATCCAGCACGCGGTCGCGGCCCTCCTGCCCGGAGAAAGCCCGGTTATGGCGAAGCAGCGCTTCCTGCGCCACCACGTCGATGCCGATGCCGCCGACCGGGGTAAACGTCCATGTAAAATATCGGTCCACAAACTCCTGGCTAAGCCCGATCGCTTCAAAAATTTGCGCCCCGCGATAGCTTTGGATCGTGGAAATGCCCATTTTCGCCAAAACTTTGACGACGCCTTTCGTCGCCGCTTTCAAATAATTGGCCGTCGCCTTCTCCGTGTCCACGCCGGCCAACTGTTTGCGGCGGATCATGTCGTCCAGCGTCTCGAGCGCCAGATACGGGTTGATCCCCCCTGCGCCAAAGCCGAGCAGCAGTGCAAAATGATGCACTTCCCGCGGTTCGCCGGATTCAACGAGCAGGCCGACTTTAGTGCGCGTGCCTTCGCGGATCAAATGGTGATGCAGCCCGGACGTTGCCAGCAGCGCCGGAATCGGCGCGTTCCTGCCGTCAACGCCGCGGTCGGACAAGATCAGCAGCGTCGCTCCGTCCTGAATCGCCCGATCGGCGGCGGCAAACAGCGCCTGCATCGCGCTTTCCAGACCGGAGGCTCCCTGTGCGGCGTCGAACAAAATCGGAAGCGTAACGGTTTTGAACCCTTCGCGCTGAATATGCCGCAGCTTCGCAAGCTCCCCGTTCGTCAGGAAAGGCGTCTTCAGACGAATCTGGCGGCAGCTTTCCGGTTCGGGGGCGATCAGATTGCGCTCAGGCCCGATGGTCGTGCCCTGTGCGGTAATGATCTCTTCGAAGTTCGCGTCGATCGGCGGATTCGTGACCTGCGCGAACAACTGCTTGAAGTAGTTGTACATCAGTTGCGGCCGATCCGACAGCACGGCAAGCGGAGCGTCGATCCCCATCGAGCCGACGGGATCTACGCCTGTTTTGGCCATAGGCTCCAGCGTTTTGCGCAGCTGCTCGAACGTATAGCCGAAAGCCTGCTGGCGCTGCAGCACGGTATCGAAATCGGAGCCGGGCACCGCCTGCGCGTCCTCCAGCTCATCCAGGCTGACCAGGTGCTTGTCGAGCCAGTCCCGGTACGGCTGTTCGCCGGCGATCCGGGTTTTGATCTCTTCGTCGGACACGATGCGCCCTTCGACCGTATCTACAAGCAGCATGCGGCCGGGCCGCAGGCGCTCTTTGTGCACGATGCGCTCGGGGGCTATATCGAGCACGCCTACTTCGGAAGCGAGCACGATCAAATCGTCGCTCGTCACGTAATAGCGCGACGGACGCAAGCCGTTGCGGTCCAGCACCGCGCCGATGATGCTTCCGTCCGTGAAGGCTATGGCGGCCGGGCCGTCCCACGGCTCCATCAAAGTGCTGTGATATTCGTAAAATGCTTTCTTTTCGTCGTCCATCGTTTCGTGCTTGGACCAGGGCTCGGGAATCATCATCATCGCCGCATGAGGCAGCGAACGTCCCGCGAGCATCAGAAATTCCAGCGTATTGTCAAACATTTGTGAATCCGAACCGGCCGTATCGATTATCGGAAGAATGCGTTTGAAATCTTCGCCGAACAACTCGGAATCGCACATCGCCTGGCGCGCATGCATCCAGTTGACGTTGCCGCGCAGCGTGTTGATCTCTCCGTTATGAATCAAATAGCGGTAAGGATGCGCGCGCTCCCAACTTGGAAACGTGTTCGTGCTGAAGCGGGAATGAACGAGTGCAAGCGCGGACTCCACTTTGTCATCCTGCAGCTCCAAGTAATAAGCATCCACCTGCCCGGGGGTCAGCATTCCTTTATAAACTATAGTACGGCTGGACAAGCTGGAATAATAGAACGGAATATTGCTGTAAGATGTTAAGATAGCGTTTTCAGAAAGCTTGCGGATGACATACAATTTGCGTTCAAAATCGAGGTTGCTTGCGGTGTCCCCTGCTTGGCCGATAAAAACCTGGCGAACGAAAGGCTCCGCCGACTTGGCCGATTCGCCGAGCGAGCTGTTATCCGTCGGAACCGTTCTCCAGCCGAGGAAGAACTGACCTTCTTCGTTCACGATGCGTTCGATCATATTTTCGCACGCTTGTCTGGCTTCCAAATCCTGCGGCAAATAAACCATGCCGACCCCGTAGCTGCCTGCCGCCGGAAGCTTGATATTGTCCTGCTTGCATGCCTCCCGGAGATAAGCGTCCGGAATTTGCATCAGGATGCCCGCTCCGTCGCCGGTATTGGTTTCGCAGCCCTGGCCCCCGCGATGATCCAAGTTGCAAAGCACCTTAAGCGCCTGCTTGACGATTTCGTGCGATTTGACGCCTTTAATATTGGCCACGAAGCCGATGCCGCAGGCGTCATGCTCGAACTGAGGATCATACATTCCCTGTTTGGGAGGTAATCCGTTTCTTTTCATGTTGGGCAACCTTTCTTTTCCTGATTTTTTCTACCGGGTTCATCGGACAGACTCTATGGTGTGCTTTAACGCAGTAAAATCCTATTTTCATTTTATATTATCATCTGGTTTCCTATTGATCAATTGAAAAAATTGAAAAGAATGGATTTTCAGACTATTAAAAATAATTCTTTTTCAAGGTGCGGTTAAGAGGCCCTTACCACACTTTCAAACACCGGGACTTAACGGCTATGCGGCCGGGCGGCAGTCCTATTTTCGGAAACCGGCATTTGCCCCTTCATCCGCGTCCCTGCTGCATAAAAGGCATGTTTTGCGATTGTATTTCATACGCTCATGATAGCGAACCTTCTCTATTTCATGCTATGATAGCTTAAGCCGCTGCAATGAAACGCCCATCCAGAATCACACCCTAGGAGGACCCTGTTTTGAGTATTCAGCACACGTTTACTTCCGGTACGATTTGGGAGCCTCTATACCGTTTGGAGATTCAAGCTCACCCGGTAGAGATCGCGCTCTTCCGGTCGCAGCCGGTTCGGCGTTTGAAGTTTTTGCATCATTTCGGCGCCTCTGCGCTGTTTTCGCCCGTGACCCATTCCCGATTCGAGCACACCGTCGGCGTCTGGTCGCTCATGGCTCATTTTTTCCCGGACGATCTGCAGCTGCGGGTTGCCGCTCTGCTTCACGACATCGGGCATCTGCCTTTTTCCCATGCGATCGAGCGCACGATCGGATTCGATCATCATGAGCGCACCGGGCAGCTGCTGACAAGCGGCGAAGTGGAGCAAATTTTAGTGAAATACGGCATGTCTCCGGCTTCCATCGTATCTTTATTGAATCAGGACAGCCCGTTAACCAACAAAACGACCCTTATGGGACTGGATCACCTAGACAGCTTTTTAAGAGATACTTATGCCGCCGGACGCCATCTGCAGCCGCCTTCCGAGCTGATTAGAAGGCTGCGGATACGCGGACATTATTTGGAAGCGGATGCCGATACCGCTATGGGTCTCATCCACGCCGTCGTGGAAGATCACCGGATCTTCCTGCAGCCGGAATTTTTGGCGATGGACGCGCTGCTGGCCAAAGCCGCGACACTCCACTGCGGAGTCTCGCCGGATGCGAAAGAGCGGATTCCCGCGCTCACCGACCATGAATTGATTCAGGAGCTTTTGCAAAGCGGCGACAGTCAGGCCGGGGAAATCATGAATGTGCTTATGTACGAGCCCCATCGGATTCGAATCGCCTACGAGCCTGTGCCCGGCAGCATTCAAGTCAATATTCGCAAGCTTTATAAAAAGCAGCCGCTGATCGCAGGCAGGCCCGCTTCGGAAGCGAGCATCGACGCCAGACGAAAGCTGGACGAACTGGACCGGCTGGCCGCGACTTACTTTTTTACCATTTGACAGTGAATTTTCTTTCATTTTATTTACGCAGAGAGGACTGGCCGGGTTGGCAAAATTATATTTTCGTTATGGAACGATGAACAGCGGCAAATCGATTGAAGTGCTGCGGGTTGCCCACAATTATGAGGAGCAGGGCAAAAAGGTGCTGCTGTTCACCCCGGTAGTGGACGACCGGTTCGGCGTCGGCAAGATCACCTCCCGCATCGGTATGTACAAAAGCGCCATCGTCGTCGACGATCAGCTCGATATGATCCGAATGGCGCGCGACGAGCGGCCGAACTGCATTTTGGTCGACGAGGCCCAGTTTCTGAATAAAGAGCAGGTGGGACAGTTGATCGATATCGTGGACGATTTGGACATTCCCGTCATCGCTTACGGGCTTCGCGCCGATTTCCTCGGGCAGCTGTTTGAAGGAAGCAACGCGCTGCTCGCAGTCGCCGATACGATTGAGGAGATTAAGACGGTCTGCTGGTACTGCGACAAAAAAGCGATTATGAATATGCGGTGCAAAGACGGAGAGCCTATATTCCACGGCGAGCAAATTCAGATCGGGGGCAATGAGAGCTACGTGCCGGTATGCCGCAAATGCTATGCCGCAAAACGAAAGCTGGCAACCCCGTTAGTGAAGGGCCAGGCCCCGGAGTGAACGTCTAATCTTGTACAGTCTGATCGCGAAAAGCCGGTTACGGCTTGATCGCAGAGAAAGGTGAGTGCCTTGCGCAAAAAACGGATCCTGCTTTTCTCCGAGGGCTTCGGCAAAGGACATACTCAAGCCGCGCACGCGCTGTCCGTGGAGCTTAGGCAAAGCTCCTCCGAAATTATTACGCGCGTGATCGAGCTCGGCGCCTTTTTGCATCCGACGCTGGCTCCCTTGATTTTTTCGGCATACCGCCGCACGGTGACTACACAGCCCAAACTATATGGTATGATCTACCGCCATCAGCATAAAAAATCGCTGAATCGCGTCGCAGGACTTGCTCTGCACCGGCTCTTCTACTCGCAGACGAAAGCCGTGATCGAGCAGTTGAAGCCCGATATCATCGTCTGCACGCACCCTTTTCCGAGCATCATCGTATCCCGGTTAAAGCGAGCCGGCCTATCCGTGCCGCTCTTTACGGTCATCACCGATTACGACGCGCACGGCACCTGGATCGACCCGGCCGTAGACAAATATCTCGTCTCGACGAATACGGTCAGAGAGCGGATGATCGAACGCGGCGTTCCGGCGGTGCAAGTGGAAGTTACCGGCATCCCCGTGCATCCGAATTTTCGCCGCCAGCACAGCAAAGAGCAAATCCGCAGCGAATTCGGCCTGAAGGATATGCCTACGGTCATGGTCATGGGAGGCGGCTGGGGCATTTTCAAGAAGGATGAAAAAGAAGACCTGCTGACTTATATCGCCACCTGGAAAGATCGCGTTCAGCTGCTCATCTGCCTGGGCACGAACGAAAAAGCGCGCCAGCAGCTTCTCGGGGAAACGGCTTTCCGGCATCCGAACGTCCATCTGATCGGCTTCACGCAGGAAATCAACAAGCTGATGGACATCTCCGATCTGCTGATCACCAAGCCCGGCGGCATGACCTGCACCGAGGCGATGGCCAAAGGCATCCCGATGCTGTTCTACAGCCCTATTCCGGGGCAGGAGGAAGAGAACTGCCAATATTTCCAAGAGCAGGGCTACGGGCAAATGATCACATCGCTGGAAATGATCGATCACTGGTTCGGGCTGCTGCTGGAGCAGTACCCGCTTCTGCTGCAGCGCCGGTCGGACATCCGCTCCCGCCAGCAGTTCCGGGCGCAGGATTGCTCCAAAGCGATCATTCACCATTTGAAGCTGTCCGAGAATCGCCCCTATATACAGTCATCAACAAAAACACCGCTCATACAATGGTATTAACCATTTGTAAGGCGGTGTTTTTTTATGGAGCCCGTTCAGCGGTTCGGCAAACAGTTCATCTTCGCTTATTTGCTCGTCTGGTTCGTCGGCAGCCTCTGGATGATGGCCGTGCTCGGCAGCGGAACGCTGCAAGGGAAGCTGCTGGGCATCGATGTGAAGCTGTACCGCGACTACGCTTCTTTCGGCTTCGCCGGCGCGCTCGGCGGGGCGCTCTACGGGCTGCGGATGTTTCATGAGCATTATCACAATCTGACCACACAATGGATTTATTGGTATGTGATGCGCCCCATGCTCTGCTTCGGTTCGGCCATCGTCACGATCGTGCTGTTCAAAAGCGGCATCCTGCTGCTGCAGGTAGGCGATTCCATGGCAGCGCGCATCAGTGTAGCCTTCCTGACCGGGTACGGCTACGGGAAGTTTATGGAAAAGATCCGCGCGCTCACCGATACGTTCTTCAACGGGAACGGAAGTAACGGGAGCAACGGCGGCGGCGGGGGTGGCGGAAACGGCGGCAATGGCAGCAATGACGGCGGCGCGAACGGCAGCGGAAAAAGCGGCGATGGGGACCAGCCGCCGCGCTGAGGCCGTCAGCGGGAAGCTTGCCCCGCCGGAGCCGCCTCTCGGCGGGCATCCGCGTGGTACAGCTCCTTCATGATCGTTTCGATCGCCAAAGGCGCGATCGCCATATCGTGCACGCCGTACGTTTCATTGATCTCCGCGATAAAACGCTTGAGCGGCAGCGTCTCCGTGTCGATCTCCAGCTCCAGCTCGCAATCGCCGCCTCTGCTCAGCAGGCGGATGCCTGCCTCCAGGTCGCTGTCGCGCAGCGGCTTCTCCGTCGTAATCCGCACCATCTTTTTGCTGCCGAGCCGCCCTCTCAGCGACTGCAAGCCATCGTCGAAGACAATCTCCCCGTGATTGATGACGATGACGCGCTCCGCCAAAGCTTCCACATCGTCCAGATCGTGTGTGGTCAAAATAAACGTCGTCCCTTTTTTATTCATGCTGCGGATAAAATCACGGATGTTCTCCTTGGCGATGACATCCAGCCCGATGGTCGGCTCATCCAAAAAAACGAGCTTCGGCTGATGCAGCATCGCCATGATGAATTCGCATTTCATCCGCTCCCCCAGCGAGAGCTGCCGCGTCGGCTTGCGGATAAGTCCGGTTACGCCGAGCAGGGACGATAATTCCTCCAGCGTATCCTTGTAAGGCTTGTCGGGTACGCCGTAAATCGATTTGTTCATATAAAACGCATCGATCGGCGGTATATCCCACAGCAGCTGCGATTTCTGCCCGAAAACAGCGCCGATATGCCGCACATATTCGCGCCGCTGCTTCCACGGCACATACCCGAGCGCCCGGACTTCGCCGGACGTCGGATGGAGAACGCCGCTGAGCATTTTGAGCGTCGTCGATTTCCCTGCGCCGTTCGGCCCGAGGAACGCCACCATCTCCCCCTGCCCGACCTGAAGCGAAATGCCGCGCACCGCGCACACTTCCTTCATCGGCCGATGAAACACATTCACGAGCATTTCCTTCCAGGTGTGCCCGCGCTCATAGGTCGTATATGTTTTCGTCAAATCCCGCATCTCGATCATACAATCTCCCTTTCCTTATCCGCCTGCGCTCGTATAGTGGCGCAGCATGCGATGCCAGAAGCCCAGCGTCAGAGCGAGGAACAGCAGAGCGGCAGCTGTCATCAGCCATGTTTCCGCACCCGCCTGGCCGAGCAGAGCCTGAGCCGGAATAAAAGCAATCAATGCGATCGGCATCACGTAGGTCAGCAGGTTTTGAAACGACTTGGCGAAAATCGTCCCCGGATACATGCCAAACGCAGTGACCGCATCGAAAATATCGTAAACCCGGCTGCTGCCCACCCATTTGAACAACAGCGCGGACATGACAAACGAGAACGATGCCAGCACGGTCAGCGACACAAACAGCATAAGGGCAAAATGCAGCCATTCCGCCGTCGTCGGCGCCTTAATCCCCGAAAGCGCATAACCGAACAAGATCGCCCCGCCGAACAAACGGCCAAAATCGTCGACATCAAGTCCGTACAGCATCGACATGAATAGTACCGGGCGCGGCTTCAACAGCAGCAAATCGAACGTGCCCTCGCGGACATGCCCGAGCGTCGTGCCGATCATTCCGAAGAAGAACGGAAAGGCGATTCCTTTGGATAAAGCGAAAATAGCCTGAATAAGCATCGCTTCATGCAGTGTCCAGCCCGGAAATGACGCCCCCGACTTATACACAAGCACTGTAATCAAAGGCACGATCAGGTCGCCCGCCACAAGCAGCGCGATGCTCAGAAAAAAATGGCTGCGGTACGCCATCTGCTCGCCGAATTTGGTGCGGATCACAGCCGCAAAGCAGGCGGCAAGTCCTCTCATACCCCCACCCCCGCGAACCGCCGCAGCGCCGCATTATAAAGAACCAGCATCAACGCGCCCATCAACGCCACCGCAATCGCCTGGAGCGCGACGGCTTGTGCAAGCGGCAGACGGATGCCCGCCAGCTCGTAATCGCCGATAATGACCCGCGTCGGCAAGTAAGCGATGAACTGAAACGGCAGGAAAAACAGCACTTTTTGCAGCGCCTCGGGAAAAAAGGAAAGCGGCACGAACACGCCCGCCGTTATATCCTTCAACAGCAGCATCACACGGCGGATGCCTTCCGCTCTGACGAGCCAGAAAGCCGTCAACCCCACCATATAATTGATGATGAAGTTCATCAGAAAACTGAGCGCAATCGACAAGACCGCCCAACCGGGATTAGCCGGAATCAGATCGACTTGAAAAACGAGCAGGAACAAAAGCCCGATCGGCACGAACTCGATCCAGAAGCCCAGCGTGCGATGCCCCAGCTTTTGGGCCAGGGCGAACAGCCAGTGCGGCATCGGGCGCAGCGCGAACGTCACGAACTTCCCCGTTCGGACGAGCATCTGCAAGTTCCAGTCCGCAAAATCGAAAATCAAATAATGAATGACGGCGGAAATACCGTAGTAGGCCAGCATTTGATGCAGTGTCAGGCCATTGATCTGCTCGCGCCCTTCATACACCGCATGCCAGATAAAATACTGAACCAAATAAAAGACAGGCCCGACAAGCAGCGAAACGGCCATATGCGACCGAAACGCCGCCCATTCCTTGTAAGTGGCGAGGCCTACTGCGGCAATCGACTGCGGAAGCGTTCTCATGGATGCTACTGCCACCCCGACCAAATGATCGTCTGCGGCGAAATGACGGACTCGGCCGACCAATCCGACGCGGACGGTGTGAAGAACACGATAACGGCTCTTTCCCGGGGGTCGACGATCAGCTTGCAGCGCCCGGCCCCTTCATGGCCGAACGAGCCCGGCGACACCCACTCGTCGCCGCTCGGCATCCAGGGGCCGAGCCCGAACGGAACATCTTCAAGACGGTTTCCCCAATGCACGCCGCCGATTTTGCCAGAGGGCTTCCGGAGCATGCGCTCCACGGATTTGCGGGATAAAATTTTAACCCCACGCCAGGTTCCCATGCCCAGCAGCATATTCCCGAATTTGCACAAATCTTCCGGCGTAGAATACAATCCGTACCCGCCGCGGGGCGGCATTGCAAGGTGGGCGTAAGGATCGTTCCCGTCTTCTTCGTCTTTCAAATGCTTTTCATCCCAGTCGTTGACCGTACACACTTCAGAGCGAAGCGATTCGGGCACCTCGTAAAAAGAGCGCGTCATGCCAAGAGGCTCCACGATATGAGTCATCACATAGCTCTCAAAAGGCATCCCTGACGCTCTGGCGACAATCTCCGCAAGCGCGGCATAGCCGATAGTGGAATACGCGTAAGCTTCGCCCGGCTCATGGAGCGGCTTCCCGGACAACATCGCGCGAATCCATGCCGTTCGGCGCAATCTCGCAAGCTCGTCCTCGCTTTTCTTTTCAGAATCGCGGTCAGGATCGAATGCGAACAGCACCGACCACCAGCCTCGCGAGTACGGCTCCGTATAATAGCCGCCATCCGCCTGAAGTCCCGACGTGTGGGAGAGCAAATGCCAGATTTGTATCCGCTCGAATAAAGGATGCTTGAACTCTTCGGTCCAGTTGGAAACCCGCTGATCCAGAAACAGCTTGCCTTGCTCGATCAATTGAAACACGGCGGTCGCGGTAAACAGCTTGCTGACTGACGCCGACTTGCGGATCGAATCGATGTTGAACGGCGCATGGTTGTCGTCTTTATGCGACAATCGGCCGAACGCTCCGCCGGCAAATATCTCTCCGTCCCGCATCAACATGTAGGAGGCGCATTGGATGCTCTTTTTATCGATTAGCTGTTGAAAATGATCGTTCAGCCGGTTGATGGCTTGAGGTTCATACCGCGCCTCTTCCGGACTGATATGGCTGAATGACATTTGTGTAAGCATGAGAGGTGTTCACCTTTCTTCCGCGGTTGACCGCTTTATAGTAGTCCCGACCATGCGATCGCACGGGGAGTGACGACGGATTCGTCCGTGTAGCCTTTAATGCTGGGAACGAAGAATACGAATACCAATTGTTCGACCGGGTCGATGTACAAGCCGCAGTGTCCGAAGCCTTCGTGGTTGAACGTGCCCGGCGAGCACAGGTCTTTGCCGTACAGCGACCAGCCGAGGCCGAACGGGTAATCTTTTTTCCTGTCCCCCCATCCGTTGTGCGGGATTCCTTGCAGATGATTCGTCGTCTGGATTTCCACCGCCCGTTTGGACAATACCCTCGTACCGCCCCATACGCCCCCGTTCAGCATCATTTGCCCGAACCGCCACAAATCTTCCAATGTGGAATAAAGACCGTTGCCGCCGCGCGGCGGTCGTCCCTCGAACGGCTGGGGATTGTACAACTCCCCCCTTTCCCATTCGTCGACATAGCACACTTGTTCGTGCAGATGCCCGGGAACTTCAAAGAAGGTGTGCTTCATCCCCAGCGGGGCGGCGATTTCATCGATGACGTACTGCTCATACGGCTTTCCGGACACCCGTGAAACGACTTCCGCCAAAATGACGTATCCGGCCGAGCAGTAGATCCACTCCTTGCCAATCTCATTTTGCAGTGGCCCGCTAAGCAAAAGTTTGATCCAATTATCGGTCAGGCCCGATTCTTTGGCCTGCTTGTACCACCATTCGTACCACGGCAGCCCGTAGGGCTCGGCATAAAAGCCCGGATCAGCGGAAAGACCGGATGTATGCGTAAGCAAATGAAATATACTAATATCCCGATGGAGCCCCGTATCGAATTCGGGCACGATTGAACTTACTTTTTGCGACAAGTGCAGCTTCCCCTGATCGATCAACCGGTGAATGGCAGCCGCCGTGAATACTTTTGTAATCGAATACACCTTGCGGATCGTTCCCGGCTGCAAAGGCCCGCTGTCCGGCTGCCACGTCTGCCTGCCCATCGATCGGTGCGCGAACACCCGGCCGCCGCGCGCGAGCAAGTAGCCCGCAGCTTGAATAGTCCCGATGTCTATCAAATGCCGGTAGTGCTCATCAAGCCGTTGCAGAGCCGAAGCGTCATATCCCGCTTCCTTCGGGCTTATGTCCGTCCAGCCGTTTCCTGTTGCAATAAGCTGCTCCATCGTACACCATCCTCGTCGTTTGTTTGGATAATCATGGAAATGTAAGACCTTACTATTGTAAGTGAGCGTTAAGACCGATGTCTATCCTATTTCTTGGTTAAAATAAAAAAATCCGGGTTTCCCCGGATCCTTTCGTTGACATGCCTGATTATGAAATTACCGTTCTACAAGAACGTCGGCGCTGAATGCTCCCTGGTGTCCGTCTTCGTCCCAGGAAAGCTTGACCAGCAAGCGGTCCGCCCGGAAAGAATAATAGGACGACATATACAAGGCGACGGCATCGATGACATCCCGCTCATTCAGACGGTACTGTCTGCCGTACAACAAACCTTTGGCGGAAAACCCTTGCCGTTCGTTATAGAAAAGCTCCACCTCATGAACGTTGTGCGGGGCGCTTCCCTCCACTCTCCCGCGGTTATCCTGAGCGGCGATATACACATGAACGGAGTCCAAAACATCCTGTTGGTCCAATAATATTCTCATCGTTTAGTAGCTCCTTCTGCGCATCTTTCTGTACACATACATGATCAAACCGACAATCGCCCCGATCACAATCAAATCCATAATCAAAGACAAGAAGGAGAACGATTGGTGCACGTAACCTCCGCCGGAAGCCGGGTAATAGCCGCCCCACGGATGCATCATCGAGCCGAGCATCGACCCTGCCGCGAAAGCTCCTACTACCGGCCAGAAGCTGCTGACCCGCGTTCCGGACGGAACGGTTTCCGAGTAAGTGCTGCCTCTGCTGTAAGTTCTGCCGTTGTTAGGATTAATCGAGCTTCCGCTTGTTACGCTGGACGAAGGACGCTGGTACCCTGTGCTGCCCGACGTGCTGCTGCTAGTGCTTGAGCTTGAATTGGAACTGGACATGCTCGGTACGGTCGATTTACTGGACGATCCGCCGCTGAAACCTGAGGAGGTCGAGCTGCTGGACGAACCGGAGCTGGAGCTGGAACTCGAGCTAGAGCTGCTGCTGTCGGTCGATGTGCTTGGCGACGTTTTGCTGCTGGAACCGCCGCTAAAATTGGAGTTCGACTTGGAGCCGGAGCCGGTCGAGAACGAACCCGAGCGTGACGACGTGCTGGGCGCGCTGCTTTTCGCGTCAACCATCGATGTATTAGCGACTAATAAAAGAGCCGTCAAAATTGCAATAACTTTTGTTTTCACTTTTTGTCTCCACCTTGTTCTAAGACTTATCTATTCTATTTTATACCTTATACTACGGCGACACAAATCGAGAAGTTTCATCAAAGTTTCTACAAAGTTATTGCGGCTTGGCAAAAGTGTGCGCCTTGGTCCAACTCGCCCCGCCGTCTTTGGTTGTATACATGACGGACGGCTCCTTGTTGTCCGTGGTGATCCACCAGCCCCGTTCGGCATCGGCCATTGCCAGCAGCATCTCTCCGTATCCGCTGAATGACGCTTTCCCGTTCGTCCACGTTTTGCCGCCGTCCTTCGTCCAGCCGATCGTATTTTGTCCGTTGTCGCAAGACGGGCATTGGCCGCCCATGAAGGCAACCTGGCCGTTCATGACATAAAGCGGGCCGGGCTTCGTCCCCGTATTCGACGGACCGTCGTTGTAGCCAAGCGGGAACCCGGGCGCAGGCCCTCCTCCGGCCGTCGAATTGGCGATGACGGTCTGCCATGTTTTGCCGCCGTCTGCTGTGTGAAACAAGGAGTACGACGTTTGCGTCATCCCGGAACCGCCGATGAGCTCGATCCATGCGTCATTCGCGCCCGCCGACCGGATGACGGCTCCATTGAGCGGCGCTGCCGATTGCCGCGACATGACCTTGTGCCACGTACGGCCGCCGTCCTGCGTACGCTGCACTTCGATGGCGCCTTGGGCCTGCACGGCCGCCCAGCCGTTCTCTTTATCGTGAAAATAAGCATCCCCCACGATATTCGCAGGCACGGCAAGCTGGGTCCAGCTTTTGCCGCCGTCTAAGGTCTTTGCATTCGCACTGTAGGCTTCCTGTTTGGAAACAAAGTGCAGGAAGCCCTGGTTGGGCGCTTTTCCGGCTTTGCTCCAATGCTTGCCGCCGTCGGTCGTACTCAGCAGCTCCGTGTTATCGCCGACGGTCGCCCACGCCTCCTGGTCATTCAAGGCGAACAGCTGCTTGACCGCGCCTGCGCCTTGGTACTGCATTTGCCAATGCGCTCCGCCGTCATCGGTTCTGGCGATCCAGCCTTCGCCGCCGGCCCAGCCGGACTTCGCATCGGCGAGTCGAACCGCCGTTACTTTGCCCATTTGAGTCTGGGCGGGCACCCTGGGAGCCGGGCTTTCGGCGGCGCTCACTGGAGGCGCGCTCGAAGGGGCCGTCGGCTGCGGAGATGCCGATTGACCGGCGGCGGGGCTGGCATCCGGATGCTGCGTTTCCCCGGCAGTCCCGACCGTTTGTTCGCACCCTGCAAGAAGAATGGCCATGATGGCCGTGTACATAAATATTTTCAGCTTCATTTCATATTCCCTCCTTATACTCGTATAGACGATGCCAACCATCAAAAAGTTATAGGCAAAGCTGCACTAGTATGTTACCGAATTCCGTGAAACATGCATTTTTTTCCAAATTCTGCTCGTACCATGTGGACATCCTGTAAAGGGCTTACTGATTTTCTGTCCAAATAAAATAGGCATGACTCGAAGATTTGACGAATACAATCGAAAACAAGGAGGGAGACTTTGTTACGGAAAGGAAGGATATCGGTTGAAGTTCATCTGGGGTAAAAAGGAACTGACCTTAATGATTATTCCGGGCGCCAACCGTCGAACCGTACGAATCAAGCTTCCACAAAGCAGCCTTTATGTGGTGCCCAGCGTCATTGCACTTGTGCTGATCGGTTTTTTTGCAACCATTTACTTGATGAATACCTACTTCAATGAAGCGACGACCACGATGCAGGAGTCGTTTGATGGACAAGAGCGTCAATGGATCGATCAAATTTCCCTTAAAAATGGCGAGCTTGAACAGCTGCAAAACAATTTGATCGACCTGTCGCAGCAAGCCGAGGAATTCAAAACGAAGCTGGAAGAAATCAAAAAGCTGAATCACGTCGTCCAACTGATGAGCCAGACCGGAGGGACAAGCACGAAAAGCCCGACTCCATCCGGAACAAGAAACGATGTCGGAGGTGAAGAAGTGCCCGTCAGTTCCGGGCAAGTATTTCAGCTTGTCGCCAATACGAAGCAAGGGCTCAGCTCGCTTGTCGGAGACATTAACCAGCTCCTGAGCAATCTGACGGAATCCGAGGCCAAACTTGCGGAAGCGGAGCGGCTCCGCAGCATTACGCCTACGCTGTGGCCGATCGTCTCGCACACGATCACATCGGGCTTCGGCATCAGACGGGACCCTTTTACGCAAAAACCGACCATGCATACGGGCATCGACTTTGACGGGGAACTGGGCGATCCGGTCTATGTGACGGCGGCCGGCAAAATCATCGAATCCGGCTATGACGATCAACACGGCAATCATATTATTGTCGATCATTCGCGCGGGCTGGAGACGGAATACATGCACATGAGCAAGCTGCTCGTCAGGCGGGGAGAAACCGTAACCAAAGGCCAAAACATCGGTCTTGTCGGAACAACCGGCCGCAGCACGGGAACTCATCTTCATTACGAGGTACATAAGAACGGCGTCCAGATCGACCCCACTCCTTATCTCATTTCCGATAGAAAGGATGAACGCTAATGTTCAAAAACGGCAAAGTAAGAAGCATCGATGCCAAAACGACCGATACGTTAATCGGCGAAAGCACGATTTGCGAGGGTAAAATGATTTCCGAGGCCAGCGTGCGCATCGAAGGCCAGTTCAACGGCGATATCGAATGCGCCGGGGATATTACAATCGGCGAGAATGCCGTCGTTCAGTCGAACATTCATGCCCGCGATGTCATTTTAGCCGGTAAAGTCAAAGGCAACATCTTTACCAAAGGCAAGCTCATCATAACGAGCTCCGGCATATTGATCGGCAACATCGACGTTCGTTCCGTCGTGATTCAGGAAGGCGGCATTTTTCAGGGAAGCAGCCTGATGAGCGCTGCATCCGCCGAGCGCAGCAGCGGCAAAGTGATCGACGCCAAAGCGCATATGCAGCAAAAAAGCGAGCAGCAGGCCGCCGGCGCGAACTAAACGCCTGATCGGCAGGCGCGAAGCACGGTAACACAAGTAGTCGACCAACCGCCGTCATGCAGCGCAACACCGCGCGCTGGGAGATGCGCGCGGTGCGAAAGGCACACATAAGCCGATGACATGCCGAAAAGGGCTGTCTCGAACTAACTTTCACCCATGGCGGCGGACGTTGGGCCAACTTTCACTCATCGTGGCGGCCCGTTGAGCCAACTTTCACCCACCATGGCTGCCCGTTGGGCCAACTTTCACCAACCGTGGCGGACGTTGGGCGGGGTTAGTTTGGGGCGGCCCCTTTTTTCGGGACTGCACAGCCGCTCGCTCATGAGCCGGCGTGGCAAGCCTGCGCACCTTCGCAAGCGGCGGGCAAGATGCGCGGTGGGCTAGACGCAAAGCCTGTGACAGCTGCGGGGGCAAGCCAAAAACCTCCGATTGTGCACGATTGTGCAGGCTGTTTAGTGAGAAAACGGACGGACGTACCTCCTTAAATGTGTAGAAAACTTGCGAACAATTAGATTGTTTATCAGCGACGGACGGGTTGCCTCTCTTGCTCGGTTGTGAAGCTGAAATGGGGGGGACAACGCGGCTTGAAGGAAGAAAACCTGCAAAAGTGCAGGTTTTTTCCACAAAAATAGTTCATTTTGGCGAAAAGCCTGCGAAAGTGCAGGCTTTTTCGACGAAAATGATCCTGAGCCCACGTTCGCGGTGAAAAGCCTGCACAATTGCAGGAATATTCCGTAGTCGGCGTATCCCTCGAGAAAAAGATGTACTTTTGCAGGTTTTCCTCGCGCAGGCGGATTGTGCGACCGGTTCTGACGTGTGGGTTGCCGGGTCAGCCTGGATTGTGCGGCCGGCTCTGGTGTGTGGATTACCGTAGCAGCCTGAATTGTGCGGCCGGCTCTGGTGTGTGGATTACCGTTGCAGCCTGGATTGTGCGGCCGGCTCTGGTGTGTGGATTACCGTTGCAGCCTGGATTGTGCAGGTATTTTCCGTATAATGTGGTTCAATTTGTGAAAAAACCTGCGTTTGTGCAGGCATTTCCGCCAGAATGGGTCCGAGCTTGGTCCAAGCCCATCTATTCGTGGAAATTGCCGACTTTCGCAGGAATATCTTGTTGCTAATGTGCTTTTGCTGCTTTTCAACGCGAGCGCGCGATGCCGGTCGTGCTTGCTAGACGTGCCGATCGCACCCTGCCTGCATTAGCGGGCGGGTTTTTCGGCAGTCTCAAGCTTCGCAAGCAGCTCCAGTGCGTTGCCCACAATGTTGTCCACGGTAAAGCCGTACTCGCTCATGAGGGTGCCCCCTGGCGCAGACGCGCCGAACGTGCGGACGCCGATGATCCGGCCGCGCCGGCCCGTGTAGCGCTCCCAGCCTAGCGGGTGCGCCATTTCGACGGCGATGCGCGCCTCGATGTCCGGCGGCAGCACCTCGTCCTTATAGGACTCGGGCTGCTCCTCAAACAGCTCCCAGCTCGGCATGCTGACGACGCGCGCGGGGATGCCTTTGTCCGCCAGCTGCGCCTGGGCGCGGACTGCCAACTGCACTTCCGACCCGGTGGCCAGCAAAATGACGGCCGGGTGCGCCCCGTTCGCCGGATCGGCGACGACGTAAGCCCCTCTGGCGACCCCCTCGCGCGCTCCGGTCGCCGTACCTTCCAGCACCGGCAGCTTTTGCCGGGTCAGGACCATCGCGACCGGGGCCGCCTTTTGACTCAAGGCGTACCGGTAAGCTTCCGTCGTCTCGTTTGCGTCCGCCGGGCGCATGACGATCAGCCCGGGCATAGCCCGCAGGCCGGCAAGCTGTTCGACCGGCTCATGCGTCGGGCCGTCTTCGCCGACCGCGATGCTGTCATGCGTGAGCACGAAAATAACGGGCGCTTTCATCAGCGCCGACAAGCGCATGCCAGGCTTCAAATAATCGGAGAACACAAAGAAAGTTCCCCCGTAAGGCCGCACCCCTCCATGAAGCGCCAGACCGTTCAAAGCCGTGCCCATCGCAAATTCCCTGACGCCGAACCATACGTTGCGGCCTTCGTACCGGCCGGGCCCGAAAGAAGCTTCGCCCTTGAGCATCGTGTTGTTGGACGAAGCCAAATCCGCCGATCCGCCAATAAGGGCGGATACATGCCGGGCGGCGGCGTTCAGCGCCAGCCCTGACGCCTCTCTCGTCGCCATAGGCGGAGCCTCCGGCGCGAAAACAGGCAGCTCCCGATCCCAATCGGCCGGCAGCTCTCCCCGAATCGCCTGCCTCAATCGATCGGCCGGCTCGGGGTAAGACCGCTCATAGGCGGCGAGCTTCTCCGCCCATTCCTGCTCAAGCTCCGCCCCGCGGGCTTGGACGGAGCCAAAATGCTCCCTGACGTCCGTCGGAATCGCGAACGGCTCGTCTTCCCAACCGTAAAATTGCTTCGCCAGAGCAATTTCCTCCTTACCCAGCGGCGATCCGTGCGCCGCCGACTTGCCTGCCTTATTGGGACTGCCGTAGCCGATCACAGTCCGCACTTCAATGAGCGTCGGGCGATCCGACTCCGCCTTGGCCCGGCGAATCGCTTCGCCGATTTGCCGGACATCGTTGCCGTCCTCGACGCGCAAGTACTGCCAACGGCAAGCTTCGAACCGGCCGGCGATATGTTCGCTGAACACGCTGCTCAAATCGCCGTCCAGACATATATCGTTGGAATCGTAGAGCACGATCAGCTTCCCCAGCTTCATATGGCCTGCCATGGAAATCGCCTCGGCGGCAACACCCTCCATCAAATCCCCGTCACCGCAGAGCGCGTAGGTATGGTGGTTCACGATTTCAAAGCCTTCGCGGTTATAGACGGCGGCCAAATGCGCCTCGGCCATCGCCATGCCGACAGCCATGCCGATGCCTTGCCCAAGCGGGCCTGTCGTCGCCTCTACGCCGGGCGTATGCCCGAATTCGGGATGCCCGGGAGTCCTGCTCCCCCATTGGCGGAACCGCTTGAGCTCCTCGATCGGCAAATCGTACCCGGTCAGATGAAGCAAGCTGTACAGCAGCGCGGAACCGTGTCCGGCCGATAAAACAAAGCGGTCGCGGTCAAACCAGCCCGGATTGCCGGGGTTATGCTTCATGTGCCGGGTCCACAGCTCATATGCCATTGGCGCCGCCCCCATGGGCAGGCCGGGATGGCCCGAATCGGCCGCCTCCACTTGGTCGATCGACAGAACGCGAACGGCTTGAACCGCTTTTTGCTCCAGGAAATCTTGCTGTCCCCTCATCATTCTAGAAACTCCTCTCAGTCAAAATCGCGGGGCGGGATCGTCAATCGCCCATTTCCTGCAGAGCGTAATACGCCGCTCCGAGAACACCCGCCGTCTGGATCGCCTGCACGTAGCTGATGTTCAAATTGTTAGCCGGATAAGGCTTGCGCGCATGAAGATAAATGTAGGATTCCAGTTCCCGCTTCGGAAAATTGTCCATATTGACGACTCCGCCGCCGATAATAATGAAGTCGGGGTCGAGAATGTTAATTTCCGTCGCAATCGGGATGGACAGAGCGTTCAAATACTGCTGAATCACATCAGAAGAAAAATGCATCCCGAACAAATCATGCAGCTCGCTGGCTGGGAAATGCTCCTTCTTGATCTCCTGCAGCCGGGCTCCCGATGCGTAAATTTCAATGCAGCCGGGATTTCCGCAAATGCAAGTCTCCTCGCGTCCGAGGACGGGGATATGACCGAGCTCCGCTGCTGCGCCGTTTTTCCCGGCCAAAAATTGCCCGTTGACGTAAATCGAATTGCCGAATCCCGTACCGATGTAAAATCCCACGATAACGCCCGACTTCGGCAAGTTTTGCCGCACGATTTCATGCAGCAGCAAAAAATTCACGTCATTGTCGATAAAAACCCGAACCTGAAACTCGGCTGCGAGCGGGTCCACAATATTCGCCTGATTGAATCCCGGAAGGTTCGGGGACGAGAATATGATCTTTTTGTCCCTGCTGATAATACCCGGAAATCCGATGGAAATAGCCAGTAAATCGCCGTCGCACGACTTCAGGTATTCATGTATGATCCGTTTTAACTGCCCGATAGGATCCCCGGAATCCGTCAATACCGCCGTGCTTTGAATGGCAAATTGATGAAGCTCGCCGTCCCGCGTCACAGCCCCAAGCCGGATATGGGTCCCTCCGATGTCGATACCTAACACAAATGGTTTATGCTCGCCTGTCATCGCTGCTTCCTCACTTCCCGGACCCGCTCCCCACCTGCTCATGGAACTGCGACATCATGATATCCCAAGCCTTATTCAGATCGGAGTCCAGACTGAACAGCCCGGATGTGCCGACAATAAACACTTCCGTTCCGGCGCTCTCAATCGTTTTAAACGTTTTGACGTTGCAGGAACCGTCGATTTCGACCAGGTAGTTGTAGCCGAATTCCGCTTTCAACCGTTTGGCTTCCCTGATTTTGTCCAGCATTTCGGTAATGAACTTTTGCCCGGCAAAGCCCGGGTCGACGGACATAATTGTAATTTTATCTAAAAGATGGATGTACTCCTTGATGAAGCTAAGCGGCGTCGCCGGATTCAGAGCAACGCCTACTTTGCGGCCTGCGCTTTTGATTTGATCGATAATGCGAAAAGCGTCGTTGCTGATCACTTCCGCGTGCGGAGTAATGTAATCCGCTCCGGCATCGATAATCGTCTGAATAAAGTCGGCGGGCCTTTCCACCATCAAGTGAACATCTATCGGGATCGTCAAATCCGTGCGAAGCTGCTCGATGAAAAAGGGAGAAAGCGTAATATTTTTGACAAAATGGCCGTCCATAATATCGACATGCACCATGTCGGCCCGTTGGTTCAGCACGCTGACCTGATGTTTAATGTCCATTAAATTCATGCACATAAGAGAAGGCGAAAATTTGTAACTCATATCCAAAGCACTCCTATCCGATTGGTATTATCTCTTTACTCCAAACAATTTGTCCAGCGCAACAGCCAAAATAATGAGCGAACCCATCACAATTTGCTGATAGTAGGTCGGTACGCTGAGAATGTTGAGCCCGTTGTTGATAACGCCGATGATGAGACCGCCCATCACGACGCCGATAATCTTGCCTTTCCCGCCGAAAAAGCTCGTTCCGCCGATAATTGCGGCTGCGATGGCAAAAGTTTCATACCCCGATCCGGACAAAGGCTCGGCAGCGCCCAGGCGGCCGGTCATGACAACCCCCGCAATCCCGGCGGCAATGCCGGATATCACAAAAACGACAAGCGTATGCAGCTTGATATTGATGCCCGAAAACCATGCGGCCTGGCTGTTCCCGCCCAAAGCGTAAATATTCCGGCCGAGCTTCGTTTTATCGGTCACGAACATGAAGAACAAAGCTACCGCAAGCGCGATGATGACGGGAATCGGGATCGGGCCCAGCCATCCGGCCACTCCGCTTTTGAACGTTTGCGGCAAGCCGAATACCGGCTTCGCGTCGGAAATGATCAGCGTAATCCCGCGATAGATCGACATCGTGCCCAGCGTGACAATAAAGGGATGCAGGCCCGTTTTATTGACCAAAAATCCGTTAAAACCGCCGAGCAGCGCGCCTACGACAATTCCTCCGAGCAAAATCGCAAGCGGCACGGGAACGCCGGCCACCAGCAGCTTCGCCGTAATCATGCCCGTCAGCGCCATCACGGAACCGACGGACAAGTCGATCCCGGCAATGAGAATGGTGAAAAATTCGCCGCAGCCGACCAGAATGGTGATCGCGCTTTGCAGCACGACTTGCGTCAAGTTATTTGCCGTTAAAAAATATTGCGGAGACAAAATCCCCAGCATCAGCACAATCAGAATCAAAATGCCGAAGGTGCCGTACTTGCTCCAAAAGACATTAAATTTCTGCATGATCGTTTGCCCCTTGCCCTATGAAGTTGCGGCCAGCATGATGTTTTCTTCCGTAGCCTCTTCATTTGATAATGTCCCGTTAATGGAACCTTCCTTGAACACGATGATCCGGTCGCATACGGAGAGCAGTTCAGGCAGCTCCGAAGACACGACTAGAATGCCGATTCCCTGCTCCGCCAGGCTTCGCATAATTTTGTATATTTCTCCGCGGGCCCCTACGTCGATTCCTTTGGTCGGCTCGTCAAAAATAATCAATTTGGAATTCGCCGCCAGCCATTTGCCGATCAGCACCTTTTGCTGGTTGCCGCCGGATAGTTCCGTAATGTTTTGTTCGACGGAGGCGCATTTGATATGGATCGATTCTTTGTACTCGGCGGCCACTTGTTTTTCCCATTTCCGGTTCACGAGCCCCCAAGTTCCCCCGAGCTTGGAATCTTTGAGCATCCGGGAAATCGAAACATTTTTCCAAATTTCAAAATTTTTCAGAAACCCGGTCTCTTTACGGTTTTCGGTCACATGCCCGATGCCGAGCTTGATCGCGTGAAACGGGTTTTTCACCTTCACTTCCCGGCCGAACAGCTCGATCCGCCCGGATTGGACAGGCTCGGCGCCGTAAAGAGCATTCATAAGCTCCGTTCTTCCGGAACCGATCAGACCGGCGAAGCCTAAAATTTCGCCTTTATACAGCTCGAAGCTGACATCTTTGACCTTCTTGTCTTTTCTCGTCAACCCTTCGACTTTGAGCAAAACTTCCGTCTTCCCCCGGTGCTCGCTGTCCTCCGGACGCAAATGCCGCTCATTGACCGCCCGGCCTACCATCATCGTTACGAGATCTTCCCGGGTCACGTCTTTGATGTTTCGCGTTCCGACGTATTTGCCGTCTTTCAAAACGCTGACGCGGTCGCCGATTTCGAGCAGTTCGTTCAGCTTGTGGGAAATATAAATGATGCCGACTCCGTAGCTTTTCAACTGGCGGATAATGCCAAACAGCTTCTTGGTCTCTTCCATCGTCAAAGAAGACGTCGGTTCGTCCATAATGATGACCTTTGCTCTTGCGGCGATCGATTTGACGATCTCGACCTGCTGCTTTTCAGAGATCGACAGCGCTTCGACCAGTTCCTTCGGAGAACGCTTCAGCCCGATCTTTTCCAGCATTTTTTCGGCCAGAGCCTCCATGTTGTAGTAATCGACGACCGGAATACCGAACTTTTTGATCATCGGCAGCTTGCCCAAAAAAATGTTCTCGGCGATGGACAGCTCGTTGACAAGGCTCAACTCCTGATAAATAATGCTGATCCCTTGGTCGACCGATTCCTTGGGAGTTAATTTGCCGAACTCTTTGCCGCAAATGACGATGCTCCCCTCCGTAGGCTCATACACCCCGGATAAAATTTTCATCAGCGTCGACTTGCCCGCTCCGTTCTCACCCAGCAGCACGTGCACTTCGCCTGCGAGCAGTTGAAACGAAACATTTTGCAGCGCTTTGACCCCGGAAAAATGCTTCGAAATATGATTCATTTCCACCAGGCATTCCAAATGACTTCCTCCTTTGCTGAGAAGGTCCCTGAGAACGCCCCCGGCTGCAGCCCTTTTATCCTGCTTAAACACGGGGACGCCGCCGTTCACCTTGATTCGTTATAATGCGCTTTCATTGGCGTGCAGGGATCCCCGGTTCGTTACTTCTTAATCAAGTTGGAATCGACTGCGACAAACTCCGCTTCCATATCCTTGCTGCCTTTCGCTTTCTTTTCAATAACCCCGACGAGTTTTTGCACGCAGGTTACGCCGATCAAGGCAGGGTCTTGCGCAACGGTAGCGTACAGTTTGCCCGCTTTTACCGATTCGAGCGCCTCCGGATTGCCGTCCGTGCCTACTACGATGACCTGGCTATCTTTGCCCGCATTCGTCACAGCCTGGAGAGCGCCCAGCGCCATCGTGTCGTTCGCCGCATAAATCGCTTTCAAGTTCGGAAATCTTTGCAGCATGTTCGTTGCTACGTCAAGCGCTTTCGTGCGGTCCCAGTCGGCCGGCTGGCTTGTCACCAAATTGATGCCCGGCGTGGATTTAAACAGCTTTTCAGCGCCGCTTTTTCTTGCTTCGCCGGAAATATTGCCTGCCTTGCCTTCCATAATCGCAACCTCGCCGCCTGCAGCGCCCAATTTGTCGACGATCGCCTTCGCTCCTTTTTCGCCAACTTTCACATTATCCGTCGTGGCAAAAGCGAACACATACCCTCCGGCGTTTTTCAGCTCTTTAACGTCCACCTGCTCGTCGATATTCACGACATAAATTCCTTTTTCGTTCGCCTGAACGATGCTCGGAATCAGGTTCACCGGCGAAAGCGGAGCAACGGCGATACCGGCATAGCCTTTGTTCATCGCGTCCTCGAAAATTTTCACCTGTCCTTGCAAATCGTCCTCCGAAGCGACGGCAAAAATGTCGACGTTAAGCCCTTTTTCTTTCGCTTCTTTTTCGATGCCCGCCTTCATCGTGGACCAGAACGGATTTGCAAGCGATTTCAAAATAACCGCAATTTTCGGTTTGTCTCCTTGCTTGGCACCGCTATCGGCGCTTGCTTGGGCCCCCTGCGGCTGTGTCTCTTGCTTGGAGCAGCCCGACAGTACTAGGGCAACAATCATGATGATGGCAAAAATAAAAGAACCCGCTTTTTTGTTCACCAGTAAAACCTCCCGTTTTTTGTTTGCAATGTATGTTGAGCAATCGATTACCCATTCTCCAAAAAAGAAGCACCTCCTCTCTTGGGTACCCGATTGAAAAACTATGAAAGCCCGGTGGAAGCTCTTCTCAATATTTCTACAGGGACTACAACGCTGGAAGAATGGCCCCGGTCGGCGCGCTGATTAATCATATCCAGCAAATTTTCCGCTGTTGCCGTTCCCAATCTTTGCGTATCCTGTTTCACCGTTGTGATCGACGGCGAGATGTACTGGGACACGCTGATGTTGTCAAAGCCGACCAGCTTGACATCACTTGGCACCTGAATCCCGTGCTCCTGCAGCGAAACCAAAGCCCCGACCGCCAGCCAATCCGTCGTCGCAAAAACGCCGTCAAATTCGTAGTTTTTGGCGACAAAACCGGACATCGCCTGCTTGGCGCAGTCTACATCCACCTTCGTCTTGATGACGTATTCCAGGCCCAGATTGCAGCCGTATTCGGAAAGCGCATGCAAATATCCGTTATACCGGTTGATCATCGTGGAAACATCGCGTTCGTCTCTTAAAAACACAATTTTTCTGCAACCTTTTTCAAGCAGCTCTACGGTCGCCTGATAGCCGCCTCCGAAGTTGTCGGACTCGATCACGGCAATACTTTTGCCGCTGGCCTTATAATTCGGCTTCCGGTCGATGCAAACTACGGGAATCGGGCTTGTTACCAGCTCGACGGGAATTTCGGCGTTCCCCGACCAGTAGACGATTCCGTCTACACCTTTGGCTTCCAGGTCGGCAATGTACTTTTTCTCCGTTTCCGCGTCTTCGCTCGTGTTGCAAATAAACACCGAATAATCATGCGAGAGGCAGTACGCTTCGATCGCAAGCACGATGCTGGCAAAAAACTCATTCGTAATATCCGGGACGATTACCCCTATTGTCTTGGACTTGCTGGTTCTTAAACTTTTGGCAACGATATTGGGACGGTATTCGAACTTACCGATAACGTCCATAACCCTTTTCCTGGTCTCTTCCGAAAATCTGCCGTTGTTGTTTAACACCCTAGAGACCGTTGCGCTGGACACGCCGGATAATCTTGCAATTTCCTTGATTGTAATATTACCCATAACCTATCTCCTTAATCCTCATGAACCGCACAATTGAGTAATCGATTCCACAATTGAGAGTATACCCGAAACGTTTATCGTTGTAAAGCAGTATTTCCCGGAACTCCCCCGGGCAGAACGCCAATAACCGGCGAACACTCCGCAGCAACCAAATTAGCAGCCAACTGTGCAGGAACCCCATCCGCGGCTCTAGAAGTCTGTCCGATGATCTACAGTAACTCCGACCGCCGGACTTCTGGACAAGCAAATTTTTCTGTCTAGTCGGGTGCGACGCTCAGAAAGCCTGCAAAAATACATCTTTTTTCGCCTTAGCATGCTTGCCTTGGGAAATTCCTGCAAATCCGCAGGCTTTTCGCTCAATCCAGGGCTTAACCCCCTTCATGGCGGATAATTCCTGCACTTTCGCAGGCTTTTCCCAAAAAAGGACCGTTTTCATCGAAAAAGCCTGCACTTTCGCAGGTTTTCCGGTCAGGAGTCTGCCCGATGATCCAAGTAGAAGGTGCACTGGTGATGCAGCGTGAGCAGCAAAAAGTAACTCCGACCGCCAGACTCCTGTGGTGGAGCGCGCTCCGGTCGAGGGAGCCTCATTGCGCGCCAAAGAAAAGAGCCCCTCCTCCCTTGCGGGCGGAAACGGGCTCTTCGCATTACTTGCCGCTCTTCACTTCTTCGAGCAAAGAGAGATCCACGAACGGGCTCAAGTCGAGCTCGTCTTTGCTCACACCCTTAATGTAACGGGCGTCGATCGACACTTTCGCCATTTCCTCCATCACTTTCACGTCCACATCCGTCGTCAGCTTCAGCCGGGAAAGCGAAGCTTTGATCAACGCTTTATCCATCCCTTTGCCGGAGTACTTTTTCAGCTCGTTGTTGATCAGATCGTACGACTGCTCAGGGTTGCTGCGCAGAAAATCGATCGCCTCCATGTTCGCCTTGATCGCGCCCTTCACCAGATCGCGCTGCTGCTGCAGGAATTTGTCGCTCGCCACCATGATGACGGTCGGATAATCGCCGTTGTGAGGCGGTATGCGGTCCCAGTCCACGATCACTTTGCCGAGCCCCGCCTTTTCCAGCTGCGTTCCCCATGGTTCGGGTACAAGAGTCGCGTCGATCTCCTTTTGGCGGAACGAAATCAGCGTATCCGAAGGGGAGCGCACGATCAGGTGCGCCATGCCCTTGTCTTTGCCGATGGGCACGCCTTCCTGGCCAAGCAGCATCCGCAGCGAGATTTCGTTCGTATTCCCTTTGGACGGAATGGCGACCGTTTTATCCGTTAAATCTTTTACACTGTTAATTCCCGCTCCGTTTCGCGCCACGAGCACGGCACCGCCATTGTTCGAGCCCGATACGACGCGGTAGTTCCGGCTTTTCAAAAAAAACGTCGTCGCCGGCCCCGGCCCGACAAAGCCGATATCGATATCTCCGGTCGCCATGGCGATGGAGAGGTCGGAGCCGTTATCGAAAGCGGAAACTTCGATCTCGACATCATCGCCCCAGGCTTGGCGGAAGTAACCTTTTTCAAGCGCGATGTACGCGGCGGCGTGCGTCACATTTTTGAACACGCCAAGCCGCACTTTCTTGGCCTTCCCTGCGGAACCCTCGGACTCCCCGCAAGCCGTCAGCAAAGCGGAAACAAGCAGCAGCACCGACATGATCCATGCTATTTTTTTCATCTCGCCGCTCTCCCGTTATGACTTGGACCCGGCTAGGCCGTACCGTTCCAGCACCTTGTCTTCCAGCTTTTTGAAGCAAAAATGGTCGGATACCGTGCCAAGCACCGCGATCATGATGACGATGCACAGCATCAGCGAAGTATCGCCCAAATTGCGCCCGTCCTGCAAAAGCTGGCCAAGCCCGACGCCCTTGGCAATCAGCTCGCCGGCGACAAGCGCGCGCCACGCGAACGCCCAAGCCGTACGCAGTCCATTGATCATATGGGGCAGAGCCGCCGGAATCATGACTTGCACGAACATCCTGAAGCCGTTTCCCGTCCCCATCGTCTGCGCGGCGCGCAAATAGATCGGCGGAATGTTTTTGATGCCGGTTCGGCTGGACAAGGCCATGGTCCAGGTAGCGCCCAGCGTCGTGATGAAAATAACCGAAGTTTCGTTAAGACCGAACCAAATAATGGCAAAAGGCAGCCAGGCGATGCTCGGAATCGTTTGCAAAGCGACCACCACAAAACCGATCGTATCATCCAGCAGACGAAAACGCGCGAACAAAAAGCCGAGCGTTGCGCCAACCGTGGTGGCGATCACAAAAGAAATAAGCAGCCTGACCATGCTCGCTATAGTCGCTTGAAGCAGTTCGCCGTGCACAAAGCCGTCATAAAAAGCTTGCAGCGTCTGCGTAACGGAAGGAAATTTCCAGCCCCACCCGAAAATTCTAAATCCCGCCTCCCACGCTATCAGAAGCAGTACCAGAAAAATCGTTCTTCTTGATGCTGTACTCATCGCCGGTTTCCTCCCTTACTACCTTTTCAAGCTCGTCCGCCAGCGCAGCCATGATCGAATTCTCCACATGATGCAGCACCGAATCCGCGCTGTCCCGCGGTCTTGCCGCCTTCACGGCGAACTCCTTCTTGATTTTGCCCGGACGGGTGGACATGACAACGACGCGGTCCGACAAAATGACGGCCTCGCGAATGTTATGCGTAATGAAGAGAATCGTTTTGCGCGTACGCATCCAGATTTCTTCCAGTTCCTTATGCAAAATAAGCCGGGTCTGCTCGTCCAGAGCGGCAAAAGGCTCGTCCATCAGCAAAATTTCCGGGTCCATCGCCAGCGCCCGAGCTATCGCCGCCCGCTGCCGCATGCCACCCGACAGCTCATGCGGGTAGCGGTCCGCGAAGCGGCTGAGATGCACGGACTTGATCTGCTCCATCGCCAGCTCATGGCGCTCCTTTTTGCCGATTCCCCGCTGTTTGAGGCCGAAAGCCACATTGTCCAGCACCGTCAGCCACGGAAAAAGGCCGTGCTCCTGAAAGACGACGACGCGGTCCGCGCCGGGGCCCGTAACCTTTTTGCCGTTCACCTCGATCGTACCTTGCTTGTAAGGCTCCAGACCTGCGACCAGGTTCAGAACCGTAGATTTGCCGCAGCCGGACGGCCCGAGCAGGGAAACGAACTCTCCCTTTCGTATCGTCAGGGACACATTGTCCAACGCCGTATAGCTGCCGCCGATGCGCTGCGTGAAAGTTTTGCTGACTTCCTTAATTTCAATCAAACCTGGCACCTCCATTCGGGTCGTCCCGTTATTGCAGCCAATGCCGCCATCCGCTCGCAAAAGCAGGAACCGGTTACGTCAAAAGCTTCAGGCCAGTCAAGGCGAGCCCAATAATAAAGCCGCAAATCGCTCCGTTGACGCGAATCCACTGCAGGTCCTTGCCGACCTTGTCCTCCATCATCTCGATCAGCGTGTCGTTGTCGAGCTTCTCCAGATTTTCTTTGACAAGCTGACCGATTTTGCTATGATTTTGTTCCAAATAGCCGGCGATTTGCTGCTGAATCCACTGCTCTCCCTTATCCATTCTGTCAGGATTGGCTCTCAAAGAAGCAAGCGCGCCGGACAGCATCGGCACCACATATTCGGCTGCAAAATCGGGACGCTCCACGAACGCCACCGCCTTCTCCTTAAGGCGCAGCAGCAGAGCGGACAGCTTTTCTTCCAGCGAGAACAGCTCGGGCAGACGCGTCTTGAGACGGTCCAACTCCGCGATCAGCTGCGGGTTGGAATCCAGCTTGTTCAGCTCCCGGCGGATGTAGTCGAGGAAAGCTTCCCGCCGCGGGTGGTTTTTCGCTCTCATTTGCTCGATGTAGGAAAGGATGAAGTTTTGAATAATCGCTCCGACCTTGTCCTCGCTCAGCATGCCAATAAAGGCATTTACCGCAAAAGCCATGAAGCCGTTGGACTGCAGCCCTTCAAGAGCCTTGATCGCCGCGGCGCCAAGCATATCGCGCGTTTCAAACTTGACCGCCCAGGCCTCCGCTCTGTCCAGCATAAAATCAAGCGTCTTCCCGTCATAGCCTCGTTCCGTCACGCCATCGACCAAAGACCGGATCAATCGACCCGTATCGATATCCTGCAGCGCTTGGCGGAGCTCCTCCGCGAGCAGAGGCGCCAGCTTTTCCGTATCGACCGCCTGAACCGCCTGTTTGGCAAGAAGCGTCAGCGCGCCATGAATCGCTTCGCTGTGCAACTGCTGCTCAGCTATCTCCAAACCGCGCTCCAAAAAACGAATCTGCTGCAGCCGCAGCCGGATCGTTTCTTTGGAGAGAAGTTCATTTTCCACCGTAGATACGAGCGCTTTCGTAATCTTCTCCCGGTTGCGGGGAAGCAGCGCCGTATGAGGGATGGGAATGCCCAGCGGATGCCGGAACAAAGCGCTGACCGCAAACCAGTCCGCCAACCCGCCGACGACGCCCGCTTCGAAACCGCCTTGCAGGAACGCAACCCATGCCGATGAAGAAAACGGCAGCGTAGCGACGAATCCGGCCCCCATCACACCCAAAGAAACTGTTGCCATATATTTCGCTTCTTTTTTCATTTAGCATCTCTTTCTGCTCAAGGTTGATTTTTTCATTTCACTTTATTTTATCACAAAATTCAACTTGCCGGATGGAACTTCCCGGCAATTCGCAGCCGGTCCATTGGAAAAGAAAAAAGAAGGCTTATTTATCGCCTTCCGGGTCGTTGAAATAGACGTATCGCGCAGCGGACCAAAGGCTGATCGTAGCAAAACATAGCGCAGCAGCGGAGCGAGACGGCAGTGCGGGGGATTGGCTGCGGAAAACTTCCAAAAGCAAGCCCGCTGGGGCCGGGTCGCTCATTCGGTAACGCTGAGGGAGGAAAGCATGCTAGAGGCAGCTTGAGCGTTCACCAACGCTGAAGGCGGAAAGCTTGCCGGAGACGACTCGATCCTCTGGCAACTCTGAAGGCGGAAAGAACGCCGGGAAAGGCTCGATCCTTCGGTAACCATGGAGGCGGAAAGGATGCACATCCACTCTTCCCCAGCCCACACCTCTCCTGCGCGGGTCGCCGAGCTGAAGAAGGGGGGGACAAGACGGCTTTGGTAAGGAAAAACCTGCAAAAGTGCAGGTTTTTCCCTTAAAAACAGTCCATTTTGACGAAAAGCCTGCGATTGTGCAGGAATTTCCGATGAATTTGAATCTAGGCCCATGTTCGAGGCGAAAAGCCTGCACAATTGCAGGAATTTTTCGTGGTCAGGCATATCCATCGAGCAAAAACTGTACTTTTGCAGGTTTTCTTCGCGCAAACAGGCAAATGGTGCGACAGGCTCTGGCGTTTTTTTCGCACCGCGCGCAGCTCCCAGCGAGCGGTGTTGTGCTGCATGACAGCGGTCGTTCGACCACATTAGGTTTCCCCACAGCCTGACTTTCGCAGATTTTGCCCTGATGCCATGGCGGCCGAGGAGTTTTTTGCCGGTCCGTACCGTCAATGTCGGGGACACGGGCGCGCTCCCAGCCGGAACCGCGCGCCGGTCCGCTTATTTGTCGCCTTCCCACTCCGCGTAAAACTGCTCCAGGTACAGCTCCATGAAGCGGTGCCGCTCCTCCGCCATCCGGCGGGCGAAGTCCGTATTCATCAGCTCCTTCAGTTTCAGGAGCTTCTCATAAAAATGATTGACCGCAGTATCGTTGCCGCCGCGGTACTCCGCCTCCGTCATGTGCTCCCGCACCATGACGGAAGGATCGTGAATCGGGCGTCCCTTCCAGCCCGAATACGCGAACACGCGCGAGATGCCAATCGCGCCGATCGCATCCAGCCGGTCGGCATCCTGCACGACGCGGCCTTCCAGCGTGCGCATCGGCGGACGCGCGCCGCCCTTGAACGACATGGTGCCGATGATCTCCAGCACATGTTCGATCTCCGCCGCCGGCGTGCCGCTGGCGGCGAGCCACTCGCGCAGATCCCGTTCCGCCGCCGCGGGATCCGCGTTCAGCTTATCGTCGGCGACATCGTGGAGCAGCGCCGCCAGCTCGCAGACGAAGCCGTCGGCGCCCTCCTCGGCGGCGATCCTCCGCGCCGCTTGCACGACGCGGTAAATGTGCCACCAGTCGTGGCCGCTGCTGTCCTTTTCAAGCTTGGCCTTCACATACGTTTCGGCGGCCTGCAATATGCCGGTTTTATCCATCGCTGCCAACACTTCTCCTTTCACAAATGGCGCCGTCATTTCTTTTTGCGCCTTTTCCCCTCGATAACTTTCGCCTCGGCCGGCTTGACGGCTTCGGTATACTTTTGCACGATCTTTTTAAAGTTTTTGCCGTATTTGTCTTCCAGCTTGGCGCCCATATCCTTCATCAGCTCATGCATCACAATGTCGTGGAAAAAGTTGTTGAGCAGCAGCTCCACCATCGCCGGATGCTCCGTCAGCATCGCTTTCGCAGGCTCGCCGCCGCCTCTCGTGCCGATGACCGCGAGCTTGCGGTCGATCAGCAGCGTGAACTTGCGCCCGCCGCGTTCCTGCCATGTTTCCTCACGGCCGTGCGGAAACAGAACTATCCCGCCTGGAAGCTCCGCCTCCCCGACGCACGATACGAGCACGCGCACGCCCTGCTCCTGCGCGTGAACCAGCTCGTCCTTCAGCAGCTCCGCTTCTTCGGACCACAGGTCGAGAAGCGCCTCCTCCTTCGCTTTCCTCAGCTCGGTGCGGATGCGCTCCACGACCTTTGCGTCGCCCTCCAGGCTGAAGTACTCGGACCGCTGCGCATCCTGCTGCGGCATATGCGCCTTGACGAAGCGGATCGAAGCTTGCAGCTCCGCTTCGATTTTGCCGCCGATCTCCGCGATCGGCACGCTTTGGTAATGCGTCGGCTCGCCGTGGCTCGTCAGCACGACGCCTTTCTCCGCGAGCTTTTGCAGCGCGGAGTAGACGTTAGAGCGGGAAACGCCCAGCCGCTTGGCGATCTCGTAGCCCGTCTGCGTGCCTGATTCCGCCAGCACATGCAGGCATTTGGCTTCAAGCTCCGTGAAGCCGATATTTTTCAGATGCTGCAGGATATCTTCCACAAGCCATTCCCCCTTTTAGCAGTCCGTCCGACGGAGCTGCTTTCGTGCATACCCAATGAATCATGACCGCATATACTGTCGCTCACGCTGCATCAACACTGTCAATTTGCATACACATCTTCTACGTAGTCCCTCAACAAACTACTAGGTCGTATACACTTCGGGCTCCATGCCCAAAACTCCGGTCTCGTACGCCTGGTACGCATTTTGAATGCCATAGATCACATCTTGAATCCGGTAAAACCCGACGCAAAAAGCCCGGGAATCTTTGAGTTCCTCCCACATGTTGTGATAGGCGACCGTATCCTCCGTCTCGCAAACGACAAAATCGCTGCACTTGCCGCTGAACGCATCCGCATCGAAATAGCGCACTTTCACCTGCGGAGCGTGACGCCCGATAATGGCATACAGCTCTGCCGCATATTCCCTGCGAGATTCGCGCGGCATCGCCAGCCAGGCGGGATCGACCTGCAGCAGAACGATAAAGCAGTGATTCATGCGCATCCACCCCACTAGTAGTTTTGTTTAATACTACTATAATGGAATTGTCTAAATATTGCAACACTATGCAAGGAAAATCCGCAATGAAATCACCGTTCTGGCAATATGCCGAAGATGCCGGACGATCCCCGGACGCACCGCGTTCAGCTCCCGTCCCAGTGCATGGTGTCACGCTACATGTCGGCGGTCGGCCGACCACGATGCCGAACAGCCCCGACGGCTTGTGGCTCCATCCTGTCCCTTGCGCTTGCAGGATTCGCGGTCAAAAAGGTACCCTATTTCTTACATCAAATTTATATTTCATTCGGGTGTTGACTCCAACCTTAGGTAAGGCTTTATCGTTGAAAACAGGAGGTGAACACAGTGCTCTACACCGTTAAAGAGGTTTGCGATGTTTCCGGCGTAACCGTCAAAACGCTGTACCATTATCACAAAATCGGGCTTCTCGTGCCCAAGGGAACGACGGAAGCAGGATATCGCTTATACGGGATGGAGGAGCTTGAAAGGCTCCAGCGCATTTTGTATTACCGTGAGCTTGATTTTTCGCTCGATACCGTCAAACAACTGCTGGAAGGGGAAGGCGGACACGAGTCTCTGCTCGCTGAGCAAAAAGAGCTGCTGACCGCCCGCAAACAGCGGCTGGAGAAGCTGATTCACACGTTGGAGCAAACGATAACAAAGCGGAAGAAGGGAGAACCTATGCATCCATCGGAGCTGTTTCAAGGTTTTCACAGCGAGGACGAATGGAAGGACGCGCTCAAGGAGCAGAACGATTATCTGAAAGAAACGTACGACTATGATCTGCTCGCGGCCGGGCCGGTCGAGGCGGCGGAAATGAACGAGAGCGCGAGGGAAGCCATCCGGTTCATGACCGGAATGGCGGATGCGCTGCGCTCGGGGCTCACAATCGACAGCGCCGAAGTACATGCGCTGATCGGCAGCCACCTTGCGTTCCTGCGGACGCACGGGCACGAGATCGACGGCGCCGGCTATGCGGCGCAGGCGCGCTTTTTCCTCGCGGACGATTTTCACCGCGGGATGTTGGAGAGCCAGCAGGTTGGGCTGGCGTATTATTTGTGCCTCGCGGCCGAGAGCTACGCGCAGTCCGCATAACGGCAAAAAGCCGCCCGGGTCCCACTAGCCCGGGCGGCTTTTTGCCATTATATCCGCCTGCCCCAGGTTGGAAACCGGTTCGTAGTACAGAACGTTTTGTAGTCCGGTATGCGCAACTTGTTGTTCTTGACCACCGGCAGATCAAACGGAGTGAAGCCAACAATTTTTAAGCGCACATATTGACATTGATAATCATTATCAATTAATATGTATTTGATTTGCTTTCCCTGCCGCCGCCTTAGCGGTGGAGGGCTTACCAACAGAGCGATTTTATCGTCTGTACGAACCTAACCATTTTCAAAAAAAAAGATCTAATCCAGTGGAGGGATACCGATGTCCAGTATTATTATCGTTTTTGCCAGTATGACAGGAAATACGGAAGAGATGGCCGATCTCATTGCCGACGGAATCAGGGAAGCGGGAGTCGAGCCTGTTGTCAAAAATGTCATGGACGCCAGCGGCAGCGACTTGACCGAATACGAAGGCATTCTGCTTGGCGCTTATACATGGGGAGACGGCGACCTGCCTGACGAATTCGAAGATTTTTACGAGGAAATGGACGATCTCGATCTGTCGGGGCGCAAATCCGCCGTATTCGGCTCCGCCGATTCTTCATACGCGCAGTTCGGCAAAGCCATCGATACGCTGGAAGAAAAGCTCGCCGAGCTTGGCGCGGAAAAAGTGCTGAACGGCTTCAAAGTCGAGCTGAACCCCTCTGCCGATGAAAAACAGCAGCTCAAAGAATTCGGCAAAAAATTCGCGGCTGCGGTCGCCGTCACCGGCTAGACGACGGAGGCTGCTGCTTCCCCCCGGGGAAGTCATTGCGCCTCCTGTGGTCGACCGACCGCCGTCATGCAGCGCAACACCGCGCGCTGGGAGCTGCGCGTGGTGCGACCTCTGCAATCCGCGCGATTCGCGGTTTGAAGTCGGAAACGGCCGTCCTGCTTGGATTCGGAACGGCCGTTTATCGCCTGGCTATAGAGGCGTTAGCTTCGTTCGTACATATTGACCGATATTAGCGATGGCCTGCTGAGCTTCCGGCAGCATGTATGCTAAAAAATGAAATACGCTCCACATATTTTCCCATACTTCCAGTGTAACTCCGACACCTGCTGTTCTTGCACGGTCCGCAAAGCGTGTGGAATCGCTTAGCAACACCTCATGGTCACCGACTTGGATGAACAGATCAGGCAAGCCTTTCAAATTCATCCTTAACGGCGACAGCAAAGGTATTTCTTTCGTCCGACCGCCTAAAAAAACATCCAGCAACCTCCGATTTACTTCTATGCTCCCCGTAGGATCGAGCTCCGATCGACTCAGATACGATTCGCCGTCCAAATGGACAAGATCGGTATGCGGGGAAATCAGAAAAACGCCTGCCGGAAGTTCCTCTCCGTTATCCCGCAAAGAAATCAAAGTCATAAGCGCAAGACTCCCTCCGACAGAATCCCCGCCGAATACAATATTGCCGGCTGAATATCCGCTCGCAAGCAGCCAGCGAAAAGCACTCAAGCAATCGTCGTTAGCAGCCGGATACGGATGCTCCGGCGCCAGACGATATTCGACGGTGAGCACTTTTACACCGCTGGACTCCGCTATTCTCGCGGACAAATCACGGTAAAACTCGCAGGTGCCTGCAACAAATCCGCCCCCATGGAAGTAAAGGATCGCATGTTTATCGGCTTCAGGAGTAAGATTGGCAGGAACAATCCACTCTCCGCTTAATTGGCCGATAGTTGCCTTTTGGACGATCATGTCGGGGGAGATGCACATATTTGCCGCCGAGTCGGCCATTTCCCGCCGAATTTTGTCAACTGATTTCTCACCGAATCCGCTTGTTCGTTTTAAATATTGTTTAATCGCGGCAAGTCGTTCGACACTCGTTTTTTCCAATTTTATCACCCCTACAGGTTTCTATCGTTATTTTAAAACCTGTAGTAAGATACAAGGTCAACTATTGTTCCATATTGAGCATTTGGAGCATCGCCCGTATCTCAGGAGCAGATTGCATGCGGAAACAGGATTATATTGTTAATTTGCAGGGCATGTTAACTGTAATTGAAATGAATCCGCGAGAGGAGCCTACCCACATCTATGGAAACAAAAAAATCGGTCCTATACGCCAACATCATCCCGATGGCCGAGCTGGATACCGCAGAGAAACGGCTTCACCCGTTCCCTATTTATAACCGACTTCGCCAAACGACACCCGTGCGTTACGATGAAAGCCGTAGCTGCTGGGATGTGTTTCGCTATGAGGACGTACATCGAATTTTAAAAGATCCTTTTCCTCCCGCCGCTCGCTCACCAGAGCAGAGAACGAATCCATATTGACCCTTGATCCTCCGAAACATACGCAGATGAGAGCGTTGGTCAATAAAGCTTTTACTCCGAAGGTGATTTCCGAACTGGAGCCGCACATTGCGTCCATTACGAATGAATTGCTGAACGCCGTTTTGGACAAAGGCAGCATGGATACGGTACACGATCTTGCAGTTCCTCTGCCTGTTATCGTGATTGCCGAGCTTTTGGGCGTTCAGCCGCAGGATCGCAATTTGTTTAAAGAATGGTCCGATATTCTCGTGATGGGAGCCGATACAAATACGAAAGAAGCGCTCAATCAGGTGATGGCGACAAAAAAACGGGCCCTTGACGAGCTGCAAGCTTACTTTAGCCAAATTGTAGAGAAGCGCAGAACCGCGCCCAAGGAAGACCTGATTTCGCTGCTTCTTTCAGCTGAGATCGAAGGACGAAAACTGAACGATATAGAAATACTCGGGTTTTCCATTCTCCTTTTGGCAGCCGGCAACGAAACGACTACGAATCTTATGGCCAATGCGGTTCGCTGTCTAACGGAAGAGCAGACCGTACAGCAGCAGTTGAGAGAGAATCCCGATCTCATTCCCGGTTTTATTGAGGAAGTGCTTCGTTACTATCCGCCTATTCAGGCTATTGGGAGGATTGCCGTTTCCGACACCGAGATTGGCGGCAAGCAAATCAAAGCAGGCGATCAGGTAGTCTCCTGGGTTGCCTCGGCTAACCGTGACGAGAGCAGGTTCGACGATCCCGACAAGTTGATTATAGACAGGAAGCCGAACGCCCATCTCTCCTTCGGATTCGGCATTCATTTTTGCCTGGGTGCGCCTCTGGCCAGGTTGGAAAGCCAGATCGCTTTGCGAACCATGCTGGAACGAATGAAAGATATCCGTTTCGTGCCGGGTTCACAGCTTGCAACCGTTCAAAGCCCGTTTGTCTACGGGGTAAAGCAATTTCCCATCACATTCCAACCGGTGAAAAGCTAGAGTGTCTCCACTTCCACGATCTCGATGAATTCCATTCCTTTCAGTTCCTCGTAAACTTCGGTGGCGTATTTTCTATCGATATATACGATGAAGTTCAGCTCCTGCTGCTCGCGGCTCAGCTCCTTGATGTGCACGCTTTTCATTTTGTAGCCGCTGGCAATGATCGATTTAATGATGTGCGTCAAATTTCCTTTGCTGGAGACAACGAGTCTGACACGCAAATCTTTCAAAAGCAGCGGCTTCGGGCCGACTCTCTTAATGAAAAAAGGAAGCGCGACGACGCTGATCATGATGAGCAGCAGCCCGGCAAAAGCTTCCCCGATAAACCCGGCCCCTACGGCGATACCGAGTCCGCTCGTTCCCCATATCATCGCGGCTGTCGTAAGCCCGACGATTACGTCGTTATGCTTGCGGAGAATCGCGCCCGCTCCGAGGAAGCCGATTCCGCTCACCACTTGGGCCGCGAGCCGCATCGGGTCCATCACATGCAGCCCGGCGACCGCGAATTTGTTGGCGGATTCGATCGAGACGATCGTCAGCAGGCAGCTGCTCATGCAGATGACCAACGTCGTTTTCAGACCGAGAGGTTTATTGCGCACTTCCCGCTCCAAGCCTATGATCAAGCCAAATACGGCTGAAATGACCAATTTTAAAACAATATGATAATCCACGTCCATCAACATACGCACTCTCTCCCTTTATGCGATAACTTAGAAGCTATAAATATATTTACAATATCTTAACAATTCATTTTTGTAAACTATTTTACATTGTTGCAATGTTCATACGTTTTAATCGCAGCTCGTACTTTTTACTCACTTGAGGACTGTCTGAATACGGGATATGCAACAGGAATCTGAAATCCTGATTGGCTCTGTTTGTTCAAGCCTATTTTACATCAATCAACGAACGGAATATGACAAGGATCATACAATACATAGTCAAATGTCTACCTTATGAACGGAGGAGAAATATGGATAGTCAACCTTTAAGAAGCTTTGGCGGGCTTGGCGGTATGCCTTTGGGTGGTATGCCTTTCGGTGGTATGCCTTTTGGTGGTATGCCTTTTGGTGGTATGCCTTTTGGTGGTATGCCTTTTGGTGGTATGCCTTTTGGTGGCATGCCCTTTGGCGGTATGCCTTTCGGAGGTATGCCCTCTGGTAGTATGCCTTTCGGAGGTATGCCCTCTAGTGGCATGCCTTTTGGTGGTATGCCCTCTGGTAGTATGCCTTTCGGAGGTATGCCCTCTGGTAGTATGCCTTTTGGTGGTATGCCCTCTGGTAGTATGCCTTTCGGAGGTATGCCCTCTGGTGGTATGCCTTTCGGGGGCATGCCCTCTGGTAGCATGCCTTTCGGAGGTATGCCTACTAGAGGTGTCCCCTCTGGTGGCATGCCCTCAGGGGAATAGGGGATTATTTCCATTAGCGACCCGGACAACTAACCTTCACCTGATTGCGCTCTATGTTAAAACAAAAGCCGGGGAGCAACTTCCCCGGCTTAGTCACTTCTATGGCAATGCAGAACTCATATCGGCCGGCGCTCATCTCAGAAACTTTATATCCGAAACCGGTATCCCGCTCCCCAGATCGTTTCAATGTACTGCGGGTTCGACGGGTCCTGCTCCATTTTTTCTCTCAGCTTGCGGATGTGGACGGTGACCGTCGCGATATCCCCCATGGAATCCATCCCCCATATGTGATCGAAAAGCTGATCTTTGCTGAACACCCGGTTCGGATTCATCGCCAAATAGGCCAGCAAGTCGAATTCTTTCGTCGTAAAAATGACTTCTTTCTCATTGACGAAAACGCGGCGCGCGGTTTTATCGATCATCAGCCCGCGGATGCGGATTTCGTCGTTTCGGGACTCGCGGCGGCCCATCAGTCGTTCGTACCGGGCCAAATGGGCTTTGACCCGCGCTACAAGCTCCCCCGGGCTGAAGGGTTTGATAATATAATCGTCGGCACCGATGCCGAGACCGCGAATTTTATCGATGTCTTCTTTTTTTGCGGATACCATTAGGATCGGAATGTCTTTTTCGGAGCGGATTTTGCGGCAAATTTCGAAGCCGTCCACTTTCGGCAGCATCAAATCGAGAATGATCAGGTCGTAGTCCGTACTCATCGCGCGCTGCAGCCCCTTGTCGCCGCTGTTCTCGATATCGGCTTCGTAGCCGTTGATCTCCAAATAATCCCGCTCCAATTCGGCGATGCTTTGCTCGTCTTCAATAATCAAGATGCGGCTCACTTCAATTCCCCCTCAGGCTTGCTTAACGGCAAAGCGATATATACCGTCGTTCCCCGGCCGACTGCGCTGGATGCCCATATCAACCCGGCGTGCTCTTCCATAATTTGCTTGGCGATGGCGAGCCCCAGTCCGCTGCCTCCGGTAGACGAATTGCGCGACGGGTCAGCCCGGTAAAACCGGTCAAAAATATGCGGCAGCGCTTCCTCCGGAATGCCTTGACCGTTGTCTTCTATATGAATGACGGCTTGACCGTCAATTTCTTTCACGCCGATCCAAATTCTGCTATCCGCTTCTGCGCTGTACTTGACCGCATTTTCGATGATGTTCAAAAGCACGCGCTTAAGTTTCTCGCGGTCCGCCGTTACATGGCAGGGCTTGTCTGGAAGCTCCATCAGTTCAAAACGGATGCCCTTCTTCTCCATGTCCATTTGCAGCTCCTGCGCGCAGTCCAGCACATATTGGCCCAGATCGACGCGTTCGAACTGAAACGGCACTTTGCCCAAATCGAGTTTGGAAAATAAAAACAATTCATCGATGAGCCGGTCCATATCCGTCGCCTTGTTATAGATCGTTCTGACATACCGGTCCAGCTTATCCGGCGAATTGGTGACGCCGTCCATAATGCCCTCGACGTAGCCTTTGATCGCGGTGACCGGCGTTTTCAAATCGTGCGAAATATTCGAAATCAGCTCTTTGCGGTTCTCCTCGTACTGCAGCTGCAAATCGACGGAGTGCTTCAGCCTGCGCCGCATTTCTTCAAACGCGATGCTGAGCTGGCCGATCTCATCGTCGGAATGAGGGACGACCTCGAAATCGAGGTTGCCTTCTTTAATCTGCACGGCAGCCTGCTTCAGTGACCGCAAAGGACGAATGATGCTCCGCGAGACCAAATAGGTCAATACGCCGTTCGTAAGAACCAATATGCCGATAAAGGCAAAAATGAACGAGTTGGAAAACTGGTGCAAATATTTTTGAAAATTGCTGCCGTCCAGAAAAACGAAAACAGACCCTTTGCTCCGGTCGGAAAAAGTAAAGTCCTGCTGCCGAGTTATCCACAGCGAACCTTGACTTCGATGGAATTTGCCGGTGGAAGTATCGCCATAATCGGGAAGCATCGCCGGGTCTAAGGCATCCGCCTGCTTCAAATAAGGAGAAGCGTAAGCAATTTCATTATTTTTGCGGACGATCAGGCCCATGTTGATTTTGTGCAGCCGGTCTTCCAGTTCTTTGACAAACTGCGGATTCAGAAAAATATCCGGCTGGCCTGCTGATTTTGTTTTAATGTCAGCGAATATTTCGGCCTCCTGATCGACGACGCGCTTGATCGGATTGCCCTGGCTGTAATCCACATCAAATAACGACTTTATATTGCCCAATGTCGCAATGCCGATCAAAATTACGGCTAGCCCGGAGAGTACAAGCGGCACAAGAAGCATGGCTATATAGGAAAGCACCAGCCGTAAGCGGATGGACATGCGAATCAGAGCTCCTTTTTGTCAAAAAAATAATACCCTGCTGTAAAAAACAATATACTACATGCAGCCAAAAACATAAACACGCTCCATATTTTCCCTCCGGCGAGCGATGCGCCGATCCACAGCATATGCCAATCCGTGTAAGCTGTCGGCGAGTATGCAGCGATTTGCGGGATGAAAAACGCAGCCACCTTGAAGGCGAGATACACCAGGATGCTGACCGTCAATACGCCGCTGCTGCTGGTGAAGAACTGCGCCAGGAATACCGCCGCCAGACTGAGCGCGAACAAGGGCGCGAATGCGACCGTATAGGCGATAAACCAATCAAGCAGCGCAGCCGGGCCGCCAAAATGCTGAAAAAACAACGATGCGCCGATCGACGCCAACAGCGCCGCGGCCAAATACAAAGCGATGTAAATGCCCAAGGCGATCTGCTTGGAGGCAAACACTTTGAATCTCGAAATCGGCCGGGTCAGCGTGATTTTCATCGTCCGGTCCCCCATCTCGCCGGAAAACGAATCGGCCGCGCCCATGAATACGAAGAGCGGGAGGAAAATCCCGGTGAACAAACCGAGCATAAGGATCGGAAAATCCTGCGATGCGATTGCGCCGATGCCGATCCCGTTCTGAAAACGGGACAGAAGCAAGCCCGCCGCCACCGGCAGAAGCAAAATGACGGCCAGGAAAAAGACCGTCTTCTTTTTCGAGGCAATTTTGATCGTCTCGTTGTAGATGCCCGCCGTTAAGCTATGCATGAAGGGCCACCTTCCTGACTTCTTTAATTTCGTGCAAATACGACGCTTCCAGCGAATCGTGTTCTTCAAGCAGCTCCTCGACAAGAGCCTCCCGGATCAGCCTGCCCTGGTGAATAATCCCGATGCGGCTGCACATCAGCTCCATTTCATGAATGAGATGGCTGGAGATGAGAAACGTAATGCGCTCCTCGCGCGCCAGCCGCATAATGGTTTCGCGGATCTCCACCATGCCTTCGATATCCAGCCCGTTTGTCGGCTCATCCAGAATCATCAGCTCCGGGCCGGACAGCATTGCAGCCGCAAGACCGAGTCGCTGTTTCATGCCGAGCGAATACCCGCCGACCTTTTCATGCTGAAAAGGCGCCAACCCGACGATTTCCAGCACTTCGTCGACCCGGTTTTTGCCGATCTGCGGATAGAAGCGAGCCGCGAGCTCCAAATTTTTTCTGCCGCTCATATACGAGTAAGCCTCAGCGGTTTCGATGAGCACCCCCACCTTCTCCATCGCCTGCTCATAATGAGTGGAGACATCGTAACCGAACAGCTTGACCTTGCCCCGGTCCGCCCTGCACAGTCCTGCCATGATTTTCATCACGGTCGTTTTGCCGGCCCCGTTGGGACCGAAAAAGCCGTAAATGTCGCCCTGACGGACCGTCATCGTCACCTCGTGGATGCCGCGCGAATTGCTGTATGTTTTTGTGAGACTATCGATCTCGACTATCGGTTTCATGTCATCTGCCTGCCTTTCCGTCCGAGCGGCGGGAAACGCCCCGAATGGACGCTCTCCCCGCTCCCGCTTCATCATTACTGTTCTTGATCGAAATGCCCTTCACCGAGCTTCACGGTTTCCACTTGCTTGCCGGTCAGATCCACTTTATCCGGAGTCGTGGCGTTCAGGTTGGACAGGCTCATACCCACGTTCAGCACGACATCGTGACTCGCTCCCTTGCCGTCTTTGCCGGAAATGCGGATCTGCGCCGTCTGGTTCGTGATGTGATTGTCCGCATCTACCGTCGCGTTGACTTCCACTTCATCCATCTTGATGTCCTGCGTCAGCTGCGGCAAGCTATTTTTCAGACTGGCCACATCGATGCCCAGCGTTTCCGCCGCTTTAGGCATAGGCTTGTTGGCGTTGTCCGCGGTGCTGTGCTTGATCAGCAGCGAGCCTACCGTGTTGACAACCGGAGGAATTTGACTGCCGGACAGCTTGAAGTGAATATCTTTGGCGTTGCCGGCTGCGTCGTTCATCGTTACGTAGTTTTTGAGATTTCCGACGAGCGCATCCACTACGTTCTCCGCCTCTTGGATCATTTCCGGATTGGCTTCGTGCTTCGAATCCGCGAATTTGCCGTGTTTGCCGGCGAAGTTCGAATGGTCCAGCACTTTATACACATCGGATTCTCCGGTTTTTACAATTTGCTTGCCGTCCTGGTTGTATACCTGAATCGTCTGCTCGTCCGCACCGCCTTTCACCGTGATTTGGGCGCTTCCGGCCTGTCCGGCCCGGTCCTGCTTGATCGTGGAGCTGACATTTAACAAAGATTCGCCGTTATCCTGCAGCGTGACTTGAACCTGTCTGGTCACATTCGTTACAGCCGCCGTACTTTTCACGGCCGATTTGAAAGTCTCGTAGCCGGGCGCGTCCCCCACCCCTGCATATACCGAAGTGACCAGCATCATACTCCCTACAGCCACACCTAAACCGATCATCGCCAACTTTTTCATATCTACCTGTTTCCTCCTCCTATATGCTGCCGGCTTCGGCCGGCCCGCTGGGAGTCTGCCCGACGGAATTACTTTTGCATATACACCTTCTACGTGGTTCATCGAACAGACTCCTAGTTCGAAGCGCCTTCGCTTCTATACATCCATCATATCTCCCAAGACTTAACTGCCGATAAAACAGTTCTAAAGCTGCCCTAAAACAATTCTTAATTTTTTCTAAAGTGCCGAAAAAAGGCAGGCAATTCGTATAGGTGTTTGGGCCGGAGCGCCAAGCCCCAGTTCCTGCTTGGGCAGCAGCCGGCGAACGACTAAAAGAGCAGAGTCGCCATGACAAGCATCAACTTCGTGCGTTCCATCGGCCGGAAACCCAAAATAGGCCCCCTTCACAACGAGGGGGCCTCGGGTTTCGCCACGGCCGACCGGCAAACACCGTGCGACGGCAGGGCGCGGGGTGCGGAGCGCGACTGTGGGGCGCGGATGCGCGAACACGGGGCGCGACGGCGGGGCGCGACGGCGGGGCGCGCGAATGCGGGGCGCGGGGCGCAACTGCGGGCGCGGGGCGCGACGGCGGGGCGCAACTGCGGGCGCGGGGCGCGACGGCGGGGCGCGTTCGTAGCTGCATGGCGGGCGGTCATAAGCCGGCTTGCGAGCCAGAACCGAAGAAAACCTGCAAAAGTGCAGTTTTTTCCTGCGGAAATGGTTCATTTTAGCGAAAAGCCTGCGAAAGTGCAGGCTTTTTCGATGAAAATGAACCCGAGCTCCTTTGCGCGGCGAAAAGCCTGCACTTTTGCAGGAATTCTCGTGATCAGCGCATACCGGGCGCAAATTCATGTATTTTTGCAGGTTTTCTTTGCACCGCAAGGCGGATTCTGGCTGTCGGCCATGGCGTGCGGTTTTTTCAATCGCACTGCGCGCAGCTCCCATCGCGCGGTATTGCGCTGCATGCTGGCGGTCGGTCGACCACAGCCTAATAGGCCCCCTTCACAACGAGGGGGCCTACGTTTGCGCCATGCCGGCCCTTTAGCCTGCCGGCACTGCAATCATCCACTGCGCGGCACAGCCGCTATTTGATCTGCAAATTGACCAGCAGCGCTTTGTGGTCCGATAGTTCGGGCTGCGGAGACGTGGTATAAGAGAGGATCTTCACGTTCGGATTGTACAGGAAATGGTCGATCCGCCACAGGTAATGGCCGCCAACTTCCCATGTGGTCGGGAACAGGCTTCCCGAATATTTTGCGGCATCGTTCAGCTCGCTGCGGAGCGCATCTAGGCTGCCCATGAGCAGCGTCGTATTGAAGTCGCCCGTGACGAACAGCGGCTTGTCTCCTACTTCATCGATGAAGGCTTGCGCTTCTTCGAGTCCAATGGTTCGGCTCTGATGGCGTCGCTCGGCATAGTCCCAGAACGCCTTGGTCATAACGCTGTTGCCCAGGTCGACGTGCGGTTCCAGATGCATGCCAACGACATTCAGCTCCTTGCCGCCGACATCCAGCGTCAGCAGCAGCGCCTGCTTGGTGGCAGAGAGCGTATGCCGCTTCACCGGGTACTTGCTGATGACGGCGAACTGATCCTCCGTCACTACCTCATAACCCGGGAAGGCGGCCTCAATCTCGGCCCGCTTGTCGATCAAATACGGCTTCCAATCCGGCGTATTGTACAGATATTCCTCCAAAATATACAGATCCCGCCTGCTCTCCTTCAGGAAGGTGTACATTTGGGAGGGCTCCTCGCCCTGATTCCAGAACTCCGTATTCCAGTCCATCACCTTCACACTGTCCCCATCGCCGCTTGCCGAAGCCCTGGAGAAGTGAAGCGCATCGAAGTTGATGTCCGCCCGCGGAATGACCACAATGAGCAGCAGCAGCGTGCAGATCAGCAGGAATGCCTTGCGTCTTGCCCGAATGAGCAGCAGGGCGCTCAACACCGGCAGGAACAGGACGGAAAAAGGCGGGACGCTGCTGACGACATTCCACCAAGCCGCATGTCCGGCAATGAATTGCAGACAGATGAATACGACCAAAACAAGTACAACTGCAGCGACCTCTCTCCAATTACGCTTAGAAAAAATATTTCGCATATTTGATCGCTCCTTGGTTCCAAAGCGAATTATTCCCAAGCCCCGTCGAACGATCCGTCGTCTTGCGCTGATGCTCCAGATACCAGCGGTAATTGCGGACGAGGGAGTCCTGATTCGAATATTTCGGACGGTAGCCAAGCTGATTGATCGCCTTATCGAGCGAGACATAATGATTGCGGTTCAGCTTCATATATAGACGCTTGTAGAACGGCGACAGCTTCAGCTTCTCCAGCACATACAGCGCCGCGGTCATCGGCAGCGCAGGAAAGCAGATGATCCGCTTGCCGAAACCAGCTTCATCCATAACCGCCTGATAATCCTCGCGGATCGAAGAGAACTCTTTGGCCCCGATATTGAACAGATCGTTGACCTTGTCCACGTCATTGATCATCGCCATGTAGATCGCCTGGCACAGATCCTCAACATCGAGCAGCTGATAGCGGTTCGTCCCTTTGCCCAACATCGGGAAATGCCGGCCTTCGCTCGCCCACTCGTACAGAATGGCGAAGGTGCCCAGCCGATGCAGGCCAAGGAACGAGCGAGGTCGCAGAATCGTGACGCATTTGCCCTGCTCGCGCCATTTCTCGCATAGCCCTTCGGCAATGATTTTCCCCTTATTATACGGGTCATACGGCCGCACCTCATCATTCTCGGTCGTCGGCGCCTTCTCCGGAACGCCATAGACCGAGGTCGACGAAATGTAGACGAAGCGCTGCGCCCTGCCGGTTTGGAACGCCCCGTCCAGAAGTGTGCGAGTGCCGTTGACGATAATGTCGAGAATCTGCTCCTCCGTGAACGTCGGTGAAGCCGATGCGCAGTGAAGGACGATGTCGATATCCTTCATCACCTCTTCCACCTGCTGCCTGTCCCGGATGTCGCAGCGGACGGTCTTGAACTTCATGACATGCTCGGGCGGATGGACCAAATCCATCAGAACCAGCTCATAATCATCCTTGGCATAAGTCTGCAGGTACTCTACCATGTTTTTGCCGAGCACGCCGTTATTGCCGGTAATCAGCACATTTTTCTTCATCGATGGTCACTCCCCGTATTTATATTTAAGACGAAACTCTTTGCTGCCGAAATATTCGAAAAAACCGCGTACGAAGCCCCAGAAGCAGACGGCCGTAATTCCCCAATGCACACCGATAAAATAGAGCGTGAACAGCAGCCCCTTCTCCTTGAGCACAAACACATACTGTCCGAAATCCGTCAAAATGAAGATCGCAAGACTTGCGATCAGCATGTAGAAGAAATAAGGATGGACGACGGATAAGGGCAGCAGCAGCGTGCTGAGTCCGACGAACAACATACCGAGCCCGCGAAGCGGGGTTTCGAATCCTTTGGTAAATTTCTTGCGGTGGAAGTAAAAAGGAATCCGCTGCCGGGCACGCTCATGCATTTTTCTCGCCAGCCGTTTGAACCGGTGCTCTTCATCGTGATAGCCCATGACCGCGCTGGTCAGGAGAAGTTTGTATTTCTCATTGATGCGATGGCCAAATTCGATATCCTCGGAATTGTTCAGCTTTTGGTCGAAGCCGCCGAGCTCGATAAATACCGATTTCTTGACCGCGCCGAGAGAGAAGAAGCCGGCCGTCACATACCCTTCCGAGCTGATCCGCCAATAATAGTTCTGCAGTGTCCGGTATTCCTCGAACAAGCTGTCGTTGAACAGCGCTTCCTTCGCATAGATGCCGCAGACCGAGCCAAGCGAAGGGTCAAGTTCGAAGGCGCGGACCGTATGCTCGATCGCATCGGGGAACAGGGCCACGTCGCTGTCGAGGAAGAACACAATCTCGCCCTTCGCGTGGGCAACGCCGGTATTGCGGGCTGCGGAGACGCCGTTGTTCTTCGTTTGAATGATGGTGCACGGATACTGCCGCGCGATCTCAACGGAATTGTCCGTACTGCCGTCGTCGACCAGGATAACCTCGATCGGCTCGTAGGTTTGATGCATCAGCGAATCCAGACATTTGGGCAACGTTTTCGAGTAGTTATAGTTCGGAATAATGATAGAAACCAAAAGATCGCGGTTCATGCCATGGCTCATACCATTCACCCCTTCCATTGTTCTGCAGCCGGCTTCTCCTGCATAATCTGCCGGTTTATACTGAGGCCGAACAGCTTGTGCTTAATGTAGAAGACCGACAGTACCCAGTACGTCAGGCTGAATTTATATTTGTTCATCATGTACTTGAGATTTTTCATCGACTGCATCGTCCGCTCCGCCACGTTGAAGCTGCTGTCATGGAGCAGATGATAGCTTCTGATGCTGCTGTCCTTGTTGAACGCCAGCCGGAGCCTGGAGAGACGGATGCCCAGATCCAGATCCTCATGCCCCCAGCCCTTGAAGTTGTCATCGAACATACCTACCTTAATCAGATGCTCCCTGCGGACCGATACATTGCCGGTATAGAACGACAGCCAGTTGAGCCTGCTGGTCGGCTTGATCGGCAGCGGCTTATGAAGCTCCTGATCGACCAGTTTCGCCTGCAAAATCGCCAGCCGCTCCTCCTGATTGCCATACTGGAACAGCTCCTCGATTTCCTTCTCCGTAAACAGCACATCCTGTCGCTCGCCAAGCAGAATGCACGGCTTCCGCTGCCCTTCGATATGCTTCTTCACGAAGTCCGCCCCCGGTACCCGGTCGTCGTCGAGGAACACAACGATCTCGCCTTTTGCCTTCTCGATCCCCAGATTGCGGGCAGCCGACCGGCCGACATTTTTCCCGCAGACGACCATGACCGGCTTATAGGCGAATTTCAGCTCCCTGAACGCCGCCACCATCGCCGGGTCGCAGCCGTCGAACACAACAATCACTTCCGCATCCCGGTCAATCTGACCCTCCAGCCCCTGCAGCGTTAACCGGAGCCGGGACAGCTTGTCCTTGGTCGGTATGACAATACTGATCTTCATACGCCCTCATCCTCCATCATCCGGGAGTGCCTTTTAGGCCTGCATCTGCTGTATGGAAGCCGTCTGTCTCGCCTGCTTGAGATACTTGAACCGAATCAGCAGGACGAACGTTCCGAGCAGTACGCATTGGGTGATAAGGTTCGCGACCATCGTTCCCCAAATCCCGTTATATTTCGTCAATACCAAATACACCGCAATCAATAAGGGCAGCGGAATGCCAAGTGCCGTCAGACACATCATGGCCCCCTTCTTCCCCTCCATGGAGAATACCGAATGGAAAATCCAGTAGATGAAATGAAACCCTGTACTCACGGATACCAATCCGACATACGTCCAGTTCAGCGGATACCCTTTGCCGTAGAAGAACAGCAGCACGACACACAGCAGCATGTTGCCGATGATCGCAACCGGAAGCAGCAGCGGGATGAACCTGACGATCAGGCTGTACACCCTGCCCTTGTCCAACTGAGCTACCGTCGGCAGAAAGACGACCGCGAACACCTCATGGAACAGAAGATTGAAGAAGTTCTTCACATTGACCTGATAGACCGAATACATGCCCACGTCATAGCTGGAGCAAAAATAATTGACAATGAACAAGTCGCTGGCAAACAGAATGTTCGAGAACAGCAGACTGATCATGGTCACGCCGCCATACCGGTACAGCTTCCCCGCCATCTCCTTGGAGAAGGTGAATTTGCTGCCCCGCAGCCCAATCAATGCGATGAGTGTGAACAGCACGAAGCTGACGATCAAAGCGATAATGAAATACGGGTACGTATCCAGCCGGGTATAGCAGGCCAGCACGATGATGAAGAACACGCATGTGCCGATTAATTTGGCCACACTGAGCAGGAAGAACTTCTGCTTCGCCCTCAGCACCGATTCGGACACCATCGAGAAATTAAGCGCCACTGCGAACACAATGCTGAGCGTCCACTCCGTCGCCGATATATGCCCGAACACATTCATCGCCTGGGTCACACTGAGATACAACGCCGTCCATAGAATGACCAGTATCGTATTGCAGACCACAATCGTCCCTATGATCTGCTGCTCCTGCAGCTTGTCCTGCTCGGAGGGCTGGTCGGAATAGGCCGGGTAGTACTTGATGGTCGAAAGATGAATGCCGAATACCATTGGAATGATGAGGAAATACGCGATATTTTGCACCAGAGTGATATCCCCGAGGGCAACGACACCCAGATGCCGGGCAGCCAAAATGAGGCCGGCAATATTCAGAACAGCCGCTACCATGCGGAAAATAAACACGGTGCCCAAATTGCTGAAAAAGCTTGCGATCGCCCGATTGCTCAACAATCCGGAGGCGAGCCTGCCTGCGCGTTCCCGGGACAATGCCTTCATACTCATATTCATCTACCCTATTTCCACTTGGATTGGTTGTACTGCCGCCGCTTGCGGCTACACGATCACATTGCTCTGCAGAGATACGTAGACGACAAGCCACAGCAGCAGGATCAGGCGCATCGGCTTGTCCCTGAGCAGCACAAGCTCCGGACTTTCCCCGTATTCGGTTTTATTAGTCAGGTACTGATATCTTAGAATGCCGTACAGAACAAGGGGGATGGTGACAATCAAATACTTGGATTGTGTCTCGTTGATGATGAAGTAGGAGTAGGTGAGAATGGAGCAGGCGGTAAGCATCGGGATAATTTCATTGAGCAAGCCGATCGAGTATTCGCTTAAGCTTTTGCGTGTGTGCGTGGAGTGGTCTGCCAGCGTCAAAATTTCTTTGCGCCGTTTATTGAAGCCGAGGAACAAGGTGAGGAAGGCGATGCTGAGCAGGAACCAGATGGATACTTTGCCGCTCGTAACGAGACATCCGGCCAATGCCCGCAGGACGAAACCGATTGAGATAATGATGACGTCGATCAGTACATACCGCTTGAGCTTGAAGGAGTAGAAGAGGTTGAGGATAAAATAACTGAGAATGACTGCCCCGAAATAGATGTTCAACAGAAAGGACAGCACCAGCGTGCATGGCCCCAGAATAAACAGGATCACAAGCGCTTGATGAATCTTGATATGTCCTGCCGGCAGCGGCCTCATCTTCTTGACGGGATGAAGCCGGTCAGCCTCAATATCGACAATATCGTTGATGATATAGACGCAGCTTGAGATGCCGCAGAACAGCAGTAAGGCCAGTATGGTGTTCTCGACCATGCCGATAGTCATCTGGTGGAACGAAATCAGAACGCCGGCGAAAATAAAGCCGTTCTTCGTCCACTGCTTGTACCGCAGCAGCTTCATGATGTGCCCGAACAACGGCATTCGGTGCTTAACGTTTACCCAGATCTTGGGAATCGTTGCAATGGTTTCATCGCTATCCATATAGGGTTACACCCCTTTTCTATTAAATTTCATTGTGTTATATCGCAGCAGCCGTATTCAATCGATGGAGCTGCTCAGGGCTGAGAACAACCTCAAGCGCATCCAGATTCTCCTGAAGCTGCTCTACAGTGCTCGCTGCAATAACCGGAACAACCGGCGGCTTGCTTTGGAGCATCCATGCCAGAATGACCTGGTTTTTCGTAGCCCCCGTCTCTTCGGCAATCTCCCTCAATACCCGAATACGCGCCTCGGCGTCCGCTCCGGTGTACTGATGGGGAAGCTCGCGGTCCGAACGGGTGTATGATCCGTTAAGCAGCGGGGAATACGACAACAGCGTCACATCGTCATGCGATGAGCAGTACTGCAGCATTTCGTCGGATACACTGATCTGCACGTCGAAATCCGCTCCCGGCTTCGGACGCAGGTACGTATACCGCTGCTGGATGCAACTATACGGTGTCCAGCCATTGGCATGCGCAATCGCTTTGGCACGTTCCAGCCGGTAGGTATAGTGGTTGCTGCAGCCCAGCGTCCGGACCTTGCCTGCCTTGACCAGCCGGTCGAACGCTTCAATCGTCTCCTCAAGCGGCGTGCTCATATCGTCGATATGCGCATAATACAGATCAATGTAGTCAGTTTGCAAACGGGTCAGACTTTCGTCGACAGCCTTCATAATCGCAGCAGCGGACAGTCCTTCCTTGGCATCGAAGCCGCCTCCCTTGAAGGTCGGGTTCGCGCCGACTTTCGTCGCGAGGAAGATTCGGTCGCGGTTGCCGCGCTCCTTCATCCACTCCCCAAGCAGGGTTTCACTCTGGCCGCCTACGCCCGCTTCGCTCCAGAATGCGTAGTTGTTGGACGTATCCAGAAAGCTGCCTCCTGCATCCAAATAGCGATCCAGCAGTCCGTACGATACCTCTGTGTTGTTGCGTGTGCCAAAATTCAAGCAGCCCAAACAGATTTGGCTTACATTGGAGCCGCTTTTGCCCAGTTGTACCTTTCTCATCAATAACCCTCCCTTTATTGGCGCAGAGCAGTTGTCCTTGCTCTCTCGCCTTCTTTCCTTGCAGCTCCTGTCTGGCCCGCATCTGTGAGTATAACCTCATTCGAGGCCGTTACCGGTACCGGTACTCACCTCCCTCATAAAATAAAAAATAGAGATGCATTTGCAATAGAATCGTTTGCATTGCCGTTGCAGTACTGTATGAAATTTTGTCAACATTTAAGTTGCAAACGATTCTCACTTGTAGTGTGACGCTAGGATGTTCCATTTTTCAACACTTTTGGCGGATTTCATTGATCTGGTGCCCTGGGCACATGACCAAGTAATAAACGGGAATGTTCCGCAAACGGATACTATCGAGCATGCGATGGAAATAATTGTATTTTTCATGTAGGATAACACAAATTGAATGCTTCCGCTTGTGTCCAAGGAAGCAATTGCGGCTGCGCTCCCGGGCGAAACGACTGACCTAAGTCTTGGGACACGCATCTCAGTTTGTAGCTATTTGTCGAAAAAAACGTTGTTAGAAAAATCTCTACTCTATCAAGGTCTTTCGAAGATGAGCGACAGCGTTTACATAATCTTCATCTCCGATCCGCATTGCGGGCCGCTTTTCAACAAATCGCGCCGCCGGAGCCTTGGCTTTTCTGCTGTGAGTTGAGCATCATGACTGCATATAGGCTGCTAACGCTGCATAGCACCCGTCATTTCGCATACACATACCTTCTACTTAGGTTCACCGGACAGACTTCTAGCGGCATACCTGTCAACGCTACGGAAAACCTGCAAAAGTGCATCTTTTTGCGCCTTAGTACGCTTGCCGCGAGGAATTCCTGCAAATGTGCAGGCTTTTCATCGGACACGCGGGCTCGGGGCCGCTTTTACCGAAAATTCCTGCACTTTCGCAGGCTTTTCGCCAAAACGAGCCACTTTCGCGGAGAAAGCCTGCACTTCTGCAGGTTTTGCAGACGAGTGGCCGCTCCCCCACGCAGCTTCGCAAAAACGGCACAGCGAACAAGCTGTGGGCGGAAGCGTCCCTTTTCAGCGGTGGGATACTCTGCGCAGTGTAATTTTTATCAAAAAAAGGCCCGATGAGCAATCTCATCAGGCCCTGCCCGGCTTGGACCGGCAGACCAAACCAAACCGAAACCGTTGTCGCTCCCCCGTCATGATCCCGCCCGGAATTAGAACGTGCGCAGGATGATAACCAACAGGATGAAAAGCACGAGAATAACAGCCGTGTTCGTGTGGAATCCGAAATGTGACATGGTTATTCCTCCCTTCCGCGCATGGAACTTTACCGTTCCCGCTTGATACATATCGTATGAGGCACAGGGCGGATGGGTATGGACTGCCGTCTATATTTCCGAAAGAAAAGGGGTAAGCGCCCCTCTGTAAAACAGATCCAGATGATGCTGCGCCCGGGTGCAAGCCGTGTAGAACAGCTTGCGCTCCTTCGGCTCCGCGTAGACATCGGCCCCGGCGTCGTAGAGGATCACCGCGTCGAACTCGAGCCCTTTGGCGAGGTACGCGGGCACGACCATGACGCCGGCCTCGTAGTGCTGCGTCTGCTTGCTGATCCGCTGCAGCTCCGGCAGCAGCGGGAGCAATAGCCCGTGAGCGCGGACGGCCTCGCTCTCGGTCTTGCAAATGACCGCGACGGACCCGGCTCCGCCGCCCAAGCGCTTGCGGACAGCCGCCGCCACCTTGCGGCTGAGGTCGGCTTCGTCCGCCGCGCGCTCCGTCTGCGGCGGCTCGCCGCTCCGGCTGAACGGCTCGACGGGCTCGCCGTGCGGCAAAATCCGGCTGGCGAAATCGGTGATTTCGCGGGTTGAGCGATAGCTTTTGACCAGCCGGACGGTTTCCGTTTCCTGCTCTTTCATCAGCTCACTGATGGAGGCGAACTCTCCGCCCTGATCCGCGTGCGTAAAGATGCCCTGGTTCCAGTCCCCCAGCAGGGTAAAGCGCGCGCGGGGGAACAGTTTTTTCAAATACGCGTAATGAAAAGGCGAGTAATCCTGCGCCTCGTCGACTACGACGTAGCGGATCGTGTTGACCGTCTGCTGGCCTTCGATCAAGCCTTTCAGGTACACGAGCGGCGTGGCGTCTTCGTACAAAATCCGCTCCTGCCCGAGCCGGGCGGCGGCGAATGCGCGAATCGTCTCCCAGACCGCAGGGACCGCTTGCCCGGCGGCCCCAGTCAACTGCGCGTGGAGCGCAGCATTTTCGTACAACTCGCGGTACATGCCGAGCACATCGATGTACGCCAGATTGCGGGCCCGCTCCTTGAGCGGCTCGATCGCCCGGTGCGCCTTGGCGCGGCTCATTCGCTTCATTTCCTGCTCGGTGCCCAGGTAAGTCGGCTCTTTGGTCATTTTGCGGTAAAACCGCTTTTCCGCGTCGGCCTGAATGCCGTTCAGCCTCTCCACAATCCACTCGGTAAGGTGCTCCATCCGGTCGCCGAGCGACTGATTCGAAGCTTTGCCGTAAAAGCGGCCGCTGAGCTCCTCTGCGGAGAGCAAAACTTTGCGGCCGACCGCGAAGTCGCGGAAGCGGATGCCGGCGGTTTTCAACTTTTCGCCGTACGCTTCGATAACTCCGAGAAAAGCCGCCGACGTTTTGTAGCGGATGCTTTCCAGCCGGGCCGCATAGTCCGGGTCCCGCTCGCTCCCGGTCAGCAAATATTCAAGCTGGTCGTACGGGTCTTCGGCCGACAGGCCTGTCCCTTCAAGCTTGTGCGTCAAATAGTCCTGAAAAGTCGTCTGCTGCATGTTCGTTTCGCCGAGCTCCGGCAGGACGTTGGACACGTAATCGCTGAACAGCGAGTTCGGAGAAAACAAAATCATATTATCGGCGCTGAGCGTCGTCCGGTATTTGTACAGCAAGTACGCGATGCGCTGCAGCGCGACGGACGTCTTGCCGCTGCCCGCGGCGCCCTGCACGACGAGCACTTTGTGCCGGTCGTCGCGGATGATCCGGTTCTGCTCGCGCTGGATCGTCGTGACGATGCTGTGCATCTTCTCGTCGGCGCTGCGGCTGAGCATCTGCTTCAGCATGTCGTCGCCGATGCTGATCCCGGTGTCGAACAGATCCTGCAGTTCGCCGCCTTTGATGATGTACTGCCGCTTCAGCAGCAGTTCGCCGCTTACGTCCATCTCCGGCGTCCGGTAACCGGCCGGCCCCGGCGGAAAATCGTAAAACAGACCGGATATCGGGGCGCGCCAGTCATAAATCAAAATCTCATCGGTTTGCGGATCGACGAAGGAGGTCAGCCCGATATAAATTCGCTCCGGGCGGCTCTCCCCTTCCTCTGCAAAGTCGATGCGGCAAAAATAAGGCGCGTCCACTACGCGCGTCAGCTTGCGGAGTGCGTCTGCCGCCAGCCTGTAGCTGCGCTCCTGGCGAGATAGCGCAATGCTTTGCTGCGTAATGCTGGCCGCCGTTTCAATGACATCGTCGTCGTTATCGGCGTTCACCGAAATATCGTCCCAGAAGTTGCGGCGGATCGCCGATACGTCCGACTGGCGGGTATCCACGGTTTGGGCAAGCTCTGCGATGCGCGTTACCATCCGTTCCCGGACTCCGGCCAGCCGGCTTGCTTCCTGCTGCCGCTCCTGTTTGTCTATAGCCATGCGATAATGTTCCTTTCCTCAAAGCTTGATCGTTTTATGAAGATATGCTTACTTTACTTATACACCCCATGGATCAATTCTTCAAATTCGGGCTCTTCCATGTGCACGTCGTCGATCTCGCCCCACTCGCTGACCGTGTTCAGCACCTCCATCGCTTTCAGCTCCCGGCGGTTGCAGGCCAGCGTAAGCGTGCGGTCTCCCTGCCCCTCGATGCGGAACGGAAGCTCGCGGCCGGCCGGAACCCGGTAGCCGCCGCGAAACGTAATCTTTATCATCGTCGGCAGGCCGATTCTCTCTCGCAACTCGCCGATCGAGCCGTCGTAACCGATCTGGCCGTGGTTGATGACGATAACCCGCTTACAAAGCTGCTCGATATCGTCCATGTCGTGCGTCGTGAGCAGAATCGTTTTGCCGAAATCGCGGTTCAGCGCCTCCAAAAAGCCGCGTATGCTGCGCTTGGCCACGACATCGAGGCCGATAGTAGGCTCATCCAGAAACAAAATATCCGGATCGTGCAGCATCGCCGCGGCCAAATCGGCCCGCATCCGCTGACCGAGCGAGAGCTTGCGCACGGGCGTGTGCAGGAACTCGCCAAGTCCGAGCAGTTCCTCCAGCTCTCCGAGCCTGCGGCGGGCGTCCGCTTCCTCGACCCGGTACATCGCCGTCAATATTTCGTAGGAATCTTTGACAGGCAAATCCCACCACAGCTGGCTGCGCTGCCCGAAAACGACGCCCAGGCGGCGGACGACGCGCCTTCGGTGCTTTTGCGGGCTCAGCCCGTGAATCAGCACCTCCCCCGATGTCGGGTGAAGGATGCCGGAGAGCATTTTGATCGTCGTCGATTTGCCCGCTCCGTTCGGGCCGATGTACCCGACGAATTCCCCGGATTCCACGGTAAAGCTCACGTCGCGCACCGCTTCTTTTTCCCGGTACTTTCTAGAGAACAAGCTCCGCAGCCCGGCAAATTTTCCTTCTTGGACGAGCGGGGTTTTGAATGTTTTGCGCAGATTCGTTACGGTAATCAAAGAGATCGCTCCTTTTATCGTTTCCTCACCGCACAGCGTTACCCGCGAACGGCTTCCGGTCCGCTGCGTCAGCTTCCGGTGCTTTGGTAGTGGGACATGCCTATTTTCCACACTCGTAGCGCTATCAGCAGCGCAGCGCATGCTGCGGCCGCCGTGACGGCGATAAGCCACATCCCGCCCTGCTGCCGCAAAATATACAGTGAAGGGATGTAGTTGACAAAACCGACCGGAATGAGTACGAGCAGCATGCCTTGCAGCCATTTCGGATATAAAGCGAGCGGATAGCGCGAGGCGGTCTGGGCCGCGTCCTCCGTCATGTTTTGCAGCGCTTCGATGCGCGTCAGCCAAAAACCGGCCGCCGCCGTGGCAAGCCCGATGGCAAATAATAGAACCGCGCCGGTCAGGATGATCAGCGCAGTGAGCGGAACGGAAGCCCATCCGATCTGCCCGGAGGCCATCAGCGCCCGCATGGATATCGCGAGCAGCAGCAGCCCTTGCCCCGTTTCGGCAAGCAAAAGCTTTACGTTCTGCGTCATGAGCGCGAGCAGCACCGGAACGGGCCGGGTCAAAAGCGCGTCAAGATCTCCACTGACGAGATATTTTTCCAGATGGTGCACGTCCGAGGCAAAAGAGCGGTAAATCGCTTTGGACATCATCATTACGCCGTACAAGTAGCACACTTCATAGAGGCTCCAGCCTTTGACATTGCCGAACCGCATCATGACCAGCGCGACCATCAAAAATTCGGAAATATGTACCATGGAAGCCATGAGCATTGAAAAAATAAAGTTGAATTTGTACTGCATCTGCCCTCGAAAGCTGGAGCGGACGAGCAGCAAATATAGCTTCAAAGCGTTCATCCTCCCTGCACCTCCAGCTTTTTGCGGGCCCAGCGTGTAAGCGCCAGACAGGCACAAGTAAACCCGATGCACCATAAGAGGGCGCCGAGTGCGTCAGTTCCTTGCTCAAGCTGCATATAGATTCGGGTCGGAACGTAGATCAAATAGGGATAGGGCGACAGCGAGCTGACCGTGCGCAGCCATGCCGGAAGCCACTCCAAAGGGATAAAAAAACCGGATAACAACATGCTCAGCGCATAATTGACCCAGTACAGCCAGCGGGATTCGGTTGTCCAGAGAGCGGCGACGCCGATCAAGTAATTGATGCAAATGGAGATGTAAGCTGCAAAAACGAGTGCTGCCGCGGTCCAAACATAGACGGAGCCGCGATCCGGATGCTTCAGGGAGAAGATGAAGAAGTAGAGGATGTAGATCGGTAAAAATTTGTACAAAAACTGGTAGACTATCTGTCCCCATTCCCGGCTCATTGCCTGATAAAACAAATGAACGGGGCGCATGAGATCGAGCGCAATTTGACCGGTTCGCACCGATTGTTCGAGGCCGAGCCCATTGGTAAGAAACAGGGTGAGCCATAGTATGGACTGGTTAAAAGCGATGTAACCGACCATTCCTTGCCGGCCGTAAGCGCCGAGCGATGCATCTTGGCCCAGTCCGGTCCAGATGCTCACGTAAATGAAGCCGAAAGCCATGCTGACCAAATTGTGCAGCAAGTGCGAGCCGCGATACTGCAAATTTCTCGCGTACGCCTTGCGTGCCAGCACCGTGAAGAGCATGTAACACCTCCTGGTAACAATTGGTATTCATTGCAGCCGCCGCGTAGAGAGAGCGTTTTCTATATTATCAAAATTACCCTGGAAATGGCAAGCAAAAAAACATCCCCTCACTTTAATGTGACGAGGATGTTTCTCTTGATTACTGCGATTTGCCTGCGGCCGCCGGAGTATGTGCGGCTTCCTCCGCCAAAACCGTTTCTTTGTCAGGATCGGTACTGTAGCTCGGGATTGCGGCTTTGGTCAAATAATCATGGTCGATATAATCGGCTAAATATTGCTTGCCGAACAGCAAATCGTACTGCATGTTCCGATAATCGTCAATCATCTGTTTGGCCGAATCGGGGGCTTTCGCATGCAGCTGCTGGTTGCTGTCGACAACCAGATTGCTCAGCATGCCCGGGATTTGCGCGGAAAGCTGGGCATCCATCGAGAAGTTGGCCGGTTTTTCCATATTCAGCCGGTCGAGTACGTGGGCGCCCAGGAAAGAGTTGCTGAGCACCGGAATTTGTTCTTTCGGCATATCGAAATTCGACCACATGACCATTGGGACGCTGTGCATTTTTTTCAACTCTTCCAGCGACCACTGCGAATCGTTGCCTGACTGGATGAAGCCGGACTCGTGATACACTTGGTAATCGTAGCCCAGCATCGGAAGGTGGTCGCCGTAGAACACAATCAAAGTCGGTTTATCCGATTTCTGAAAATGGTCGATCAAAAGCTGCAAGCTCTGATCGGCATCGTGGGCGCCGTGCGTGTACGTTTCCAGAATCGATTTGGCCGAGTCGGACAAAGGTCCCTGCACCTTGATCGGATTGTCTCCGTAGCGGTTCTCGTCGTAAGGACCGTGATTTTGCATCGTTACCGCATAAATGAACATCGGCCGGTCCGACTTATCGACTTCCTGCATGATGGAGCGGGATACTTCGTCATCGGAGATGTAATAGCCTTTGACCTCGGGATTGACAAAGTTCTCGCTGCTTTTGAAGCCTTCGAAGCCAAATTGCTTATAGACGTTGTTGCGGTCCCAGAACCAGCCTTCGTAGGAATGGATGGCCAGGCTTTTGTAGCCTTTGCCTTCAAAGTAGCTGGCCAGGCTCGGCACCGGTTTCGTGACGTATTGCTGGTACGGAATGGAGCCGCCCGGCAAAAAGCTCATGGAATTCCCCGTAAGCACCTCGAACTCCACGTTGCTCGTGCCGCCGCCGAATTGCGGGGACAGCAAAAAGCCTGAGGACGATTCCTTTTGCAGACGGTGGATGGTCGGAACGGGATCTTCGCTGAAATTGACGTTCGTCAGCAGCGTCGGGTCCCAAAACGCTTCATTCATGACAAAAATGACGTTCGGCTGTTTGCCGTTAATGAGCCCGTCACCGGTCGAAGACTTCAGCGAGGCGTTCTGAATATGGCCGGCTACAGTCGCCATGGCTTCGCTGCTGTAGGTCGGCGGCTTTTGCACGATCGAGTTTTTGACATTCATCGTAAAAGCGAGCGCCAGCCCGTTATCGGTATAGTTTTCGCTCTGGTTCCAGGTGATTTCATTGACACCTGCGCGATCGAGAATGTTCCCGGCCAGCGTTGTTTTCACGCCGAACGCGTATAAAGCATAGAGGGAAAACAGACCTAAGGCGATACGCCCGAAGATGGGCAGCGACAAACGCGGTACGATAAAGCGCAGCAGCAAAATGACGACGAACAGCAGCGCGACGGATACGATCCGGATCAAAGCGGCTTTGCCTGTCACAAGTGAGGCGATGCTCATGCTTTCTTTATTCAGCAGGATGTCCCACGGAAAAAAGGGCTCGCCGATCAATCTTGTTTTCATATAACTGATTAACGATACGGTACCCAGCAGCAGCGTGCTTATTCCCATGGATACGATCAGCGAACCGAGAATGGCATAAATCAAACTGTACACGCAAAATGCCAAAAACACATTCAGCGCAAAATACACTTTATTGGACATGACCCAATCCAGCGTTTGATGGATCGAACCGCGCACCAAATACTCGATTCCCAGTATGGACAACAACGGCGCAACTATCAGCATACAAATAATAAGGCTGTAAGCGCTAATACGGTTTTGCTTCAGCGTAGTGTATACGAAGTTTTGGGGCCGAAAGGTCAAGCGCATTTTCATCACTCTCCTTCAGCCCCCTATTGTAAATGATATTTATGAAGAAATTGTGAAGGCTTTGTGAAAGTTACTTCATCGCTGCCAGCCAGGCCGCGAGCGCTTTTACATCTTCATCCGTCATGCTTACCTGAAAAGGAGGCATACCGCCCCCGCCCTTTTGGATGCGGAGAATCAAATCTTCTTCATCCAGTCTGTCTCCGATCTTTTGCAAGCTTGGCCCCTTGGCGCCCTGCAGATTGCCGCCGTGACAGGACATGCAGTAATTTTTGTACAAAGTTGGCGCATCCGCCTTGACGGACTCCACCGCGGGGGCCTGTCCCCCTTGCTGGCCGCAGCCGGAAAGAAATACCGTCAGCCCGATCAAGCAAATCGGCAAAAATTTCATAAGCGATAACTCCCTGTCTTTTTTCCACCATGATACCAAACCACGCGGTGTAAAATAAAGGGATCGCCCGGCAAGAGCTGCCTAAGCCCCGCACAAGTTTATGGTGCATCGAAATTCCAATTTTTATTCTTGGCGATTGAGAGAGCAGAATTGTTGAGAGTCTTTCGAAGATGAGCGGGGGCGCTCGGAGGTTGGCGGCTTGGGTGGCCGACCGCCGTCATGCAGCTCGCACCGCGCACTGGGAGCCGCGCGCGGTATGAGGCTCCGCCGCTCATAGGCAGGGCTGGAGAAACCCGCACAGTGGGGGCCGGTAGAACAATGCTGCCTGGCTTTGCGCAGAGGAAGCCTGCAAAAAGAATCCCGCACGTCGGGGCCGATAGCCTATGCTGCCTGGCTTTGCGTGAAGAAAGCCTGCGAGAAAGACACCCGCACGTCGGGGTCTATAGCACAATGTTGCCTGGTTTTGTGCGGAGAAAGCCTGCAAAAAGAATCCCGCGCGACGGGGCCGATAGCACAATGCTGCCTGGTTTTGTGCGGAGAAAGTTTGCGAGAAAGACACCCGCACGACGGGGCCTCAGTAGCACAACGCTGCCTAGCTTTGCGCGGAAAAAGCCTGCAAAAAGAATCCCGCGCGACGGGACCGATAGCACAATGCTGCCTGGCTTTGCACGGAAAAAGCCTGCAAAAAGAATCCCGCGCGACGGGACCGATAGCACAATGCTGCCTGGCTTTGCACGGAAAAAGCCTGCAAAAAGAATCCCGCGCGACGGGACCGATAGCACAATGCTGCCTGGCTTTGCACGGAAAAAGCCTGCAAAAAGAATCCCGCACGTCAGGGCCGATAGCCTATGCTGCCTGGCTTTGCACGGAAAAAGCCTGCAAAAAGAATCCCGCGCGACGGGACCGATAGCACAATGCTGCCTGGCTTTGCACGGAAAAAGCCTGCAAAAGTGCAGTTTTTTGCTTGTCGATACGCCGAGAGCGAAAAATTCCTGCAATTGTGCAGGCTTTTCACCCGCGCATGGGCTCAAGGCTCATTTTCGGCGAAAATTCCTGTACTTTCGCAGGCTTTTCGCCAAAACGGGCCATTTCCTCAGAAAATTCCTGCACTTTTGCAGGTTTTCCACTGGCCCGGTGCCCGCCAAGCCGCCTCACGCCTATCCGCTATGCAACCGTTCCATCCACGCTGCGCCTCGACCGGCGGCGCGCTTTGCGGCGCCACACGGCGTAGGTCCAGACCCCACGCCCGGCATAAAAGCCGGTGCATTTTCGCCGGATTTCGGCGCCCCCCCATCCGCATGGTTACCTGGCTTTGCGTGAAGAAAGCCTGCAAAAGCGCAGTTTTTTGTTTGTCGATACACCGGGAGCGAAAAATTCCTGCAATTGTGCAGGCTTTTCTTCCGCGCATGGGCTCAAGGTTCATTTTCGGCGAAAATTCCTGTACTTTCGCAGGCTTTTCGCCAAAACGGGCCATTTCCACGGAAAATTCCTGCACTTTTGCAGGTTTTCCACTGGCCCGGTGGCCGCCAAGCCGCCTCATGCGGCTCCGCTGTGCAGCCGTTCCATCCACGCTGCGCCTCAACCGGCGCTTTGCGGCGCCACACGGCGCAGGGCAAGACCCCATGCCCGGCATAAAAGCCGGTGCATTTTCGCCGGATTTCGGCGCTCCCCCATCCGCATGGTTACCTGGCTTTGCGCGAAGAAGCTTGCGAGAAAGACACCCGCACGTCAGGCCTATAGCACAATGCTGCCTGGTTTTGCGTGAAGAAAGCCTGCAAAAGTGCAGTTTTTTGCTTGCCGATACACCGGGAGCGAAAAATCCCTGCAATTGTGCAGGCTTTTCACCCGCGCATGGGCTCAAGGCTCATTTTCGGCGAAAATTCCTGTACTTTCGCAGGCTTTTCGCCGAAACGGGCCATTTCCACGGAAAATTCCTGCACTTTTGCAGGTTTTCCACTGGCCCGGTGCCCGCCAAGCCGCCTCATGCGGCTCCGCTGTGCAACCGTTCCATCCACGCTGCGCCTCGACCGGCGGCGCGCTTTGCGGCGCCACACGGCGCAGGGCAAGACCCCAGCACGCCCGGCATAAAAGCCGGTGCATTTTCGCCGGATTTCGGCGCGCCCCTCCATCCGCACGAATGCCCGGCGGACTCCCTCCCCGGCTCCCGCCAAAGCAAAACAGCCCTCATCCTCGTCAGAGGATAAGGGCTGCCTAAAACCGACCGCCGGTTACGCCAATTTCAAGCGGATGACGTTCCAGGACGCTTTGGCCAGCGTCGCCTGCACTTGGCCGCCGCCCGCGACGGCGGCGTCGCCTCCGCCATGCGGCTTCACGCGGTCCGGCGCGTCTTGGGTATTGGCCGCTTTAATGTCGTCGTGCTCAAGCACGATATGCTCGATCACTTGGCTGGAGCCAAAGCTGCGCAAATCCAGCTCCAGCGGCAGCGCCTCCTGCAGATGGCGGTTGACTGCGAATACCGTCACTTCGGAGCGCTCTTCGTTATGCACCGCAACCGCCTCCAGGTACGGCACATCGGTATAGTCCTTCGCGTCGTACTTCGGCGATTGAATCAATGGAACGAGCGCCGTTCCGCGGCCGAATACGCTCGCATGCATGTACGGGTAGTAAATGGTCTGCTTCCACGCCGGCCCGCCGTTAGCCGTCATAATCGGCGCAATGACGTTGACCAGTTGGGCCATGCAGGCCATTTTCACGCGGTCCGCGCGTTTGAGCATGCTGATCAGCATGCAGCCTACGAGCAGGGCGTCTTCGTGGTTATAAACATCTTCGAGCTGCGGCGGCGCGATGCTCCAGGGCTCGATTTTGCGGTCCGCGTCATGGGAATGATACCAGACGTTCCACTCGTCAAAGGAAAGGTTGATTTTCTTTTTGCCGCGCTTTTTCGCCTGTACATAATCGCATGTGGCGATGACCGTATGAATAAATTTATCCATGCCGAGCGATTGGGCGAGGAAGTTCGCCGTATCGTTGTCGTGGTTGCCGTAATACTGGTGCAGGGAAATGTAGTCGACATGATCGTAAGTATGGTCCAGAACGGTCGATTCCCATTCCGGGAAAGTCGGCATCTTCAGCGAAGAGCTGCCACATGCGACGAGCTCGATCGTCGGATCGACCCACTTCATCACCTTGGCCGTTTCATTGGCGATGCGGCCGTATTCTACAGCTGTCTTACTCCCGATTTGCCAAGGTCCGTCCATTTCGTTGCCCAGACACCACGTTTTGATGTTATGCGGGTCTTTGTAGCCGTGCTCGATGCGCAGATCGCTCCAGTAGCTTCCCGACTTATGGTTCGAGTATTCCATGATCTCCCGCGCTTGATCCGGTCCGCGAGTGCCCAGATTGACGGCCATCATCGCCTGCGTGTTCGCTTTGCGGCACCAATCCATAAACTCGTTCAAGCCGAACAGGTTCGGCTCAACGGTCCGCCAGGCCAACTCCAGGCGCTTTTTGCGCTGTGCGACCGGTCCCACGCCGTCCTCCCAGTTGTAGCCGGAGACAAAGTTGCCGCCCGGATAACGGACAATCGGCACGTCCAGGCCTTTCACCAATTCCAGTACGTCCGCGCGAAAACCCTGCTCATCCGCCTGCGGGTGCCCCGGCTCGTAAATGCCGCCATAGACAGCCCGGCCCAAATGTTCGATAAACGATCCATAAATGCGCGAATCGACTTCCCCGATCGTAAAATCTTTGTCTACAATCATTTTCGCTTTCTGGGACATCAAAAACACCTCTTCATTTAGTTAATAAAAACATAAATTGATTAATAAAAATATGATATAAATGTATTAAACAACAATTTGTTATCGTTTTCAAGCTTTTTCTTTATACGGCAAACCGAACTAAACAAACAATAAAAAAGCGGCCTAAGTCTTCAATAAGACTTAAGAACCGCTCTTTTTACAGCTGAGGCCAATTGAACGCATCAAGGACCATCGGGGCATGAGCCCCCTAATATTTGCCGTCAGCTGGAACTATTGGCGTAACGCAAGCCTTCCATCAAAATCAAAAGCGTTAGCGCTTGACCGTAAGTCATGGGAGAAATCGGAATGTCCTTGTAAAATTGGGCGTCATTGCCGACCGGCGTGCCGTAGGAAACCTCCTGAACTACCCCGTTCGCGTCGATTCGATCCAGCACAGCCTGCAGCGCCTTAAGTCCGGCCGGCAAATCATCCTGCTGCAAATAGCCTTTGCGGACAGCCTTCAAAATCCCGTAGCCGAAAGCGGCCGTGCACGACGTTTCCACATAGGACGACGGATCGTCCAGAACCGTATGCCACATGCCGCCCTTTTCCTGAAGCGCGCCCAAAGCTTGAACCTGACTGCGCAGCGTGTCGAGCAAATACTGCTTGATTCCGTCCTCCAGCTCCGCCATGTCCAGGAAATCTACGATGCCGCAAGTATACCAGCCGTTGCCGCGCCCCCAGCGTACAGCCCCGTAATTGTGCCTTCCATTGAAGTCCCAGCCGTGAAAAAACAGTCCGGAATGGCGGTCGTACAAATATTTGATGTGGACGAGGAGCTGTTTTTTCGCTTCTTCGACATATTCCGGGCGCTTAAAATATACGCCGGCCTTCGTCAGGAAAAGCACGGTCATGAACAAGGTATCGATGAGAATTTGCCCGTCGTTCGGGTCCCCGCTGATCATATGCTGAAACGCGCCGTCCCCGGTCCTGATCAATCCGTTGTCACGGTCCATGATCCAGCCGCTCCACTCTTCGCATACCCGGATATATTCCTCTTTGCCCGTAATCTCGCATAAAGCAATAAGCGTTAAAAGCGGCGAGCAAGTGTTCACGTTTTTCTCGGGCAAGCCTTCGCGCAGGCGGGCGTCGAACCACTCCTGCAAAAACTGAAGAGTGTCCGCATCCTTCGTCTCTTCGTAATATTGATACATGCCGTAAAGGCCGACGCCTTGAGGCCATTCCCACAGATGAATATCAATAAGCCCGATGGGATAAATCTCGTCCATTCCTTCGTTTTTCATGAATTTCATCGCATTGGAGACGCGTTGTATCGCGCTGATCATCATGTCTTGATTCAATTGCATGAAGCCACCCTTCCTTTTCGCACCAATCGGCCTTGTACTCCGCAGTCCTTGATTTGCACGGCCTCACTGTTCACAACCAGTGGCTCCCGCCAACCGAAACGGGCTTCCCCGTAAACGGCATCGTCCCAGCGAATTTGCAGCAGCTCTATCGACGCTTCTACTGGCGTCTTGATCATGCTGTCGACGAACTGCTCGAAAGATCCGAATTCCCCGCGATCCGCCGCCCTTACCAGCCAAATATTGCGCCGCCCTTTGGAAATGAGCTCGCGTCCCCGGTTCGTGCCCTCCTGCGTAAGCTCAAGACCGCCTGCGGCATACACGGCGCAATAGGCGCCATCGGTCTCGCCGAAAAACCAGGAGCCTCGGCGCTCTGTGCGGGCAAACGCATAAGTCGGGAAGTAGGCATGCGTATAATCCGCGTCGTGCTCCTCGCCGATATCGAACAGCAGAATTCCCAGTCCCTTGTACTGCCCGACTTTCGGCAAGTAGCCGTTCCCTGCCCAGAAGCATGGCCGGCCTGAGCCGTGAGGATAGATCTCTCCGGGATGGTTCACCCAAACCTGAACCACTGGGGAAAATGCCAGATTCAGCACGTGTTCCTGATATCCTTTCAAGCCGGGGCGAAAATCGGAAATGCTCGACATCGCGAACGAGCTTGTCCGGTAGTGGCTGAGCTTGGCGTAGCCGTCTTTTCCTTGTTCGAGCTGAAACTCCATCTCCTCCTCCGGCTGCAGCAAAGTCAGACCGGCAAATTCCTGCGGCGGCGTATAATCCGACAAGTACACCGACACATTAAAGGTCGTGCTGTTCACATTGCCTATACCGTAGCCGACCCAGATCAACGAGGTCGTACCGGCAGCATGGTTGCCGAACAGCTCCTTCTCGTAGCTGCGGCCGAACGTCGAGGTCAAATAACCTTGATGGGCTTCGGCAGCCATGTAGTAATACAAGAGATCCATTGCCTGCTTGGCCTTCTCCCGCAGTACCGGCAGCTCGGCCAGATCATAGAGCTGAATCAGTCCGAGGAAATCGATTGGAATGTAGGCGTTAGAATTCCACTCGGCTAACCCTTCGTCGAAGAAGCGCTCGAACCAGCCCTGCAGCTGCTGTTCCGCTTTCTTCTGCCTTTGACGGCCTGTCTCGCCACTGCTGGCAAACTTGTCGTCAGGGAACAGCTGGCCTGCCAACAGCTGGCAGCTGTGGAACAGCAGCGCGTGGTTTTCGCTGAAAAACCACATGACATCGTCGCCCGGCTCATCGATCCAGTACCGGAAGCCGAGAATCGTTTCCTTAATCTGCGACCAGAAACGGTCGTCGAACAACCCGCTTTCGCGGTAGTCCCGCCAAAACCGGAACAAGGCGATTAAATAGAAGTCGGCGCAATCCCGCCTCTCCTGAATGCCGACGAGTCCTTGAAGAATCATCTCCCGGGATTGTTCGGGAGCGCCGCCGGTTTTCAGCTTGGCAATGGCGGAATGGATGTTGGGGATACCAAGTTCGGCCACACACGCCAGCGCCGCCCGTTTGCGTTCTTCCACAGTCATGTCCTGGCTAAGCAGGGGCTGGAACCGGTTGTTGTGCAGCTCGATGCCGAACAGCTTGCGTACCGCAGCTTTGCCGACATGAGCGACCAGTTCAAAGTACTTGTAGTCGATTCCGAAATCGTCCGTATGGCCGAGAACCAGATTCCGCTCCCCGGGCTCCAGATCCCGCTGCATCGAATGCCGGCCGTCAAAGAAGCTGACGTAATTCACGTCAAAAGTAAACTTTTGGCTGAACGGCTGTTCGAAAACAATCCGAATCTCCTCATCCGTAACGCTGTCTTTCGGGAAATAAGCCCGGTCTAACGCATCCTCGATGCCCTGCACAGCCTCCGCCGTTTCCGAATCCGCAAGCGGGATTCGAAGCTCAAGCGAAGCGTCTCCCGTATATTCCAGCGTAAAATGGTACAGCGTATCCCGCTCCGCCAGATCCTCATGGCAGACGAAAAACGTGTTCTCCCCGGCTTCAAGCTCCACTTCCACCTGCGTCTTTTGTTCGATATTTCTTGTGAAAGGCGTGAAATCGCAGACCAGACGTCCGTTCACCCATAACGCAACTCCGCCGCACGTTTTCAAGTTGAACACGGCTTTATGCGCAGAGGGACTGACAACTACCGTATAGCCATATCTCAGCATATGAGTCGGCACGTAATAAAAGCCGGACTCTTCAACGCGCGAGTTCCCCCACGGGAAATAAACGCTCCATTGCGCTTCCGAATTCCAAAGGGCAAAATGTTCTCCCAGCGCAGGCGGGGCGGCGAACGGAAGCTTCGGCTCGGACGCCCGTCTCTCGTTTACAAATTCCTTGCGGCAAGGATTTTCATGGATGGAAAAGCCTTTAATCAGCCAATCGTTGATATCCCCTTCCATCGTCATCGGTTCGAACCGCACGTTACGGGTTAAAATGCCGGTGATCAGCCAACGGTTGATAACGCGGTGCCGCAGCTGCAGCGGGGCATAAGCCAAATAGTTACTGCCGGTTGTCATTTATGAAATCATCCTTTCATGCCAGATGTGGCGATGCCTTGTACAAATTGCCGCTGGAAAATCAGGAAAACCGCAAGCACGGGAATCATCGTGATCGTGGACATGGCCAGCAAGCTTCCCCAGTCGACGTTGTATTCTCCGATAAAGTTCGATATGGCCAGTTGGATCGTATATTTGGCAGGATCGCTAATCACGATGAGAGGCCACAAGAAGTCATCCCAACGCCACATGAACGAGAATATCGCCAGAACCGCAATAATCGGCTTGGCCATCGGCAGTATGATGCGCCAAAATATTTTCCATTCCCCCGCACCGTCAATGCGCGCAGCCTCCAGCAGTTCATCCGGGACGGACAGCAAGTACTGGCGAACCAGAAATACCCCGGTGGGCGTAGCGGCGGGCGGAATGATGATGCCGAGCAGATTGTTGTACAGCCCCAGAAAAGAAATGACTTTAAAGATCGGAATCATGATAACCTCAAGCGGTATCATCAACGTGGAAATAAATCCGACCAGTAGGATCGTATCGCCTTTAAAGCGATATTTGGCCAGCGCGAATCCCGCCATCGTATTGATCAACAGCAGCAGCAGCGTAGACGCAATTGTCACAATCGTGCTGTTGAGAAAATACGTTCCGAAATGCCCTTTATCGAAAGCGCTGATAAAGTGCTCCAACGAAAAAGTCGGAGGAATTAAAGCCGGCGGCCAGCTGTACAAATCGGTTTTCGTTTTGAAGGAAGACAACACGGTCCAAAGGACGGGAAATATCCAAAACAAAGCCAATGCGATTAAAATCGCATAAGTTCCAATGCCGGCTTTTCTCACTAGTTGACCCCTCCTTTGGAAAGACGGAATTGCAGCGCCGAGAAAATCCCGATAATGGCAAAAAGAACGACCGACATGGCGCTCGCCATCCCCAGCTCCTGCTTCGTAAAACCGATTTCATAAATGTACTGCACGATAAATGTCGTTGACTTGCCGGGGCCCCCGCCAGTAAGAGCATACATGAGCGGATACGACTTGAAGGCGTCGATGAGCGAGATCATCAACACAAGTACGCTCGTCGGCTTGAGCAGCGGCAAAGTAATATTCCGGAATACTCTCCATCTGGAAGCTCCATCCAGGTTGGCGGCCTCATACATATCCACGGGAATCGCTTGAAGTCCGGCAATAAAAATAACCATGAAAAACCCGACCCTGGACCATAATGTGGCGATGATGACCGACAAATTCGCATACAGCGGAGAAGTCAGCCACGATACCGGGTCGAATCCCATTGCAGTCAGCAGGTAATTCAAAATCCCGAACGAATCTCCAAAAATCCATTTCCACGTCAAACCGACAATAATAAACGAAATCATCGTCGGCCAATAAATGCTTGCGCGAAAAAATCCCATCATCTTTACTTTGCGAATAAGAAGCACGGCAATCCCAAGGGCTGCGACATAGATTCCGGGAACGACAATCGCCGCATAAAGCCCGGTGCGGCCAAGCGCCGCCCAAAATTCGCTGTCGGCAAGAACCTCCGCGTAATTTTCAAAGCCCAAAAATTTCATTTCATTTAATCCGTCATACTTATGAAAGGAATAAATAAGGCCTACGATAGCCGGAATCACAATAAACGTTAAGAAAATAACGAAATTGGGCAAAATGAAAAAATACGGGGCAAGCAGCCTTTTCAACTTTTCCTTTTTCCACGAGGAGCGCGGATTGTTCCTTTGCTTGGTCAATGCCGGAGACACCCTATCCTCTCCTTTCCCTAATCGGCTTGATGTTGAATTAGTCTTGGTGCGTCTTGCGGTACGTCTGCGGGGATACGCCCGCATACTGCTTGAACATACGGCTGAAATGGATGGGATTGTTGAAACCGAGAAACTCCGACATAATCCCGACCGGTTCATCCGATAATCGCAGCCGCTTCTTTGCCTCGTCAATCCGCTTGCGCGTGATGTAGTTGTTGATGGAGATCCCCGTCACTTCTTTAAAACAGTGGCACATATAATACTTGTTCAGATGCATCGCTCCGGCTAGGTCTTCCAAAGTGACGGTCTTTTTGTAATTCTGGTTAAGATACATTAAAATCCGCCGCACATTCGTCTCTTTCTGCGATTGCGCCGGGGCCGTGAGGAGCGAGTATACGTCTTTCGATTTGCGGTAAATTTTGAGCAAAAGCTGCACCATCAGGCTCTGCATCATAAATTGATGCCCGATCGCTTCCCTCTCCCTCTCGCTCAAAATCATCGAAAAGAGGCCGTCCACTTCTTCCACGCCGCGTTCGTCCCACCGGATCAGCAAGCCGTTCGGGTGAGCGAACAAATTCAAAAGCTTCGCCTGCAAATCGTCCCCGGCCAATTCCTGAATGTAGTCCGCCGTAAAATTAATATAGCTCCTGATATACGGAGTATCCTTCGAAGGATTCGGACGATGGAGCACGTCGCCGCTAATTAGCAGCATATCGCCGGGCTGAAGCTGATAAACCTCGTTCCCGATAATGAAATGGGCGTTGCCTTGAAGGAAAAAATAAATTTCATAGCCGTCATGCGTATGAAGCGGCCAACTGTTCTGCCACTCCGTGACATGGTGGCGAATGTATATACGCTCCTGCTTCAATGCCTTATTGGTGGGAAAATGGGCGTGATGTGCCATGGATTGCTGCCACCTCCGGTCCAATGATTTTGTTGTGAATCAGCATTTCCCCCTAAAAGGGAGGAGCTACCCCCAGGTAGCCCCACTGTATGAACATATGGCTGCTGCTTTATTTTCCCTGCTCGCTAATGGCTTTGTCGATCAGTTTAGCGGTTTTATCCAGCGCGTCTTTGGCCGTTGTTTTGCCGGAAATCGTGTCAACGATGTTATTTTTCAAATCGGTGCTGAATTTGGGCACAATCTCTTGTCTGGACCAGTCGTTAGCCGCAAGCGGAGTCGTATTGGCCAATTCGTTCGCGAACACTTCGAACATTTCCTTGCCGAAAGAGTAGTCCAGCTTGGCGCTGTCCTTGCGCGGGCTCATAAAGAGCGAATCTTTGGTGTACTTCGAATTGACTTCCTTGGATGACAAATATTTGATAAACTCGGCGGCCTCTTTCTCTACTCCCGATCCTTTGAATGCCATGACGTATTTGCCGCCCGGAACGGAAGAACGGATTTTTTGCTTAGGCATGTAAGTGACGCCCCACTCAAAGTTGTTAATGTCTTTATAGTTGCTGAGCATCCAGTTGCCTGCCATATGAACGGCTACCGTGCCCGAGCGGAACAGGTTGTTCGGATTTTCCGAACCTAACCAGACGGATTGCGGAATGATGCCGTCTTTATGAAGCTTGGCGAAGTATTCCAGCGCTTGCACGCCTTCCGGGCTGTTGATAGCCGCTTTTTTGCCGTCCGCGCTGATCATATTGCCGCCGAACTGATACAGCAGGGTAGACCATCTGTGGGGCGAAAAGTCCCAGACAAGGCCGTACTTGGCTCCGCCTTTATCCATGACCTGCTTAACGGCTGCGGCGAACTCGTCCCAGGTCCATACCTGATCCGGGGAGGAAGGCACCTTCACGCCGGCTTTTTGGAACAACGTTTTGTTGTAAATCATGCCGTTGGCCGTAACATCCATCGGAGCGGCAATAATTTTATTGTCCACCACATAATAAGGTTTGATGGAATCGATAAACTGTGAAGTAAAGCTGTCCCCGCTGCCGACGTATGGAGTCAAATCCAGCGCCTGATTGGCGAAAGCGCCGGTATCGGTCATGCGGGCTAATGCGGGCGGTTTGCCGCCGGAGATCATCGTTTTCAGCTTCGTCTGCAAATCTTTAAAGGCAACCTCAACCAGATTGATCTTCACATGAGGATTTTGCTTCTGATAATCGGCGACAATTCCTTTCATCACATCGCCTTCGATTCCGTCGGTAAACCACAGATAATCGAGGGTCACGTCCTTTGCCGCGGCGGCGTCTTGACCGCCCGACTTCGGACTTCCTCCGGAACATGCCGCCAAGCTGAAAATAAACACTGCTGCAAGCAGTAGCAGCATAATCGATTTTAAAGTTCTCTTCATTTTGACACTCCCTTTTCTGATTGTCAGCGCTTTCATGATTATCATACCATAGAAAACGATTTGCTTAATATCGATTATTGCTTGCTATTTAACGGATATTGCTGTTTGCGCGGCCGTTACAAAGCTGCAAGCAGTACAGCCACGATCTCCAATCGGACTGCACCGGGCGGATGCTGTAACTGCTTGCCATGAGACGGCCTAATGCAGTCCCTTTTGCGCTTTTCTGTTCGATTTTTCGCATACAAAAGCCATTTTTTCCGCTGTAGGCACGATTCTGTTCGATTTTTCATACTTATTTTTCGATTTTACGAAATCAGTACAATTTCTGTATGAAATTTCGTGCTGATTTCCACGATGCGCAAGTGGCAGCGGTTGCCAGACCGGTTTTCATCCTGTCATTAAGCTTTCCTGTACCCCACGTATACCAAAAAAAGACCGCCACAACAAACGTGGCGGTCGAACCGGTGCGAGTTTATTTTTTCAGTTGGAGCGCTCTTAAAATGAATGCCGCCGCTTCGGCGCGCGTCGTGTTCGCTTTGGGCTTCACGGTGCCGTCTTCGTAACCGTTCAAGAGACCCTTGTCAACCGCTGTTCCCAGAGCGGCGCGAGCCCAATCCGAAACTTCGCCGCTGTCGGAAAATGTCAAGCCGGTGCCCGCGGATTGAATTTTCGCCGCGCGAATGACGATTGCCGCCATCTGCTCGCGGGTGATCAGATCGTCGGGACCGAACGACTGCTCGCTATACCCTGAGACCACTCCGAGCGCTGCGGCTGTACCGATCGCATTTTTCGCCCAATGGCTAGCCGTATCGGCAAAGCTGCTGCCGCCCTGCGATTTAAGCTGGAGCGCTTGAACGATGATCGTCACGAATTCCGCTCTTGTGATGCTGCCGTTCGGTTTAAACGTATTGTCCGGGTATCCGCTAATGGCGCCGAGCTTCACCAACTCCCGCACGCTTGCTTCTGCCCAGTGACCTTTCAAATCGCCGAGATTCGCCTCGTTTGCCGGAGGTTTGACAGTCTCTGTTTTTGCAGATGCCTGTACAGCGAATTTGGCAAAATGCCGCACCGTTCCCGACACCGTTGCTCCGGTTTGGTCCACCTTGGAACCGTCCAGTTTTTCCCATTTTCCGGACTGTTCGTTCAACCCGTACAAGGCCAACGTGAACTTATCCAGGTCTGCTTTTGTCCGGTCGTAAGGCAGCGTGATCATGACGGGCTTGCTGAAGTCGCCGTCCTTGTCTTTTTTAATCTCATACACGTCGCTGACCAATGTCAACGCCTTATCTGCGGGCAATTTGGAAGTGTCGGCGATTTTATCGACACTAACTTGAATATTGCTGCTTACCGCTCCTGACGGCACTTCGATTTTGACGCCGTTCAGCGTCAAAGTTCCTCCGTCCGCCGCTTGAATCGTTCCCGAGCTCGCTGGAGCGCTGCTGCCGCTACCACCGCCGGTGCTGCTGCTGCCGCTGCCGCCTCCCGATGACGCTCTGGTCACAGCAACGGAATAGGTTGTCGTCGTTTTTCCGTCTTGGGCGGTTACATGAACCGTTATCGTGTTAGACCCGACCGTCAGCGCCTTGACGCCCAAATCAGCCGCTGAAATTACAGCCGCCGGATCAGCCGCCACAGCGGTAACCGTCGTGCTCGTCACGTCCGCAGCCACGGAAGCCGTATACGTGAAAGTCCCGCCGGAAAATGCCGGGCTCAACGTCACACCGCTGAGCGAAAGCCCGCTGAGTGCAGCAATGTCGATCATTTTGCCCGAAGCCATGTCGTCTTTGACCAGATTGTAGTCTGCCACGGCCTGGTGAGCATAATCTTCGCCTGCATTGAGAATGAGCTTGGAGAGCGTATCCCACTGCCCTGCAATGCCCGCCGCAAATTCATCGTCAAAACTGTTCGTCAACCCGCCGATAGCCGAGTCACGGTCGGACCGCGCATGCGCATAAGCGTATGCTTTGGCCGAATCGATCACGTATTGGCTGAACTCATTTGCGTTCGCAAAAGTTTTCTTCGTATAGTCGCCTTTGTACGGAGAAATTTCCCGAACCAGGTACTGCTTGTCCACGCCCGCCAGCACGCCCAGGTGAGCATCCGTATCTATCGACATCGCCTTGTAGGCTTGCATCGACAAGCTCGCCGGTTGGCGCTGTTCCTTCACATCCAGCACAATATCGTCATCGCCGCTGGAAGAAGGCCCCTCAATCAGCACGTTATACCGCATAACGCCAATGCTGCCCAGACCTTGATTAATGCGGCGAACGATAAGTTTGGAAGAATTGGAATCGGACTTAATCGTGAAATAGCTGTCAAACTGTTCATCCGTCAGAGAAGGAAAAGCGCTGCGCAAACTTTGCTTATAGCTGCCCCAGCCCGCTTCAATCACAGCTTTTTCCGCATCCGTCGCCGTCTGATATTTGGATGTATCCGAGAGGATGTCATCGCGCCATTTATTGGCCTGTTTCTTCCGGGCTGCCAAATAACCGTTGGTACCAACGATTTTATTCATAACAGCCGCCGTATAAGTTTGAAGTTGACCAGCCGTAAGCTTGGTTGTCGTTTCCGTATCGTTGCCGCTTACTTGCAGCAAAGTATCTTTGTATGTGTTAAGGAACAATTGGGCGACAGGCCGGATCTCTTCGTCGGTCATCGTGCTGATTCCGGTGCTGTCGGCATCGTATTTAATGACGTACAGACTGGTTACAAAACGTACCAAATCATTGTAAAAAGTATCGACGTGCGCGCTGTCCACATCATTCAGGTCAAAAACGGCGGTACCCGTCTTATCGTTAAAAATGCCGACATTCTGTATGTGCGCATCGCCTTGGCTGTACGTTTTTACATTGGCAAATTGGGTAAGACCCGCAGGCACCGGCAGGGCCGCCTTGCCGAAATCCTGCAGGAACACGGCGTTCGTACCTCTAAAAAACGTGAACGGATCGTGCCCAAGCGCCTTGCTGCTGTACTTGTATATTTTCGTAACCGGATCCTGGAAAAAGCTGTTGTCGGCTACGATTTGCTGCTCGACATAAGCTTTGCGGCTTGCGCTAGTATCGACTGCCGTCCGGTAACGCTGCAGCGCTATGCCTGCGATCGCATCCGAATCAATAGCTCCAGCTTCCTGAACGGCGTTCCCTTTGATGACAACGGACAGCTTGGTATCTTCCAAAACGGAAACGGCATGCGGATTGGCAACGGTGAACATGATGCGGTTTTGAGCGGTGTCCGCCGCAGCGCTAACGGTCAGCCCGCTCGGGAGCCCGGTCACGGTGAAGTCCGTATTTTCAGCCAAAGGAACTATCCCGGTGTTGGTCCGAATATGAGCTGTGTCCTGCAATTGGATGCCAAACGAAGCTTGTCCGATCGCCGTCGCGCTCGTCATAACCACTTTGTCCGCCCCTGTAACGGGAGTTCCCGCCGGTTTTGGAACGGAAGAAGCGTATACGAGCTTGATCCCGCCAATAGCCAAGGAATCGGGATAAGCGTCCGGTTGGGCCAGAGCGGAGCCTTTGACGGTGACTTGCAGATTGGCATCTGCCGTGATGGCCGCTCCAGCGGTCCCGTTCACCGTGAAGGTGATGGAGTTATCCGCGGTCGAACCTGCCGCTGTTGTCGTAAAGCTTCCGGAAGGAAGTCCGGCAATCGTGAAATCCGCGCCTTCCGCCAGTGCTCCGCTGCGGACAGCGCCGATGGTCAGCGAAATTTTGAACTGGTTTTTGGCCGGATTGATCGTCATATTATCGTCATTCATATAGACGGCGTTGGAGACGGCAGCCGAACCTTTAATCCGCGGTTCCCGCACAATGCTGTTGCGAGGAGAAAAATTGCCGTTGTCCAACTGTTGGAAATCGCCGGTATTGGTTCCTACGGCCAGATCGTTATTATCGGTGTCCGAGCCGTTGCCAAAACCGGTGCTCGCCGATCCCGCAGGCGCGACAACAGTCCCGGTTTCCGGATTGACCCCTTTGCGGACGATCGCTTTCTTATAGGAGCCGTCCAACGCATAGGCGGCCCCTTCAAAAGCTTTTGGCGTTTTGGACGATGTGCCGTAGCCTACAAAATCCACCGTGCTCGCCCCGCTCGGATTCGCCGTCGTGATCGGCGCCGTGCTGCTCTGCACCAAAGCGACCACGCCGCCGTCCTTGCTCAGGTGAGGGAAGGCGCTGCCTGCTACGGTATCGGCAAAAGCGTCGTCAATCGGCACAGATCCTGCCCCGAAAACGAAATTGCCGTGATTGCCTTTGATCAAATAATATCCGTGTGCCTTGATGCTTGTAGGCTTGCCCGCATCTGCGCCGAGCGCCACCACATTCCAGCTGTTTCCAGCCGTATAGTTGTAAGGAACATATTGAATAGACCATCCTGCGAGCGATACATCGCTATCTGTCGGGTTATAAAGCTCTATGTAATCGTTCGTAAATGTGGAGTCGCCTTTCGTCGGATTGTCCGTGCCCCCCGCATAAATCTGGCTGATCACCACATGATTCGCATTTTGCGCCACACCTGCAGCCATAGCTTGTCCGATCCCCAAACCCGTTCCCTTGCCGGGATCCAAATAACCGAGACTGCCGCCGCAAGCCAGTGCAGCCGTCATCGTCCATACTAACGCTTTTTTAATCCTCCTCTTACTGAACACGCCGCATTCCCCCCATGTTTGCAAATTATTCAAATACCATTACTCTAATGTTGAATTGTTATCTGAGTGTTCGGCATATGTAAGATGCATATTAAATTAAAATAATGGGACGAAAAAAGGAGGGACGCTTCGTTGAACTTGCCTCCGATCGGAGAGCGGTATATCAGTCGGGGGAGAGTCGCTTCATTGCGAGGAAAGGCGAGGACTGAGGGAAACGAACGCGCCTCCGGGGAGCGCTGACGGCACCGCGCGCAAGGAAGCTGCGGGCGGTGCTGCGCTGCAAGACAACAGTGCTTGCAGCTCCCTACACGCGGTGCTGTGCTGCATGACGGCAGCGCTTGCAGCTCCCTACACGCGGTGTTGCGCTGCATGACGGCAGCGCTTGCAGCTCCCTACACGCGGTGCTGCGCTGCAAGACAGCGGTCGGCCGACCACATATGCTGCGACGTTTGGGACACCGCCGAAAAGCTCCGCAACAGCACAATCTTCGCGCCCCCAGACGCCTCCGACGCCTGTAAAATCTGCGATTGTGCGGGAATTTCCGAGCATGGCAGGGCTGAGGAACCGGAGGGACCCAGCCGCTCTTCCCCAGCTCGTCCCCCTCGTCTCTCCTGCACGGTTTGCGGTGCTGAGACTGGGGGTAAGACGGCTGGCAGGGAAAAAACCTGCGAAAGTGCAGGCTTTTTCTGTAAAAGTAGTTCATTTTGGCGAAAAGCCTGCGATTGTGCAGGAATTTTCGCTGAAAATGCATCTGAGTCCATGTTCGCGGCGAAAAGCCTGCACTTTTGCAGGAATATGCCGTAGCCGGCGCATCCATCGAGAAAAAGCTGCACTTTTGCAGGTTTTCTTCGAGCAACCAGGTTTGTGCGGCCAGTTCTGGCGTGTAGAGGTTCCGGACAGCCTGGGATTTGTCGCGGCGAGCGAGCGTTCGAAGGATCAAAAAGCTGCTCTACCCTGAAAATAACTAGCGATGCATTATTTTCATCTTTATGGGTGCTGCCTAGCGGCATGGCTCATTGCCAAGCAGCTCCGCCAGTTCCGGCGAGCGAGTCTTCCGACGGGCTCATCCCCGCCGCTCCCTACCGGGCCTGTGCCCGCCACCGGCCCGCCAGCATTGGGCCCACGCCGCGCCGAGGGCTCCGCCACCCGCTCCCTACCGGGCCTGCGCCCGTCGTCGGCCCGCCAGCCTTGCGCCCACGCCGCGCCGAGGGCTCCGCCACCCGCTCCCTACCGGGCCTGTGCCCGCCACCCGCTCGCCAGCCTTGGGCCCACGCCGCGCCGAGGGCTCCGCCACCCGCTCCCCGCCGGGCCTGCGCCCGCCACCGGCCCGCCAGCCTTGCGCCCACGTCGCGCCGAGGGCTCCGCCAGCCGCACCCGCCACCGCCGCTAGCCTTGCGCTGCTGCGCCGGCCGCCTGCGCCTGGACGGCGGCGTGCTGCCGCTCCGCCTGGCGCAAATATTTTTGCCTGCGCCACCTTCGCAAAACGAGAGCGCCGCGCAAATACTCGTCGCAGATCATCGCCGCATAAATGCCCGCCAGGCCCCAGCCCAAGCTGATGCCCAGCACATAGGAAAGGCCTGCTGCGACGAGCCACATGGAGCCCAGCGATACGAACATGCTGTACCGGGTGTCGCCTACCGCATTCAGGGCGCTGCCCATGCCCATATTCAGCATTTTGCCCGGCTGCAAAATCAGATTCAGCGCGATGCAGGAAAGACCGAGGGCCAAAATTTCGGGATCGGCCGTAAAAAGACCGAGAAACGGCTTTCCGACGATCAGCAAGATCACCGAGTTGAAGCTCACGAGCGCCAGCCCGATCCAGAGTCCCCGATATGAGCTTCGATAAGCCTCGCGGGTTCTCCCCGCGCCGTACAGGTGCGCAATCTGAATCTGCATCGCCAGCGCAATCGCGTATCCGAGCATCGAGCAGGTGGATTCCAACGTATTCATATAGGTTCTGGCGGCAAGCTCTTTTGCCCCCATCATCGCCAGGAACGTATACATCGCCAATTGCGTGAATACGTAAGAGGACATGTTCACGCCGAGCGGCCAGCCGATCCGCAGCACTTCACCGAACAGCTTGCGGTGAAAGAGCAGCCAGTCCCTGAGCTGGATTCTGCGTTCAAACGCCGGGACGAACATAAACAGGAGCAGGAAAGTCGCCAACAGACGGCTAACAAGTGTAGAAATAGCAACCCCGGTTAAACCCAACTGCGGGAATCCGTAAGCTCCGAATATGAAGCCGTAATTGAAAAAAACGTGAATCACGTTCATGCCCAGCGCCGTAATCATCGGCCCCTTGGTATTGCCCGTGTTCCTGATGACCGTGCTGAGCGAGGCCATCAACGCCGTCAAAACCATTCCCCCGCCGACGATTGAAATATATGTGTCCGCCATGGGAAGCAGCCGTTCCTCCAATTGGAACAGCTTCGCCAAAGGTCGCGCTTCGAGGTACAGCACAACGCTCAGCACAAGGCCGATCGCCGCACTGACCATCACGGCCATGATCGCGACCGTCCGCGCGTCTTCGTTTTTGCGCGCTCCCAGCTTTTGGGCGATGACGATTCCCGCTCCGCTGGCAACGGTCATAAATAACGTCGTCAAAGCTTGAAACAGCTGGTTCGCCAGACCGACCACCGCGACCGCATCGTCGGAAATCCGGCTGACCATCAACGTATCCACCGTTCCAAGCAGCAGTTGCAGCATCAATTCGATAAAAATGGGCCAGGCGAGAACCCACAGTGTAAATTTGTTTTTCCCTACAGTCACGCTTCTCCACCACCGTTATATAGTCTGCTCAAATTATAGTTCTTCCGCTGTGAGCCATGTTCCATTTTCGCAACTCAAATTATCAATATTCCAACCTCAAAAGAAGGCCGACGCCTGCGTACAAAGCTGCGTTCCGGCTTATTTTGTCATAACCTCCTACAATTCCTAATACATTTATCACTGGGGTTGAAGCCTGATGCAGTCGGTCGGCCATCAACCTATTTTGTGCGATGAATACTACAGACAAGTTAAAGGAGCTGAGCATGTTGGAATTTCCAAACCCGATCGAGCAACCGAACCCCGTCATTAGCGTGAAAGAGTGGATGCTGACCATCCTGCTGCTGGCCATTCCGGTCGTTAACATCATCATGCTGTTCGTATGGGCGTTTAGCAGCGGAACGAATCAGACGAAAGCCAATTATGCAAAAGCCAGCCTGATCTGGTTGGCGATTGGCATCGTGCTGTACATCATTTTCGGAGTCATCATATTCGGCGCGACGATTTCCTCCTTGAAATGACATAACACAAAGAGTTACCCCCGGGCGCTTCATCCCGCTCAAGGGTAACTCTTTTTCTCTGCCATATGGCCGCCCGGCTTTGTCCAGCAGTTCCAGGCCCTCGGTCAGGCTATCATCCGAAAAAATGTATAAGTGAATATTCATGAATTAAACTTCTTGGTAATGAACGGTGTTCAATTATTCCACAGCCTATTCGGCAAAATGAGCGAATTGAACATTGAACTAATCATCGGATAATTCTTTATTGACCATCCTAGAAATATATGGTAAATTCCTTTTGTATTATGGTTTAAATTTGAAATGATAGTAATTAATGCAAAGGGGATTTTTCTATGCTGGAGGATGCAAAAGGTGACCTTGACTCCTATTTGGATGACACTGAAACTCCATCTATCTTATTTGACCTGGCCGAAACGTTATTTAAACAAGGCAGAAGAAAAGAGTCTATTCATTATTATAAATATTTCTGCGATCATGAACAGATTCGATTGTCAGAAAAAGTGAGCATTGCCCAATATCGAATCTTTCTTGCGTCCCTGGGAAATGGTTCTGAAGAAGATTGGAAAGCAATTCAACGATTCAATCCTTTCATAAAAAATTTGCCAGATCATATACAATTAGACGCATTCCTGAAAATATCGCAAACCTGCTACTCTTTGCAAAAATGGAGTGAGGTCGGCCAATATGCAGATGAATTAAGAACATGCGCAATGTATGTCTACAGCATGCTAACAGGAATGAACGGATCAAAAACATTGGAAACAGAAAGACCGTTAGTCGTTTATTACGGGCAAGGTTTTCTATTAAAAGGGCTGTCTCTAAGTTTAACCGGGAAATATGAAGAAGCTAAAAAGTATGTACAATCATACGCCGATTTAAGCTGGTTCGAAATTTTAGATGATGAAGGAAGAAAAGAAGTCGAAAAGTTTAGTGTTTTTGCGAAAGGAAACACTTATTCGATCGATTTACTTCTTGGCAAAGACGTATGCAACGAATATGCAGAGTTCATTGCCTCAAATTCTTCTTCCATATTGATCACAGGCATGAGAACAATTGCTGAAGCAGCTAACTTACACCATTATGATATTGACCACATTTTGGATAGATTTTCGGAAGAAATTGACCAATATAAAGACTCCGAAAATCCTGTTTGGAAAAATCATTACATACAATTTAACTATCAAAAAGCTATTTATTTTTGTAGAAAAGGTTATGTCAGCGTAGGAATAGACTTAATCCTTCTTTGTCTCTCTTATGCTGTTTCTCATAACAATGATGTTGATTTTAAAAATTGTGCCTCATTGTTTTGGATGCACAGACACCATGCATCCAAAGAGCAGGAAGAAAAATTCTCACAAATCATGGGAGGGATTCACAATGAAGAAGTTGCTGCTGATTCTAGTAATAGGAATAGGAATAACTAATACTGTATCCGCTCACGCGGAAAAATCGAATAACAAAGAAGTTTCAAAGAACCCTCCAATATATCAGCATCTTGTACATGACGGTTCCGGTGGCTGAAAGGATTACCGATCGACAGAGGACGACTTAATCATAGCCAATCAAATTCACTCTTATAGTTGAGTGGATTTGATTGGCTATTTTTTATCAGCTTCTTCTTTTTTCTTTTTCTTTCCTTTTAATCTTTTATACTCTATGCTGCAAGAATAGGGGCGTGAATAATGTGGATGATAGTTCTGTGTTAAAATCCGTTGGAGCAAAAATCAGATTGATTCGCAAGGAAAAGGGTATAACCCAGGAACAACTGGCTGAATTGGTGGATACGCAGCATTCGTACATTGGGTTGGTAGAACGTGGTCAGCAAAACATCACGATTTTGACATTAGAGAAAATTGCCGAAGCACTCAGCGTGGATTTTAGAGAGCTGTTAGAATACCACGGGCTCCCCAACAATAAAAGGTTTTTAGAAGCTGTAAATATCCTGAAGGGAAAAAGTGACGAGGAGTTGAAAAGGGCGGTCATTGTTTTGCAGCAACTATTCAAATAAGCGAAAAAGAGCCTCCAATATTTTTGACTGTGGCTCTTTTTCGTATCCCCGCAAGGAAAAGTGGCGATTTTGATGGGTTTATTTCCTTAGCGTACGATTTCCGATTTGTTACCCCGACCAGTTCCGAGTAATTGCAGCAGTTCATGCTCCTGTTTTCTTCGTCCCGGCCGGGCGCTGAGATCGGCACACGCTGGCGGCAGCAGCTGTAGGCATGCCGCGTTAGTTACTGGCCAGGAAGTTGCACGATCCGTGCCAACCTGAATCGATCTGCACCTATCTGAACCTATCCACTACAGTTCCTCTCATCCAGGAGCAAAATCCGACATATGAAGCAATGCTTTGCACACAAAAATGCAGGGTACATCCAGATCCGCCAACCCCTTGCGCAGCCGTAGGAGCTGATCGAAGCGCAGCCACCGGCTGGCCATATCTGAAACAAACCTTCACTCCGGCGCCAGGGCATCCGGGATACACTGATCCGCTGCGGTTTCCGAATGGCCAAAAAAACTCCGAATTTCTACTTTTTTGGCTTATATTGACTTTGAAATGGATAATAATGTATATTATAAACAGGGTAAATATGGTATATAAATACTATATTCAGTGTTATTACCTATATTTTTACATTATATTAGAGGTTGGTATTAGGATGAAAAAAATGTTTTTATCTTTAGTAATTAGTTCTATGATTACTTCCGTTGTTGCTCCTGCTGCATTTGCGAAAAATGAGGAGAATCTAGTTCCATTGAATGAGGCCAAAAAGGACGCACAATCATTTCTTGATGAATCTAAAAGCTTCTATCCTGATTGGCAACCCTTAGAGAAACTACAATTAGGAGAGGAAAGACAACTTTATGACTTCGATGGTGAAGTTACTGCCTATTTGTTTTCAGTAACAGACGGTAAAGATGATCATGGTTATATTATTGAAAGTGCTATTACATTGCATAAGGGACTTCTTCAAGCTTCTACCGGTGGAAGCCATCCATTCAAAAATATCGATGCTGATAAGTCCATTTATGTTGGCCCTTCAGCTTATTTTAGTAAGGTAGATAATGATAATTTCACTGATCTTAGGAGGGATAAGAAGAAAGTAAATCGGAAGGATCTTAAGTCTAAAGGTGCATTCACCAAAGAGGGATTTACTGAATCCGCCAAACAGTTACAATCATTAGAATCTTTATCAGCACAATCAGCAATAGCTGCGGGCACAGTTACTTCAGGTAAAAGAATTAAAAATGTCCCTAACACTCTAACATGGAAAGCGACCCTTGGTTGCGTACCCATTGCTGCTGCCGAAATCGCAATATATTGGGCTGAACAAGGTGGCTATTATAATTTGACGAAAACTGGCAATACTCAAATGCTTGATGTTGATGTTGCTCGTGGTATGAATTATAGAATGAGTACCAATAGTGCTGGAGAAACTTCTTATGGTAATATTACATATGGTTCTCAAAGATATTGGAATGACCATGGATATTCGTTGGACGGAACAGCGATAGGAGGAATTTTTGCTAATTATAAAGCAGAAATAGATAATTCTAGACCTGCTATTATTTCTTTAATAAAGGACCCCAGCTATGGTGAACATGCTGTTGTAGGTATTGGGTATCAGGTCCTTAGTGATGGCAAAACGAATGCTATTATTTATGATGAGTATAGTCTTTACGATACAATTTACTCGTTCGGCTCTACAGTATGGACTGTTAATCGACAAAAACCACTATAAATAGTTGCAATAAAAATGAGGAGCACCTTTAATTTTATAGGTGCTCCTCGTTTTGTTTTATCTGTTTCTAATTATCTGAATATATAAAGTTAACATTCTTATCAACCGACCAAACACATATTGTGGTCTCTTCATTTAAATCATTCAACCCTTTTACAAAATAGTATACGGGAGCTCCCTTTTTTGCCTCTTCGGGAATTTGTTTTCTTTCTAAATCGTTTAGAATTCTTATACTAGTCTCTTCCTCAACGTGTTTCAGATGGTACTTCTCATAGGCAATAATTTTTGCTTGATCAGGGGAGACATTTGGACGACCAACTCCTGTAGTAGGTGCGGATTGAAGCGTAACCGTATTTGTCTCTGGAAAGTAATCAATTTTTGCCGCTAAACCATCTGCTATAAAACGAACAGGAGCATATATATGCCCATTATAGTAAAAAGAAGTATATTCCTCATCCATTTGAATATCTGCTTTATCAATCACATACTTTATCGGAAGTGTAAGAACTTCTAATGTGTTTGTTGCAGCAAAAGAAACCGTGGTAAGCGATAAGAATGACGCCAAAATAAAACAAAAAAGAGTTTTTTTCATTTATTAACAATCCCTTCATTTATGTGATGCTTATATAGACAGTTAATTTCTCCTTTTTGTTACAAATCATAAAGGAATTTTTATGTGCCAATGATCCAATAAGACATCTGTGAGGTGCTCTGTTGAGTCATATGGGGAGGTGACCATGAATGGTTGCCTCCCTTCTGCCTGCTGGTGCGTGGCAGGAGATCGGCATGCTGAGCTAGGTTCCATCTGCGGCGGAATACCGCGCACCCAATCGATGGATCGCTTGATTGACGGCCGTTTCTTTCGGCTGATTGTCGGGGCCGTGCCGACCTGAAACGGCGAGCAACTGTTGTACGCTTTCCGGAAGCAGTTCCGACACGCTTGGTGCGCCGTTGCTATTCTCCAATCAGAGCCGCTTGCCAACAACTGCTTCGGGAATTACCCCGCTCGGCCATCAAGCGTTCGCTGTTTGCGTTCAGCCGATGTGAGGGCTGATTGGAGCTTGGTGGACATGCCTGCAGATACTGCCGAAGGCAAGTGAAACGCCGATCCACGTCAGCAGCGTGTTCCTGGACACATACAAGCCGCAGATCACCGGCTCAGGGCTGAACAAGCGAGGGACATTCGGATGATATTGTACAAAAAAATAAAGCATTAGACTGCACGGCCGGCTGTCGTTGCCGTCGTGCCGATCGTAAAGCCGGGCTTCATCCGGAAGAACCAGCAGTCTAAGACCTTAATATTCAGTCTAAGCTTTATTATCTCCGAACAGCCGTCACCAGCACGCCGCCCGCGCGTGGATTGCACCGGGAGAACTAGAAGCGAGAGCTGCAGCGTAGCGGCACGGCAACCGCCATCACCGACGCGCCGTCCGAGCGCGAATCGCATCCGGGAGCATGAACTGCAGAACAGTCGCCCGACCGTTGCACGTATAACGTCGGCACGGTTTCTTCAGTCGGAATTATTCGGCAAGCTTCCCGCACATGCTCCCCGCTGCCGTGTGCTGGTCTTCCAACTGCACGAATACCGACGACCCGCCCGTTACCGGACGGTATGATTCGTCAAGTACCCCCGAATGCGACCGCCATCGGCGCGCCACTCCGCGTTCCAGAAAAAACACAATATCAATGAAAAGAGCCTCCAGTATTTGTGACTGAGGCTCTTTTTCATATCCCCGAGGGGATGCTTCCGGTTGTCGTTTTGCGTTGTGATCGACGCAAGAGTGACAACATAAAAAGAATTGCATGTTTAGCCGCGGCTAATTGCAATCCTTCTTATATTTGGTAAAATATTGCTTGAGGGAGTTAAACCCAATCGCAACGAGGTTCCGATGTTTTTTTCCCCTTACTTAATACAGAATGATTAAAGATGCTTATCAATGCGGAAGACTCTTCTTTCGACAAGGATAATTCAGCAATAGAAATACCATCATTTCCGTGCATCTCAACGCTTTTCAACATATGTACGACTCGGCACAAATTGGGGTTTAGCTGGATTGTAAGCATAGATATCACCCCCTCCCGGGACAATTGTACTGCACACATAATAATAACAAATAAATGAAGTATGGAGGATGATTATTATGAAAAAAAAGTATTTATTTGGGCTGATCGTGTCGATTTTCGTCGCCTTACAAATGTGGTTCTCCTTCATTATGTTCCATTACCCTTTTAACGGAATTTATCTTGAGCTAACCCCGCAGCACCAATGGGTAATCAAGGAATTGTCTCCTGAGGGTACGAGTGCTAAGCTTGACTTACAGATCGGGGATATAGTCAAACAAGTAGACGGCAAATTTCCTGACGAATCTCCCTCTGTTTATAAATGGCGAACGGTTGAGCAAGCTCACAAGCTGTTGATTCTCAGAGACGGGCGTGAGCACGCAATCGAAATAAACACCAATAGCGCTACCTCTTATGATATTATTCCAATCATCGAGGAATCCGTGTGCCTCTTTATGGCAGTTGTGCTTTTAATAAAAAAACGCCAATCTCCATCGGCTAGGCTGCTTTCAACCCTTTTTCTAACCATGGCAATCATTTATATGAGTCTAGGCGCATCTATTCGAGGGGATGCCATTGGAAAATTTACAATCACCAACTTGATGACCTTGCTCCCGATAGTGTTTTATCATTTTTTAATAGTCTTCTTCAAGGAAAAAGGCGGTATTGACTTACCGAAGCGGACTTTAAAATTCATGTATGCATTTACCGTCATTTGCTTCGGTGCAAGACTCTTGTACTTCTATCCTCCGATGGCTTACGCAATCCAACGTAACCAAGACTCGTTTACCTTAATTACTTTCATAATCGGGTTTTTATTCAATATGTATTTATTAACGATCCTATATGTTAAACTCCGCAAACAACCGTCCTATATGTCCAGCATTATCAAGAGTGTATGGCTTTCATGGATGGTTTCATTTTTACCTGTCATCTGTTTCTCCTTTCTTCCAAAAATAATAATGGGGTATCGAGTTGTAAATGCTGTGTACACAAGTTGGATTATTTTACTTTTTCCCATCTCTTTTGCATACTTAATTGCTTCCGACCAGTTGTATGATTTTGGCCGTATTATTCGGCGGATTTTGTTCGCGGGCCTGCTGGCTATCGTTCCAGTCAGCTTGTTTACGGGGTCATACGCTTTCTTATTCAGCCATGTTGTGGATGAAAAGCAAATTCTGTTCGTTTTCATAGGTTCGCTGATCCTTGTTACATGGGTGCTCTACGCGGCGGAATATTGGACAACGCGGTTTGAACCATTTTTGTTCCCGAGAAAATACGTCTTGCAAACAGCTTTGAAGAAGATTTCCAAAAACCTTGGCACCATTTCCAGTTTCCGCGAATTGAAAGATAGCATACTTGTCGATATTGTGGACACGCTTCAGGTGATGGGGGGAGCCATTGTGTTCCGGTATAAGGACGATACCGAAATCATTAGCGAAGGTGATATGAATACTGCGGAAATTCGGCAGCTGCTCGATTCGTCATCCCTGCTCGATCATCCGCTTTATACTTGCATTGAGATGAATGACCATGAAGAATATACGAGTTATTTGGTAATGACACGCAAAAAGGCGAATACGCTGCTCGGAAAGGAAGAAATCCAATGGCTGCGCCTGATTACATCTTATTTGGAAGTTAGCCTGGAAAATGTTCACTTGGTCCGCAAGCTGACCGCGAGGCTGCAGCAATTGGCTTCCCAACTTCCCCAAGAGGACACGGCGCAAGACATTCAATGGTTCCGCAAGATCATGTTCGAATTGCAGGAGGAGGAACGGATTCGGATTGCTGCCGATCTTCATGATACGACGATGCAGGACCTTTTCTTTCTGAAAAGAAAGTTAACCATCCTGTCGGAAAAGTATACTACGCCCGAAGAAGATCGGGAACAGCTCGACAATATGATTAATTTCGTGGAATTGATCAATGCCAGTTTGCGCCAAAGCTGTTTTGAGTTAAATCCCCATTTGCTTAAAGAGATTGGTTTGATTCAAACGCTGACGATGTACATGAAGAAGGAAGCTTTTACCGCTCCTTTTCAACTTGAATTCATTGCTGAGCAGGCTGCTGCCATTGAAGCCAAAGATTTGCCGACGAAACGACATATTTTTCGAATTGCTCAGGAGCTGCTCAACAATGCGAAAAAGCATTCCCAGGCTTCCAAAGTCACTTTTCTGATAACGGAAGCGCACAATAGCTTTTATTTGATCTATGAGGATGACGGCGTGGGGTTTGAAGACAACAAAGTGCGTCGGAAGGAGATCGATTCATCGGGACTGGGAATCGAACAAATGAGGAGCAGAATCTTACATGCGGGCGGACAATTGGAGGTCACCACGCAAAAAGGGCTCGGAACGAAATTCGTCATTACGATACCAAACGAGGAGGCTATTTCTGCATGAATCAGAAATCAAGCAGCATCGGCGACTTCCTCCTTGACCTGACATAACACAAAGAGTTACCCCCGGGCGCTTCATCCCGCTCAAGGGTAACTCTTTTCTCTGCCATACGGCCGCCTGGCTTGCCTAACTCATTCTTTCCCTTACTTTCCGCAAAGCGTTCAGCTTCAACTGCCCGGCTTTGTCCAGCAGTTCCAGGCCCTCGGCGCGGTAAAGCTGCGCAAGCCCGGTTTGCATGCTGCCCAGATTGATTTCTACCGTAATCCAGGCGGATTGAATGGCCGCTTCCAGCATAATGAGGGCAATGCCGAGGTCGGATATGACATTTTTGTTAGCCAGATGAATGATTTCGTCCAAAGCAACCATCACGTCATAACTCCGACTCAAAAGAGCGAGCGGTACGGCGGCGGCCTGAGCGGCGGCATCCTGCACGGCAAGCGAGCGTGCTTCCTTCTCGGCGCCGGTCCCTTTGGGCAGCGCGAGTGCCGCCATGAATCCGTGAAATGCGTCCATGTCTTGTTCCAGCAGCGTTTCGAACTCGGCTATCGCCGATTTCATCCGCTCCACGGCCGCCGTCATCGATTCCCGGACCGCTTCATATTTGGGTCCTGCCGTAAGATTGGCTACCATGGACCCCATGGAAGCGCCCAAAGCCGCGGACAGCGCCGCAACGCTGCCTCCGCCCGGCACAGGCGAGCTTGAGCCCGCTTCCTCCAGAAATTGGCGAATCTTCCGGTCAAAAACTTTCATTTGCATCCCCCCGCCCGATGGACTGCAGTTCCATTGCTTTTAATAAATTTTCGAACAAAATGACGGTCGTCAGCGTGCCTACTCCGCCCGGAACCGGTGTCGCGGCTTTCACCGCTTCCCAAATGCCGGGGCTGGCGTCGCCTGCAATTCCAGCCTCCGTTTCATTGATTCCCGCATCGATGACGACCAATTCGTCATGCACCATGCCCGGGGTCACCAGGCCTGCTTTGCCTGCGGCCGTAATCAAAATGTCGGCTTGAGCGATATGGCCGGATAAATTCGCGGTATAGGAATGACAGACGGTTACGGTGGCATTTTCGCGCAGCAGCTGCTGCATCAGCGGCCGCCCTACCGTTTCTCCCCGCCCGATCAGAACGACATGCGCCCCCTGAAGCCGGTATCCGTAATGTTTCAAAATGCGGATGCACGACTGGGGCGTCGCCGGGTACAACCCGCTTTCTCCCGTCATGCACGCCAATTTGTTCGCCGAAGATATGCCGTCGACATCTTTGGCCGGAGCGATAGCATCGGACAGCTTTTGCACGCGGATGTGCCCGGGAACGGGGAGCTCGAGCATGATTCCGTGCACGGCCGGGTCCCCGTTTAACCGCTCGATCTCCTCAAGAAGGCGCTGTTCGCTCACTTGCGCCTCAAATTCCATCAAATGAAAGGCAACCCCGAGTTTGGCAGCCAGCTTTTCCTTTGCTTTGGCGTAGTACGCGGAAGCCGGATCGCCCTGCACCAAAATGGCGGCTATCGCCGGTTGAACGCCCCGCTCCTTCCATTTGCCGACTTCGGCGGCGATAGAGTGCGAGATTTGATCGGCTAACGGCTTCGATTTAAGCAGCAAACCCATTTACGTTCGTTCCCCTCTCCATAATCGGATGAAAATGCAAAAAAAGTACTTGGTCGCATGCTTGCTTACCAAATACTTTGCCCAGGCGTACGGCTATAAGCCATGTGCTCCCTCGTGGTTGCCCACGTTACGCCAGTCACACATGACGATTACTGCTGCGTACAGTTTATCACATAGATTCGCGTTCCGCATAGACGGCCGGGCGAGAATGTTTCACGCCCGCCTTGCAGCGCCCTCTCCGCTCTCCGTCGGGTCCCAGCCGTCATGGCCGGCCAGAACGGTTTTGGCATCAAGCCGCAGCGCTTCCGCTTCCGTTAAAACCCTCGCCCAGCCGGCGCGGACGGCGGCATCGCGCGCACCGGGGCCCGTGCTGCCGTACTCCGTATAGCGGGCCGTGCTTTCATTGCCGGGATTGTCCCAATTGTCCCAACCCGCCGAATAGATGTGCGGCCCCATCCAGGTGTTGATAAACGCGGTATGCGCCCACGCTCTCCAGGGCCTGCCGAGGTAGACCGACTCCTCCTCCTGCGCCCCGGTCAGACGGCAGTTCAAAAAGACGTAGCCGAATTCCGCGCCTCGCGGAGTCGAAGCTGCTGTGATATAGCCTCCGCGCAAACTGCGGATTTCACACGATTCGAAGCATGCCGCCGCCGATCCGAAAATAAAGTCGACATGCCCTTCGATATAGCAACCGGCAAAATAATGCCGCCCCCGGCTCGTATACAAAGTGTCCTGATTGCCGAGCAGCCTGACGCTGCGGTAAACCTGACGGTCGCCGGAAGCGTACAAAGCAACGGCCTGCGCGATTTCCAGGCCATAGCCCGCGGTGTTTTGCACCGTCAAATTTTCCATGCGAAAATCGTCGGCCTCCACCTTCAAAACGGCGGTGCGGAACGTTCCTATTTCTTTGCCGTCCGGCCCCGTCATCCTGGCGTAATCGCCGTAAGCGATAATCGTCCCTTCGCGGCTCTCGCCGATCAGTGCGATGTCCGGTTTATTGTCGGGAATGAGCAATTTTTCGCGATAAGTTCCATTTTTGACGTAGATCGTGACAGGCTCCAGAGGAAGCACGCGGACGGCGTCTATCGCCTCCTGAATGCCGGTGAAATCCCCGCTGCCGTCTTGCGAAACCGTGATATGTCTCATAAAAAAGGTTCGTCTCCTCTCCGCTCAGGAAAGCTGCGCCTTCAGCCAGTCGAATGATGTTCTTCCGGAAATTTCATGCTTGCCCGGGAATATGTCGGCAGCGAGCCGGTCCTCCGCTCCGAGACTGCGGTAAATCCGGGTCAGCCGCACGATGGCTTCTTCCGTCGTTCCAACCGGAAATACCCGGTCCTGATCCCCGGACTCGATAAACAAAGGCCTCGGAGCGATCAACCCGAGCAATTCCGGCTGCTCGGCAATCCGCAGGATGCCGGGAATATAGTTGTCGATGCAGTGCGGCCGGTCCAAAATGCTCCCCAGGTACGTATTTGCATATCCGCAAATTACGGCGGCGCGGATGCGCTCATCCAAAGCAGCGGTCAAAGATGCGACCAGGCCGCCGCCGGAAAAACCGATGACCCCGATCCGCTCCGGATCGACTTCCCCGCGCGCGGCCAAATAGTCAAGCGCGCGCGTCGCTTCGTATGTGCGGAATCCGGCGATGGTCATCCCGCACATGAGCAGCTGCAGCGCAATCGGCAGGCAGCTGGAATCTTTGGCCGACGGATCGGCCTCCACGCCGGCCTGCAATCTCCGGTCCCCGAAGCCGATGATTTCGGGGACGAGCACGAACAGCCCCCGGCGGGCCAGCCGGACGGCGAATTTGTTGTGAATCCCGGGATCGTCAGCGAAGCTGCCGTCGGGATTCATGCCGAGCGCGGCCCGATGGCCCGGGCCGTGTCCGTGGCAGGCAAGCACCGCCGGCAGCTTGCCGCCCCCGCCTGACGGATACAGCGCATACGCCGGTATCCGCAGCCCTTCGTACGTCGAGTAAGCGAGCTTCTCGACGGTAAGTCCTTCATGCTCGAACGTGTCGAGCAATTCGGGCTCCAGCGCCGGCCTGCGCTCGGGCCAGGCCCCCAGCGCATCGGCGAGCCGGCGCCTGAGCTCCTCGCGCCCGGCCCCGTCGGGCATAGTCCCGGCGGCGCGGTCCAGGCTGTTTTCCACCGTTTGGGCATAAAGCTTTGCCAAAAAATCGTCAGGGCTCCACATTCCGCAGCCATCTCCTTTATCCAAGGCCGGATTCGGCCTTCCGCTTTTCGATTTCGCGCCTTCCGCTTTCAAAATATGCTAAAATTTGCATATACGCTTCCTGCAAAGAGAGGGACTTCCATGAGCAGCCGGACCGAACCGAAATACCATATCGGCGATTCATCCTTTGCCATTCAGCAGCTGCAGCGCAAAGGCTATTTCGCCATGCCCCGCCCTCATGCTCATCCGTTTTACGAATTATATTACTTGTTGGACGGCCAGCGCGTCTATTTTATAAACGGCAAAGTGTACACCGTGCAAAAAGGGGACTTGATCGTTGTCGTGCCGAACGACCTTCACGCTACGTCAAGCTCAAGCGTCGAAAAATTCGAGCGGGTGCTGATCGAATTCGCGCCCGATTTCATAGCTCCGACCGAACCTCCGCTGCTCGAACTGCCGCCTTTTTGCGAGTCCGCTTTAATCCGCTTGCCGCTCAAAGAGCAGCAGGCCGTCGAGCGCTTGCTCCAGCAAATGTTGACCGAATGCAGGGAGCGGCCGGCGCTTTACGTTTCCTGTGTGCGGCAGCTGCTGACCGAGCTGCTGATCCGGATTCACCGCTCCTGCGGGTCAGGCAGCGAGCCTCCGGGCGGCGGCCATCCGATGCACCAGAAGGTGACGGAGATCGCCTCCTACATCAATACCCATTACAAAGAGCCGATTACCCTGGAGCTTGCCGCAAAACAATTTTATATTAGCCCCGCCTATTTAAGCCGCATTTTTCTGAAACTGACGGGCTTCCATTTTAGCGAATACGTCCGGGTTGTGCGCATCCGCGAAGCGCAAAAGCTGCTGCAGACGACCCGGAGCAAAGTCCAGACGATCGCGGAGCAGGTCGGGTTTGAGCACATTTCCCATTTTAACAAAACGTTCAAATCCATTGCGGGCATGCCGCCCCTGCGCTACCGCGAGCTTGCGGGGAAATAACGGCCATCCCCGGTGAATGTCCCTATTATAGAGCATGCAATTGCCAGATTTCTTGCATGCTCTTGTCTATTTTGGCTAAAATTGAATATACTTGTCCTTCGTGTTTGTTTCGGCTGAGCGTGAGCATTTTAACTGTCTGTGATTGCGATCACATACCTTTTTCCGCAGACCTGTTAATCTGTGTATGAAAACCGGACAATGAAACGGAGGGATTCATCTATGTTTTGTTACCAATGCGAGCAAACCCCGACAGGCGGCTGCAAAGTAGTCGGCGTCTGCGGAAAAGATGAAAATATCGCCAGCCTGCAGGACACGATGATTTTTGCGTTAAAAGGTATCGCCGCTTATGCCACGCACGCACGCCAATTGGGCTACAGCGACCCCGAGGTAGACCGCATCACACATGAAGCGCTCTACATGACTTTGACCAACTCCAATTTCAACCTCCAGGAGCATATCGACATGGCGATGAAAGTCGGTTCCGCGGCCGTAAGGATCATGGACGTTCTGGATCGCGCGCATACGACGCATTTTGGAATTCCCCAGCCCGTCACGGTGTCCCAGAACAAAATCGAGGGCCATGCGATCGTCGTAACCGGGCACAACCTTTATGCGCTGGAGGAACTGCTCAAACAGACCGAGGGCAAAGGAATCAACATCTACACGCATTCCGAAATGCTCCCGGCCCACGGCTACCCGAAATTGAAGCAATACGCGCATCTGAAAGGAAATATCGGCAAAGCGTGGTATGACCAGCGGCGGCTTTTCGAAAAATTCCCGGGAGCCATCCTGGCGACGACGAACTGTGTCATGCCTATAAAAGGCACGTATGCCGACCGCTTTTTCTCCTACGATATTGCCGGTCTGGAGGGTGTCACCAAAATCATCGGCGATGATTTCACCCCTCTGATCGACAAAGCTTTGTCGCTGCCCGCCGTCAGCATTGATTCCGAGCAGCAGCTTACGACCGGATACCATCACGAAACGGTGATCGGGCTCGCTCCCGAAATCATTCAAGCCGTCAAAGCAGGCAAAATAAAACGTTTCTTCGTCATCGCCGGCTGCGATGCGCCCGGCCCTGGCGGCGAGTATTACCGCGAGCTCGCTACATCGCTTCCTAACGATACCGTCATTCTCACGACGTCCTGCGGCAAATTCCGCTTCAACGACGTGGAATACGGAACTGTCGCCGATACCGGCATCCCGCGGTATATCGACCTTGGGCAGTGCAACAATTCCGGCTCCACCGTCAAAATCGCGCTCGCTTTGGCCGACGCTTTCGGCTGCAGCGTCAACGATTTGCCGGTCAGCATCGTCCTCTCCTGGTTCGAGCAAAAAGCCGTCGCCATCCTGCTCGGCTTGTTCAGCCTCGGCATCCAAGATATTCGCATCGGTCCCAAACCGCCGGAATTCATTACCCCGGGCGTTCTGGACGTACTGGTGCAAACCTTCGGACTTAAACTGATCGGAAATGCTCAAGAGGACATGGCAGCGATGCTTGCACTCGCTTAAGCTCCTCCGCCATGGCTTTGCGTACGCATCGGACGATCTCGTCGATGTCCTGCGGCGTCGCTTGATCGATAACAGGGTAAAGAGCCGGGTCTACCGGCGCATAACAGAATCGGGCTACCCAAGCGGGTAGCCTTTTCATATGCGTTCGTTTTCCTGCATCAAGCTTTTTGATGCCTATTTCACAGCTGATGACTCGTCCCTTTTATTAATGGACATTAACGGGTTTTCTGTTCCTTTTCGACTAACCGTTGATTGCGTTGACAAATAGTGGTATATATTTACAGAACCCATTTATAAATAACGAAAATGTTGGCCAATTAGGATCATCTGCTCAGCATACATCGTTACATTGGTTGCGCTGTAATGTGAATCATTTTCCAAAAGGAGTGGAACCGAGTGAATAGAATCATTGTGCCCCTTTGTATATTGGCTTCCGTTTCATTGTTATTTACGGTTGGCGGCAAAAATATAACGAATTACGCACCGACGATAGGATGGTTGTTAGCGATTATATTATTCACAACCGCTATTTTGTTCATTTTTACTCGAAGACACAAAAAGAAAAATAGCAACTAAAATACCTCCTGCGCTCGCTTAAGCTCCTCCGCCATGGCTTCGCGTACGCATCGGACGATCTCGTCGATGTCCTGCTTCGTCGCTTGATCGATATGGATGCCCATAATAACCGTTACGGCCTGATTGAGCTGTGAGGCTGCCAGCCTTGCGAGCTCTGCCGCTAGCGGTTTTTCTCTATGTCCCGGCAGTGTGACGGCTTCTTCGCAGATCCGATGCCCGTCGGGATACGCGACCGCCACAGCCCCGATATGAGCCTGGCCGCCGCCGATCAGAAATACTTTGTCTTTTCCCAGTGAATACGTATGAATATGGATGTTATAGGGTACGGGTTCACTTTTCATGCCGCCCAAACGCCTCCATTCCTGATTCTCCATTACAAAACCGCTTCATTATACGAAAATGCCCGGCCAACTGCATGTGATGAAGATCACGATGCAGTTTTTGCCGCGTCCAAAAGTGCTGAAAGTGATCTATTTCATATCCGGCGATTTCGGCCCATGATACATTATGGGAAAAATGAGTCAGGAGTGGCGGCCATGAAAATCAAACATATAGCGGTAATCGGCGGGGGCATTACGGGGCTGACCGCAGCCTACGAGCTGCACAAACAGTTCGAATCTTCGGGGCAGCCGGTTCAAATCACGCTCCTGGAAAAAAGCGACAGGCTCGGCGGCGTCATTCAAACGCTGCATCGGGACGGCTTTATTATCGAACAAGGCCCGGATGCCTTTTTGTCCCGCAAGACTGCCGTGCTGCATTTGTCCGATGAACTCGGCTTGACCGGCGACTTGACCGGACTGGCCCCGACCGCTTCCAAAAGCTTTATCTGCCTGAAAGGAAAGCTTCACCCCGTGCCTGCAGGCTTGTCCATGGGCATCCCCACGCGAGTGAAGCCGTTCATAGGCACCCGTTTGCTTTCTTTTCCCGGCAAAGTCCGGGCGTCATTGGATTTTCTTTTGCCCAGAAAAAGCACCCCCGGTGACGAATCCATCGGGAGCTTGATTGAACGAAGGCTGGGCGCGGAGGTCGCCGACCGATTGGTCGGACCTATTTTGGGCGGCATCTATGCGGGAGATTTGCACATGCTGAGCACCGCCGCAACTTTTCCGCAGCTGCTTCATATGGAAAAAGAACACCGCAGCCTCATTCTCGGCATGCTTTCCTCCCGCAGCAAAAAGCCGTCACCGGCTCCGGACGCTGCCGTTAGCCAGCTGCCTCCCCATCTTCGCAGCAGCATGTTCCTGACCTACAAAAGCGGACTACGCACGCTGGTCGACCGGCTGGCGGCCGTCCTGACGAAAAGCGGAACCTTCATCAGCATGAACAGTCCCGTTCAGAGCATCTTGCGCCAGCAGGAAAACTATAAAATTGTATTTTCCGGCCATTCGGCGCTGAAAGTCGACGGCATCGTCCTGGCTGCGCCGGCCGAGCAAGCGGCCAGACTCATTCAAGGCGCGCCGCAGCCGCTGACGGAACGGTTGGGGCAAATCCCCAGCACGTCCGTTGCCAACATCGTTATGGCTTTCGATCAAGCTGCGCTCGATCGGTCTCTGCAGGGATCGGGGTTTGTCGTTCCCAGGCAAGAGGGGCTGCTCATCACGGCCTGCACCTGGACTTCGTCGAAATGGACCCACACCGCCCCGCCCGGGAAAGTGCTGATCCGGGCGTATACAGGCCATTGGGGGGATCAGTCTCATGAGGAATTGGACGACTCCGAGCTGGAAAAACGAGTGAAGAAAGAATTAGGCGCCATCCTCGGACTGGCGGCAGCGCCCCTGTTCACGGAAATTACAAGACATACCGGGGCCATGTCCCAATATTCGGTAGGCCATATGGATCGGCTCCAACATATCGAGCGGCAGCTTCAGGAGCAATTTCCGCATCTGGTCGTGGCCGGGAGATCGTATCGCGGCGTCGGAATTCCGGACTGCATTGCGCAGGGCCGGCAAGCGGCCGAACGATTGTTTCAACAACTGCTCACAAATTCTTAAAATGTGCGGCTTTATACTATGATTTTTGTTACAGTGGGCGGTCCGTCCGCTTTGCTACAATGAAGCCACATATGAAGGAGGTAGGATGTTTATGGCTAAAATTCAAGTTTGGAATCCTGAAGACCCGCAATTTTGGAAAAGCGAAGGCAAGCGGCACGCTACCCGAAATTTGTGGATTTCCGTTCCTTCTCTCATGCTGGCCTTTATCGTATGGCAGATCTGGTCTGTTGTCGCTGTCCGGTTGAACGACATCGGATTTCATTTTACACAGGACCAACTGTTCACGCTGGCTGCTATTCCCGGACTGGTAGGCGCAACTTTACGCTTTGTGTACACCTTTGCGGTCGGAACGTTTGGCGGACGCAACTGGACCGTGCTGTCCACGGGCATTCTCGCTATCCCTGCCGTTGGCATCGGAATGGCCGTGCAGAACCCGGACACGCCTTATTCGGTCATGCTCCTTTTGGCAGCGCTTTGCGGCCTGGGCGGCGGAAATTTTTCCTCGTCTTTGTCCAACATCAGCTTCTTTTATCCTAAAAAGGAAAAAGGCACAGCCCTCGGCATCAATGGTGGTCTCGGCAATATGGGCGTATCCGTCGTGCAGTTCGTGACGCCTCTGATTATTACAACCGGAACTTTCGCATTGGTCGGCGGAGAAGGCCAGTTGCTTAAGAACGGGCAGCATGTCTGGCTGCAAAATGCCGCCTTTATTTGGGTCGTGCCTATTCTGATCATGACCGTCATCGCATTTTTCGGCATGAACAATTTGCCCGGAACCAAGCAATCGGTATCCGAACAATTCGTCATCGTCAAGCGCAAGCACACCTGGATTATGACCTGGCTCTACGTGGCCACCTTCGGCTCATTTATCGGATATTCCGCTGCGTTTCCGCTGCTGCTGAAAGCCCAGTTCCCCGAGCATGTGTCGCTGGCATTCCTTGGAGCTTTCGTCGCAGCGGCAGCCCGGCCTGTAGGCGGATGGCTGGCGGATAAGCTCGGCGGTTCCAACGTTACGGCTGTTGTGCTCGTATTGATGGGGATCGGAGCGATCGGAGTTATTTACTATATTGATGCGCATCAGTTCGGCGGATTTTTGGCATCATTCCTCCTCCTGTTCCTGGCGGCGGGCACCGGTTCCGGATCTACGTTCCAAATGATTCCTTTCATCTTCCCGCCAAAAGAAGCCGCTCCCGTATTAGGTTTCACGGCAGCTTTCGCGGCATATGGCTCTTTCTTTATACCGAAGCTTTTCGGATGGGCTACGAATACGACAGGCAGCCCAGTTGCAGCGTTCTATTTTTTCATCGCGTTCTACATCATTTCGATTATTTTGAACTGGCATTTCTATCAAAGCAAAAAAGCCGAAGTCACCTCGTTCGTCATATCCAAAACGAAAAAGGCGTGAGACGGCTGCTTGCGGGAGCGGCTCGCAGGAGCAAGAAACTCGCGAACAGACTTCGGATGCGAATGCACATTTTTGCACGCTTTATCTTTTATTGCCAACAGTTCCTCCACAGCGGCCCTGCCTGCCGCAAAACAACGAAAAGAGCTTCGGAATCGCGCGAATGGCGCCGTTCCGAAGCTCTTTCTTTTACGATAAGCTAACGATTCCGGGACAGGGCTTATGAAAGTCGTTTGCACTTTTTTGCATAATAATCAAGTCAATTTGAGTCCAATAAATCAAAAAAATCCAATTGTTTGAAATAAAATGAAATGGTATCATCCGAAACGATAGCGCTTACATTTCGTTATCAATCCTATAGCGAAGCAGGTGATTATCCGAAAGACCGATTACCAACCCATCATGCAGGAGGTGCTGCCGCTCCCCCACCCTTTAGACGGAAGACAGGAGCCTCGCCCTTGTCACTGTAAATGTTGCAAGAGAAGGACATGATGAATTATTCTCAGTGTTAAGAATAGGAGTTGAAAAGATGAAGCTGATGGCCAACATGATGAAACCTTTTGTAATGTTTGCAGCATTATTCTGTTTAACGCTTTCTTTAATTCAAATGCCCGTCGCACATATGGCCGGCGGAGTGACTTTGACTGCTGATACAACCGCAATGACTGCCACGATATCCAATGAATATTTGACCGTCAAGTTTAACAACACGGGCAAGGGATACTCACTTGTCTATGGCAGCCAGGAGCTGATTGGGACAGCTAAAGGCTTTTATTGGGACAATACCAATAACAGCGGAACAAATAGCGGTCTCAGCCCGACCCAACTCAAAATCGTAAGCAATACCGGCACCATGGCGGACATCGCCTATATCGGCGGCTCCGGCGAGCTGCACTATGTCGTCCGCAGCGGCGTTAGCGGCATTTATTCCTATTTTGTTGCCGCGAATGTCGGAACGGTCCAAGAAATGCGGACGGTTTATCGCGTTGACGGATCGATCTTCCGCAACGGTTATAACGCTGAAAGGCAAGGGGCACTCCCCGCTGTCTCCGATATTCAAAACGGAACGCTCGTTCAGAACGAAACCTGGAAGCTGCCAAACGGCTCGTACTACTCCAAGTACGATTGGGCAAGCTATATGGCACAAGATCATATACACGGTGTATATGGAACAGCTTCGAATGGAAACAACTACGGTGTCTGGATGATCCCTGTAAGCCATGAAGCCGACAACGGCGGACCGCTGAATCAGGAACTGATGGTTCACGTCGAGAGCTCGACGGGCGACGGCACCGTGCTTAATATGATGCAAGGAACTCATTTAGGGAAAACTTCCACAACGATCCCTTCAGGAAAAATGTATGGACCGTGGTTGGTATATGTCAATAATGGCGATATCAGCGACGCAAAAACAAGAGCCGCTGCCGAGGAAGCGTCCTGGCCTTACTCTTGGCTGTCAAACCAAAATTACCCTTTAAATCGTTCCACAGTTACCGGCACGTTGAAGGTTGCCGATGGGCGTTCGGCCGCAGGTTCGACGATTGTTCTTGCTCAGCCCGGCGGTGAATTTCTGTACCAGGGCACGAACTATATGTATTGGGCCCAAACGGATTCCTCCGGCAAGTTCAACATTCCAAACGTGCGGCCAGGCACCTATTCGCTGTATGCCTATCAGACCGGCGGCAGTATGACGGATCAGCTCCAGAAGGACAATATTGCAATTAGCGGCACTGCCGCCAACTTGGGTACTATTACCTGGACGCCGCCTAATTATCCGAATAAGCTTTGGCAGATCGGAACTGCCGACCGGAAATCAGGGGAATTCAACTTGGGCAATTTCCCAAGGCAGTTCGGTATCTACAATAACGTGCCGGCCAACCTGACCTATACGATTGGCACAAGCTCGCCTTCAACCAACTGGTATTACGCACAGACGCAGGCGGGACAATGGAATGTCAATTTTAATCTGGCTAAAACGTACAGCGGAAATGCCCATCTCACCGTTGCCATGGCTGCGATCTCCCGCTTTCCGATCGTAGAAGTGGATGTAAACGGAGCAGCCGTAACAACGCTGGATTACTCGGCATTGAACGATCAAACCATCTACCGGGATGCATTGCAAAGCGGAAGATACAAAATGGTTCAAATCGATTTTCCTGCATCACAGCTTGCGGCAGGCTCCAATACAATCACCTTCAAAATGACAAGCGTCACCAGCGGCGGCGGCATTATGTACGATACGATCAAATTGGAGACAGATTGAATCGCATTAGGAACTGAAAAAGGGACATCCTCCCTGGATGAGAAATGGTTGTGATCACGACAACCATTTCCAACAAAGGGGATGTCCCTCTTTCGTGGCATAGCCACAAACTGAGTCACGTACTTATCTGACCGTGAGGCTTGTATTCACGTGTTTTTGAATCGTTCTATCAGGCAACCGCACGCTCCCGGCGATAAATCCAAACGGCCAGCGGAAATAAAACGATGTTGACCGCCGCATAGACAATCACGGAAAGATAATGCTCGAAAAAGTAAGCATTTACGGCTTTTTGCGTGCAGAGGATGTTCAGAAACAGGATGATGCACAGCAAGACGATCCCGCGATAGCTACGTTTCATAACGTTTCACCCCCGTCGCATAAATGGCGCCCTGCTCCTGCTTCAGCAGGATTTCCGGCAGCGGTCTTCGCGGAGGCCCGGCCACCGGCGAGCCTGTTCGAACGTCAAACAGCCCGTGATGGCAAGGGCATACCATCTCTTCCTTCTCCTTGCTCCAGAAGACGGGGCATTTCAAATGAGTGCATGCGTTTTGATACGCTTTGTACTCATTCTCGCCGAGGCGGATCAGCAGCGCGGAATCGTGCTCGCTCGGATAGGCGAATTCGACGGCATCCCCGATTTGCAGCGCGTGAATATCGGCAATTTTTTGCTGCGGATGGCTTTTCTTTTGCATTCCCGCAAGCTCCTTAGCCGCCAGCGCCCCCCAAGGCAGCGTGGATATCGCGAACACGCCTGCGGCGCCGGCCAGTGTTTTCATGAAGTTCCGGCGATCGAGCTTTCTTTCGTTGTCCTTGCTGATATTGTGCGTATAGTTATCCTCATTAAAAGGAAAATGGTCATTATCACGTTTGCCGTTCTGTTCCATACGGGCTCACCCCAGTACAAGTTAGTTAAAACAGCTTGGCCTTACCTTGCAAAATGCCCGGAAGACTGATCTTCACATTCGTCTCCCCTTCAAGGGGATCGAACGGCTGATGGCTTGCCATCCAATTGCCCAGCCTGTGCTGCTCTTTTTTCGCCGCGATCTCCTCTGCGGTAAGCCATTGCAGCGTTTGGGTCGGACAAACCGAGGCGCACATCGGCGGTATTCCCTCTTTGGTCCGATCGTAGCAAAGGTCGCATTTATACATCAGGTTCTGCGCTTCATCGAACTTGGGAATCCCGTACGGGCAGGCAATCGTGCAGTTTTGACAGCCGATGCATTTCTCCACCAATGCCGACAGGACGGCCCCCTCTTGCGTGATCTGAATGGCCTGGGCCGGACAGCTTCGGGCGCAGGCCGGATTTACACAGTGCAGGCACATTAACGGGATCGTTTGGCGGCTGACAAACGGGTCTACCTCGTAGACGTAGTTGCGGTTTCTTTCATCGTGTCCACCGCACTGCGTACAGGCGGCAAGGCAGCTCCGGCAGCCGATGCAGTTATCCATTTCAATGTAAAGATGCTGTTTCATCGATGCTCACCCTCTCGGTCTGCTTGGCAATCTGTGCGGCGCAAGCTTTAAACTCCGGCATTTTCGACATCGGGTCAAGCGCCGGAATCGTCAGCAAATTAATCGACTGCTCGTGGCCGAAATGATACGGAACGAACACGGTATCCTTGCGGATCGCCTCGATGACTTTCACCTTGTAAAAGGCTTCGCCGCGGCGAGTGTATAAGCGGACCACTTCATCGTGGACGATTCCGTACCGCTCGGCCGTCTCCGGATGCACCTCCACGAAGGGCTCCGGGCACATGGCCCGCAGGAACGGAATGCGCCGGGTCTGGTTGCCCGACAGGTAGTGGTACACAACCCGGCCTGTCGTAAGCCGCAGCGGGTACTGCTCGCACGGCTCCTCCGCCGGCGGCCTGTACGGGAGCGCGCACAGCTTGGCTTTGCCGTCGGGATGATAAAACTGATGGTCCAAAAACATATGCGGCGTGCCCGGGTCGTCTTCATCGCGGCAAGGCCAGAAGACGCCGTCGTTTTCGTTGATTTTTTCCCAGGTGGCGCCGTAATAATCGGCATACCCGCCTTTGGAGGCGAGGCGGAATTCGTCATTGACGTCTCTGGCCGTTTTCAGATGGCGGAAATATTGCCCTCTGCCCAGCCGTTCCGCAAGCTCGACCTGGATCAGCCAATCCGGCTTGGACTCGCCTACGGGCTCCTGGGCTTTATTTATTTTGATGATACGCCCTTCCAGGTTCGTGACCGTCCCCTCGTCCTCCGACCAGGTTACGGACGGCAGCACGACATCGGCGAATTCGGCGGATTCCGACAAATACATGTCCGCGCAAACCATAAAATCGAGCCCCTTCAGCGCCTCGCGCACATAATTCAAGTTCGGCGCCGAGACGGCGGGATTGGAGCAGAGCAGGTACAACCCCCGAATCGTTTTGTTTTGCATAAGCTCAAACATTTCGTAAGCCGATACGCCTGGCTGCGGCATCTCTTCCGGCTTGATTCCCCAGACGCTGCAAACCTCTGCCACATGCTTCGGGTTTGTAATTTTGCGGTAGCCCGGCAGCGCATCGGCTTTTTGGCCGTGCTCCCTTCCGCCCTGGCCGTTGCCTTGTCCCGTAAAGGTCGCTACGCCCGATTTGGGCCGGCCGATTTTGCCTGTGATCAGACACATGTTCGTGTAGGCCGAGACATTGTCGGTGCCCTTATGCTGCTGTTCGATGCCGCGAGCGAACATGACGACGGCGTTGGGCGCCCTGCCGTATATGTCGGCGGCGCGGATCAACTTGTCGGGAGCGACTCCCGTGATCTCGCTCGTATATTCAGGCGTGAACGGTTCGACAACCGCCTGCAGCTCTTCAAATCCGTTCGTATGCTTGCTGACGAATTCAGTGTCTACATGGCCATTCCGTATAAGCAGATGGATCATGCAATTGGCAAGCGCCAGATCCGTCCCCGGGCGCAAATCCAGATGAACGTCCGCGCGCCGGGCGATCGGCGTTTCCCGGGGGTCCGCTACGATCAAATAGCCGCCGCGGTTCTGCACTTCCCAGACGCGGAACATCGACGTCGGGTGGCATTCCGCCGTATTGCTTCCCGCAATGAACAAGCAATCCGTTTCATGCAGATCGGTCCACGGCAGCGTCGATCCCCGGTCCACGCCAAAGCTGCGCAAGAAACCCGCCGCTGCGCTCGACATGCAAAAGCGCCCGTTATAGTCGATATAGCGCGTCTGAAGCCCAACCCGGGCAAACTTGCCGGTCAAGTAGCATTTCTCATTCGTCATCGATACGCCGCTGAATACGGAAAGCGAATCTTTGCCGTACTGGTCCTGCATTTCCCGGAATCGCCTTGCGATCAGATCGTAAGCCTCGTCCCAGCTCGCTTCGCGGAAGCCTTCTTTCGTTCCCTTTAAAGAAGCGTCATCGCGAATCAGCGGAAGCAGCAGCCGGTCATCATGATTCGTCTGCTGGTAGGCGGTCACGCCTTTGGGACACATTTTGCCGAGCGTTACCGGCCAATCGTAGCGGGGCTCGACGCCGATAATTTTGTTTGTGGACGTATTGACTCTCAAGTTCATGCCGCACTGCATCCCGCAGTAGGAGCAATGGGTTGCCACCAGCTTTTCGTTCGGATGCGTTTTATTGGCGATTTGTTTAAAAAACTTATCCTTTGGCATTCTGATTCGCCTCCTTAAACTTGATCCGATGGGTCGGAATGCCGGCAAACCGGGACATCCGGTATTTGCGGCGGCAGGGCAGGCAAAGCTCGGCCAGGTGATAGCCTTCCTCCGTCTTGAATTCGATGCCGCTTGTCTGCAGCACGGCGATCACGTCGCCGGATTGCTCCTCGGACACAAAGCCAGTCCCGCAAACCCGGCAGCTTTTCATCGCCTGCCCGGCGTAATGCTCCCGGTAATTTCGGGCGAAGACGCTCATCGGACGGAACGGAATATGCGCCAGCTTGCCGAACGGAATATAAATGAGCGTGACGATGACCGACCATTGATGCACCAAAGATACGACCGGCTGCCCGTACCCGTGCAAAAACATATTGCAGAAAGTGAGCGTCAGCCCTGTCAAACTGACGAACAGCAGCATGTACAGCGGGAGAAAATCATAGACAAAAGATTGCTCTGCGACAGCCTGCATGTTTTTCAATCTGCGGTATAAAGCCATGCAGCCTCCGCCTATGACCATGAAAGCCGTAATATTCAACGCATTATAAAAAAGGTATCCGATAATTCCGTCCGCCTTAATGCGCATAATATCGATGCCGAAACCAACGACGGTGTACGTCCCGTTCTCTCCCATCGTGAAGTACATCCAGCCGAACACCAGGGGAAACGTGACGAAAGCCGAAATGATGCAGCCCCAACCCAAAAGAATGTGCTGCGTCCAGCGGTACCAGCCGCGATTCCAGACGAACCGGTACGTGGCCAGATGGTCCACCGCCGTCGCCGGCGTGCTTTTGCGGAACAACAGTTTGATTCCTTTCTTTAAAATCACCTTCGTAGGCGGCCGCTCCCCCCATGACAGAAACCGGTAAAAGAAACCGCAGACGAATACGACCGTCCCGACCATATAACCGTACAAGGCCAAGTCAATATGGGTAAAAAATCTCGAACCGAACCACATGAGGACGATTAGTCCACATACAACGAAAAAAACGTATTTGGCAAATTTGGACGCGAACGCTCGATCCATGTCTTATCATGCTCCTTCGCTGTAAACTCCTAATTCATTAAAACACATTCTTTCTGCCGACACTGTGAGGGATATCACTTCGCGCCAAAAAACCTCCGATTCCGTTATACAAACGGTTCCGGAGGCTATCGGCCGCCTGATATTCCAATAATCCTATCTAGCTTATACCGATATAAACCGTATTCCCCTTGAGCTGAACGGGATACGTCTTGACTTGTCCCGTGTCGGGCAGCTGCACTTCTCCGGTGAGGAGACTGATCTTGCAATCGCGCAAGGGACAGTAGACGTACTGCCCGCTTACGATGCCTTCGGCCAGCGGACCGCCTTTCTTATGGGCGGTTTTGTTTTCAAGCGCATGCAAAGTGCCGCCGGAGACGTGAAACACTGCGATTTCAACATCCCCTATCCGCACAACCTTGCCGAGATGCAGGGGGAACTCCTCCAGTTCCCCGACCGGATGATAGACGGCAGCCTCTATATCAGATGTGGCTTTCATATCGGTTCCTCCCTTATTTCGCCAAAATTTGTTCGTACAGCTGGTGCCTGAGCTCTTCCCCGTCGATAACTTCCTTCCACGGATCTTGCAGCCCGGCCAGCGCCAGTTCGATGCGGTCCACAAGCTTCCGGCGGTTTTCCTTGTTCTCGACAATTTCCCGGACAACCGTATCCAGGCCGATCCGTTCGATCCAATCGGACGTGCGCTCCCCGTAATTTCCGGTTTCCCGGTAATATTGAATGAAAGCTCCCGCAAGCTCAATCAGCTCTTCGTCCGTCTTCACCTTGCAGAGCAGGTCCGCGCCCCTTAATTTCACACCGCCGTTGCCGCCGACATAAATCTCCCAACCGCCGTCATTCCCGATAATGCCAAAATCTTTAATTTCCGGCTCGGCACAATTGCGGGGACAGCCGTTGACGGCCATTTTGAATTTGGCCGGCATCCACAGCCGCTCGAATTTTTTCTCCAGCAAAATCCCCATGCCGAGGGAATCCTGGGTGCCAAAGCGGCAAAACGTTGAGCCTACGCATGTTTTTACGGTTCGAATCGACTTGGCGTAAGCGTACCCGGACGGCATATCCAGCTCTCCCCATACGAGCGGGAGATCCTCTTTCTTCACGCCCAGCAGATCGAGCCGTTGGCCGCCGGTCACCTTGACCATTTTCACGGCATATTTGTCCGCGACTTCAGCTATTTTGCGCAGCTGATCCGGCGTCGTGACGCCCCCGTACATTCTGGGGACAACGGAGTAGGTGCCGTCTTTTTGGATATTGGCATGCAGCCTTTCGTTCACGAATCGCGAATCCCGCTCGTCCTCGAAAGCTTCGGGCCATACCATGCCGATGTAATAGTTGATCGCAGGGCGGCATTTCGGGCATCCTTCCGGATTGCTCCAGTCCAGTACGCTCATCACTTCTCTGACGTGGGTCAGCCCTTTATCCCTGATCGCCGCGACAACCTCGTCACGGGTATGGGTCGTGCAAGGACATATCGTTTCCTTGGCGGTGCTGCCTTCATAGCCATCCCCCAGCGTCAGAGCGAGGATGTTTTCCACCATCGGCTTGCAGCCCCCGCAGGACCGGCTGGCTCCGGTGCACGCCTTGATTTCCTCCACCGTGCTTAGTCCTTGCTCCACGATAGCCTGCACGATCATGCCTTTGGTAACCCCGTTGCACCCGCATACGATCTCGTCCGCAGGCATCGCGGCTGCAAAAGCGAGCGGGTCCGCGCTGGCAGCAGCCGAAGTGCCCAGCAAAAGCGCATGAATGTCCTGCGTCATAGGCTCCTGGTCTTTTACCCATTTCAACAGCTGAGCGGACAGGCTGACATCGCCGAACAATACGCCGCCAACGATCCGGTTGTCCTGAAGCAGCACTTTCTTATACGTTTTCTTCCAATGATCCTGCGAACGAATGATGTCCAGTCCGGGACCGTCTTGAAATTCCCCCGCGGAAAATACGTCCACTCCGGAAATTTTCAGCTTGGTCGATACGGTCGATCCGTTATAAGGCTCTACCGCTACCCCGCACAAATGTTTAGCCAGGACAGCGCCCTGCTCAAACAACGGCGCCACCAGACCGTAGCAGATGCCGCGATGCTCATTGCATTCGCCGACAGCGTACACATCCGCGACATTTGTCCGCATGTAATCGTCGACCACAATGCCCCGTCCGACCTGGATGCCGCCATTACGGGCCAGCACCGTATTGGGCACGATTCCCGCGGCCATGACCAAGAATTCGGCTTCCAGTATCGAGCCGTCGTCGAACATAAGCCCTTCTATGCGGGCGTCGCCCAAAATCTCCGCGGTCTTTTTCTTCATCATAAAATGAAGCCCTTGCTCTTCGAGCTCCGCTTTGAGCATGGCCGCCGCCGCGGCATCCAGTTGTCTCTCCATCAAATCCTCGAACAAATGAACGACCGTCACGTGCATGCCCAGTTTAAGCAGCCCTTTGGCCGCTTCGAGACCGAGCAGACCGCCGCCGATGACCGCCGCCTTTTTGAACATTTGCGCCGCTTCCATCATCCTGTTGCAATCCTGGACGTCGCGGAAACCGACAATCCCTTGCTTTTCAATGCCAGGCAGCGGGAGCATCACCGGATTCGATCCGGTGGCCAGGATGAGCTTGTCGTAGGGCTTAATATGCCCGTCGCTCGTATAGAGATATTTGGCCGACGTATTGATTCCCGTCACCTCAACTCCCGTGTACAGTTGAATATGGTTTTGTTCATACCACTCGTAATCGTTAAGAATCATGTCGTCGAATGTTTTGCTTCCCTCCAGCAGGTAAGAAAGCTGTATCCGGTTATAGTTGGGGTGCGGTTCCTTGCCAATGACCGTGATGTCATACATGTCCGGCGCTAATTTGACGATTTGCTCAATCGTGTTAATGCCTGCCATCCCGTTTCCTACAAGCACCAGTTTCGGCCGATTTGTTCCACCGTCCATCGTATCTGCCTCCTCGCGATTTACTCCCTTTCTTTTCAAAACATAGCCGTTTCTATGGACCAATCATAGACCACCGGACGGCCGGAGCGATGTGAAATTTATCACATACATCGGAGAAACAACAAAAAGCCCTGACAAATCAAGGCTTTGATTGTCCGGGCTTCTTAAATTTTGGAGAGCGATCGATAACGCGGGTGCTCTGAAAGAACCGACTGAAACAATTGCGTCACGCCGGGGTGCGGCGACTGCAAGAGCTGCGCTTTATCCTCGCTGTGTTCAACAAGCGCCCCTTTATCCATAACGGCAATGGCATCGGAAATGAAGAACGCGGATTTAACGTCATGCGTGATAAATAGATAAGAAAGGCCGAACGTCGACTTTAAATCGCTCAAAAGTGCCAGTATGTGCGATTGAGTCACCTTATCCAAACTGCTTATCGCTTCGTCAAATACGATCAACTTCGGTTTTAAGGCAATCGCTCTGGCAATATTGATTCTCTGCAGTTGGCCTCCGCTAAATTGATGAGGGCGTTTCTGCATATCGTTCGGGCTTAGCCCGACTCTTTCGAGCAATTCTCCAATGGTTCGTTTGTACTCCTTTGGCGATAAGGCTTCATAATTATCAAGCGGTTCGCCGATAATTTGTTCCGCAGTCATCCGCGGATTTACGGAAGAATAGCAGTCTTGAAACACCGCTTGAAGATCACGGCGAAGCCGTCTGCGGGTAGCTGCGTCCGTGTTATAGAGATCGATTCCTTGAAACAGAACCTGCCCCTTCTGCGGCTTTTCCAGCCCCAGAATCACTTTGCCCAGCGTACTTTTCCCCGCCCCGCTCGTTCCAAGAAGCCCCAGACAATTCCCTTCTTCGATAGCAAGGGAGATGCCGGAAAGAACCGGCGCCTGCCGCTTGCTCCACCGGAACAGCTTGGATTCGGCATAAGTATGAGTAATGTCCTTCACTTGCAGCAAACTCACTTCGTCACCCCTTCCCTTTCCAATGACCTTAAGTCCCCGCTTCCGCATTCATGACAAGACAAACTCCTTGTTATTCTCGTTGATTGGCAGCGTCAGTCTGGCATCAAGCAGCAGTTTCGTATAATCATTCTTCGGGTGATCGAACAGTTCGAACACGTCCGCCTTTTCTACGATCCGTCCTTGCCGCATAACGACTACCTCGTCGGCCATTTCCGATATAACCCCCAGATCGTGGGAGATCAAAAGAATGGCCGTGCCGTATTCCGCGCGGATGCGATCCAATTGGCGCAGCACCTGCATTTGATTGACTGTATCCAGCGCAGTAGTCGGCTCGTCGGCTATAAGCACGGATGGCCGCAAGCACATCGCGACGGCAATCATAACACGCTGCAGCATGCCTCCGCTCAATTGAAAGGGATACCGCCTCATAAGCAGGGCAGGGTCCGGCAAATTCACGTCCTGCAAGGAGGAGACAGCCAGATCGAACGCTTGCTTTTTGCTGAAATCGGTGTGGGTGCGGATCGTTTGCACAAATTGGTCGCCAATCGTAAACACGGGTGAAAAGGCGTTCATCGGATTTTGCATAATAAGAGCAATCTCGCTCCCGCGGATACGCCGCATCTCTTCCTCTTTGAGCCCGTTCAACTCACGGCCGTTTAATTGAATACTGCCTTCCACAATCGTTGTTTTCCGGTCCAGCAGCTGCAAAACAGACAAACTGGTAAGCGATTTGCCGCATCCGCTTTCTCCGACAAGCCCGAGGACGCGGCCCGGCCGCAGCTCGAATTCAATGTTGCGGACAAGGGGAAGCGTCCCTTGCGCCGTCGCAATTTTTACATGCAGGCCGCTTACCTGCAATACATGGTCCGATGCTTTCAATGATCTCATTCCTTTTCAAAACGTCGCTTGACACCAAACCGATCCGACAGAGCTTCGCCCAACAAATTGAACGAAACGACGACAATCAGAATCATGATCCCCGGGTACAGCATTAATTCCGGATTGCTGCGTATAAACGATTTTCCTTCATGAATCATCGCTCCCCACTCTGGTGCAGGCGGCTGAATGCCAAGCCCCAGGAAGGAGAGTGCCGAAATATCCATGATCGCCCACCCCATTTCGAGCGTTCCCACAACGACAATTGGGGGAAGTATGTTGGGGATAATGTGCCGTCTTATAATTTTCCATTGCGAGGACCCGCTTATTTGGGCCGCAGTGATGAAATTCCGCTCCTTCAAGCTGAGCACCATGCCCCGGAACATTCGCGCGTAATACACCCACTGCACCAGCATCATCGCCAAAACGACCTGCGGAAGCCCGGGCCCGAAAATTCCGACCAGCCCCAGAATGAGCACGAGATTCGGAAACGCCATCACCCCTTCGCAGAACCGCATCAGCACATAATCGACCAAACCGCCTTTATAGCCGGCGATCGCTCCGATGAACAGGCCGATTCCCAGCGATGCGATAAAGATCAATGACGCAAAGCCCAGCGAGATGCGGGCGCCGTATAGAAGGCGAGACAGAATGCAGCGGCCCAATTGGTCAGTGCCCAAGGGATAGTCAAGCGAAGGCGGCTTGAGCTTGAGCGCCAAATTGACCTGAACCGGATCATGCGGAGAGATCCATGGAGCCAGAATGGTAACAATAGCGAGAACAAGCAAGAGACCCAGGCATACCAGAGCGGTCTTCTGATTTCTAAGGCCGTTGCGTATACTTGCAATCATAGGCCGGTTCTCCCTTTCTGTGAAATTCGCGGGTCCATCATCATCTGCAGAATGTCCACAATCAGATTGCATACGATGAACAGACAAGCGCTAAGCAGCACGTAGCATTGAATGACCGGTATATCCCTGTTTAAAATCGAGTCGACAAAATAACGGCCGAAGCCGGGCCAGGAAAAAACGACCTCTACAATAATAGTGCCGGAAAGCAGTTTGCCTATGTTCATGCCCAGACCCGTTATCATCGGCGAAATCGCGATTTTCAGCGCGTATTTGCCCATGATGATTTTTTCTTTGATGCCTCTGGTTCTGGCGTATAACACGTACGGCTCCTGCATCTGCTCCAGCATGCTGCTGCGCAGCAGCCGGGTATAAATAGCAACCAGTCCCAAAGCCAGCGTTAACGAAGGCAGAATCAGATGCGCCCATGTCCCTTTTCCCTGCACAGGCAGCAAATCCAGCTTGACGGATAAGAAAAAAACCAATAAGTACCCGAGCCAAAACTGCGGGATGGAGGCGCCGAAGAAAGCAAGCAGCCGGCTGAAATGGTCGATCACGCTGTTTTTGTAAACGGCCGATAAAAAGCCGATAGGCACGCTGATCAGCACGGCCAGACAAATGCTGCTGAAAGCAAGCTGGAGCGTAGCGGGCATCCGGTGCGCGACCTCCTGCCAAACCGGCTCCTTCGTAACATAAGATGTGCCGAAATCAAGTCGGCACATCTTCATAAGGGAATCCGCATATTGAACAAGCAGCGGCCGGTCCAGACCGAAATCATGTCTGACCTGGGCCAGCAGCTCTTCCGTCGGGTGAATGTGGGCTACAGTGAGATAAACTTCAGCCGGATCGACGGGTGAAAGATGGATCAGCACAAAAGAAAGAAGCGTGGCAAAGAGAAAAATGGGAATGACACCAAGGAGCCGCTTCCCGATATAGCTTCGCAAATCATAACCTCCCTGCCGTTTATTTGTTCGCGATGTCGAGCCCGAGGAACGGATTGTCATCCCGATTGGCCGGGAAAGCGAAGCCCTTCACGTCTTTTTGATACACAGCCGTTTTCTTGATATAAGAGATCGGCAGAAATGATGCCTGCTCCTGCAGCGTCTTCAAAATAGAACTGTACAGCTGTTGGCGCTTGCTCTCATCGGTCGAGAGGAAAGCTTCGCTAATTTGCTGATCCAGCTCTTTTTTCATCGGCAAGCTCGAGAGCGACTCCGAGATGCCGAAGCCATTTGTAGCTGCGATATTAATGAAAGAGTGCGGATCATACGGCGCGCCGTAGTTGCTCCAGAAGTACAGATCAAAATCCGCCGCCCGCAGGCGCTTTATTTGTTCGGTGAGCTCCAGGCTCTTAATGTTCAGCTTGACTCCGATGGCTCCCCATTCGGCTTGCAGCGTTTCCGCCATCGGCTTTTGGATCTGATCCGACTTTTCATACAGCAATTCCAGCTCAAGCGGTTTTCCGTCTTTCTCGCGGACAGTTTTCCCGGAAGGCAGCTTCCACCCCGCTTCTTCCAGATAAGCTTTCGCTTTCTCCACATCGTATTCGAACGGCTTAACGTCGATATTGGTATACGGCAAGTTTTTGGCTAAAATATTGTCCGCCTTCTCCTCCAAGCCGGCCGTAATCCCGTCCACCATCGCCTGCTTGTTAAAGCCGTGCTGCAGAGCAAGACGCACACGCAAATCCGAAAGTATATTCTTGCTTGTATTCATAACCAGCTCTCTTGTTGCGATAGGTTCGGAAATACTTGTGTCATACTTCCCGGAAGCTTTAAGCTGCTTGAATGCATCCAGGCTGATAGCGCCCTCTCCGTAGATCAGGTCGAGCTCTTTTTTCTCAAAAGCAAGCACGCGGGTTTCTCCGTCAGGAATAACCTTGATGACCAATTTATTGATTTTCGGCTTGTCTCCCCAGTAATTCGGATTGGGGATAAATTCCGCATATTCGTCTTTTTTATAGTCCGACAGCATCCATGGTCCGGTGCCGACCGGCTTTTTCACACCCTTGGAAGTATCCCCGTCGTCCGGAAAACCGGCTTCGCCGAGAAAACGCACCGGGCGAACGACCGACAGCTCCTGAATGGTCGGATAGTAGGGCTGCTTCAGCGTCATTTTGAATGTGAATTCATCTGCCGCCTCGGTCTTGTCGAGTACGTTCATAAAACCGAGCCAGTTATGATTTTTAATGTTTTTCACGATCGCATCGAAATTTTTCTTGACAATAGCGGCATTAAACGGTGTTCCGTCTGAAAACTTGACATTTTTGCGAAGCTTGAAGGTATATTCTTTCCCATCCTTCGATATATCCCACGACTCCGCCAGTTGAGGCTCTAGTTTGCCTCCTTCTTTGTAGCTGATCAGCGGCTCGTAAATCATCGATTGCGCGATTAATTGCGAAGGATTGTACACATGGGGATTCATCGTGCCTATATCTCTTGGCCATGATACCGATATCGTTTTGTCGGCCCGGACCTCTCCCGCTTCGGAGTTCGGCGCGGAATTCTGTTTGGAGCAGCCAAGAAGCGCAGTTGTTAATATAAGCATCATAAGAAGTAGAGTCCTGCTCTTAGAAGCAAACATATGAAAAAATGGTTCCCCTCTCGATGTAAATTGGTGATAATGATTATCACTATCGATAGTATGTTACAGGAAAAATTTTCTCGTGTCAAGATGGTTTACTTTAGCGGGATCATCTATAATGCAAAAAAAGGGCTGTTTGTTAGAAGCTGCAGACAAACGGCTTGATAGCCGTTAAGGGGAAGGAAGACAATAATCAATGGGGACACTGCGTCCGTTATCGGCAGGTTTTGTTCGAATCTACATACTTGCTTGTCTTTTCTTTACGGCCAATGCCGTTCTTACCGTCATTCTCCCGCTTAAAAGCGAAAAGGAGGGGATCGGACAGGCGGAAATCGGCGTTATGATGGGCGCATACATGCTTTTCTGCCTGTTCCTTCGTCCATGGGCCGGCCAGACCGTTGCCAGATTCGGATCGCTGCGGACCATGCGCGTACTTCTGATTGTACATGCCTGCGGACTTGTACTGTTTACGGTTTTCGGCGCGGAAAGCTATCTTCCGCTTCGGGCGCTGCAAGGAGCCGTTACGGCTTTCTTTTCAATGGCGATGCAAATGGGCATCGTAGAAGCGCTTTCGGACCGGGACCGGGCTCAGGGGGTATCGCTCTATGCCTTGTCCACCATGCTGCCCCAGTTATTCGGTCCGATCGCGGCTTTATACTTATGGGAACACGATCAGATGTCCATAATAGGCATCGCCCTGGTTGCGATCGGCCTTCTGACGTGGCTTTGCGGCGCGTTCATCCCCCTTCCCGCCTCACCGGCGAAAGGTGCTGCGCTAACTTTTACGGATATGGTGAAGTCGGCTTCCCAACTGTGGAGCAATCGCGCTCTGCTCGTTTGCTCCGTCGTCATGCTCGCCGGTTCCATCACCTATGGCGCAACTATGACTTTTTTGCCGCTCTATATGCAAACCATCGGAACAGGCGACGCCGGACTTTATTTAATGATTCAAGCCGCCGTAGTTGTCGCTTGCCGGTTCGCCCTTCGCAAAAAAATTCCGTCCGACGGCCGCTGGAATACCGGGCTGATAGCCGGGCTGCTGTTATCCGCCGCAGCGGGTTCGCAAATACTGGCTATTCTTCAGACAGCAAGCTTTCTTTTATACCTGTCGGCCATCTGCAACGGTATTGCCGTTGCCTTGATTTATCCGACGCTGTTGACTTATCTCACTTTCGTACTGCCGGCGCAGTCCCGCCATGTATTGATCGGCCTTTTCATTTCATCATACGATCTTGGCTTTTCGCTGGGCGGACTCATGATGGGGCCGCTCGCAGAGCGGTTCTCCTATTCCCAAATGTATACTTGCTGTGCCTGGCTAAGTGTTGTCGCTCTTCTAATCGTTATCGGCAACAGGAATAGGATGATCGGACCGAACCACAGCAAACCGGGACTGGCCGAAACAGATCGACAATAAATAGTTTCCCAAATGATTGGGGCCATACCGATCGGCCCCTCTTTTAGCTGTTTTTCACCAAAGCGTCAATGATCATTTTGAAAATAATCAGGTCGTTTTTATAGTCTTCCGGCGTCGTTTTTGGCGTTAAATTTTGTGTGATGACATCGTAAAAATAGTTCAGCTCCAACGTATACGGATCGGTGTAAGTCGGGCGAATGACGGATTCCTTGTACGCTTCGCCTTCCGTTTCGCGCACATGCAGCGTCGTCGGCAGATGGCGGATGTACGGCGTATCGTATTGGACTCTCACCGTTTTGTTGCCCCCATACACTTCCACATGTGCATCGAAGCGGCCCTGCTGGTCGACCCCGGTTTCAAAAGTGACGGAAAATTGATCATAGTCGAAAATAACGCTCAGAAACATGCTGCCGTTGTTCGTCAGCTTCGCTCCTGCGACGCCTTTCGGCATGCCGACCGCTTCCCGCATGGCCGACAGATCATGGCTGGACAAGCCGCACAGAAAGCGGTAGAACCCGAAGTAAGGGGATTCCGGCTCCAGTCCGGTAGCTTCCTTGACGAGCTGCAGCGCCCTCGCTTTTTTATCGTCCGCCGCTCCCTGCGGAAAATCATCGAATGCGGCGACATGGTGCGCCTGCTTGACGAAATAGCTGTTCGGCCCGATAATGTCGCGAACCCGTGCGTACTGGATTTTGTCCAGGCCGCCGATTTCTTTGACAGCCTCTACGAAAGATGCCGCATAGCGTCTCATATAGCCTACGAGAATTTTCACGTTGTTTCTCTGTTGAGCGGCGATGATCGCGTCGGCCTCCGCCTCGGTGAGGCACATCGGCTTTTCGATCAGCACATGCTTCTTATGATCGGCCGCAGCAATGGCGCATTCGGCATGGTATTCATCGCTGTTTAATACGAACACGACGTCAAGATCTTCTTGTTTGACAAGCTCTGAAGAGTCCGTGTACAAGCTTTGCACTCTATATTTTTCGCCGGCATATTTAGCGAGCTTGGGGGAAATATCGCAAAGCGCGGCAATGCGGAACTTCTGCGGCAGCGCCTCCAGCACGGGAAGATGAACCGTCTGCGCAACCTCCCCAAGCCCGATAATCCCAACATTTAAAATTTTTTGTTCCATGTCTGTTTCTCTCCTTTTTATTTTTTGTATGTTCTGAAGGGGCCGTTAGCCTTTGACCGAGCCTGCGGCCGAACCGTAAGCCATATATTTCTGCACGAAAAATAAGAAAATGAGCACCGGCAGCGCCGACAGCGTAGCGGATGCGGTCAGGCCGCCCCAATCCGTCGAATTTTGCTGCATGAACGTCTGCAGCCCAAGCGGCACGGTCATGAGGCTCTCTTTTTTAATAAACACGCTCGCAATCAAGTAATCGTTCCAGGTGAACAGCAGGGAGAAAATCGACACCGCCGCAATGCCCGCTCCCGAAATCGGCGCGACAATCCGGGTGAAGGTGCTTAACCGGCTGCATCCGTCGATCCAGGCGGCCTCCTCGATTTCTTTCGGAATCGTGTCGAAGAAGCCTTTGAACATCAATGTCGAGAACGGGAGCTGGGCCGCCGTATTGATGATTACGAGCGCCGTCAGCGTATTGATCAGATGCAACGACCGGAAAGTTAGAAACAGCGGCAGCAGCACCAAAATGATCGGAAACATCTGCAGCAGCAGAAGCACCGTGGAAAAACCGCCCGACAGCTTCGTTTGGAATCTGGAAATCGCATACCCGGCCAAGGAACCGACGACAATCGTGAACAGCAGCGAGATGCCGGATACGGTCACACTGTTGCCGAATTGGCTCCAAAATTGGGATTTCTCATTGACGAAAATATAGTTTTCCATCGTAAAATGCTGGGGAAACAACTGCTGCGAAGCCATAATCTCCGTGTTGGACTTGAACGAATTCAACATCATGACAAGGATCGGGAGATTGACCAGCAGAGCGGCAACAAGCAGGAACAGGAACACGATGCTGCGAACCACTTTATTCACGCGGACGTCAACCCCCTTTATTGGCCTTTCTTTTCTACGCGCATCAGCAGCCATGCAAGACCCATCAAGACGATCAAACTGAAAATGGCCAAGCTGGAGCCGATGCCTAACGAATCTTTAACGAACGCATATTTGTAACTGATAATCATTAAGTTTTGCGTTGCGTTCAGCGGCCCGCCTCCGGTCAACAGCCACAGCACATCGAAGTCGTTAAAGCTCCAAATGCTCATCAGAATCCAGCAGACGAACGTCACGGTATTGAGCTGGGGCAGCGTAATGTTGAAAAACATGCGCCATTTGCCTGCGCCGTCGATACTTGCGGCTTCGTACAAATCTTTGTTGATCGTCTGCAAAGTGGCGAGCAGCGAAACCATCATGAAAGGGAAGCTGCGCCAAATTTTCACGATAATGACGGAGAAAATCGCCCACTTTTCGGTGCTTAAGAACAGAATCGGCTCAAATCCGAGCGATTTCAGAAATAGATTGACGATCCCGGTCTGGTCCCCGATCATCCAGCGCCAGCCGACCATCGATACGACGGAGGACAGCACCCACGGAACGATCAATGCGACCCGGAAAACACCTCTCCCCGGTATGTCCATATTCAGCAGCAGCGCCAAGACGAGTCCGACGACATAACTTCCGAGCACGCAAAATACGGTAAAATAGGCGCTAAACACGAAAGCCTGCCAAAATTCGCTCATCTGCAAAATTTTGATGTAGTTGTCAAACCCGATGAACGTACCCGCTTTCAGCAGCGAGCCGTTCTTGAAGCTGTACATAATTCCGGATAGAAACGGGTAAATGTTAACTAGCAAAATAAATAAAATCGCCGGGAACAAGAATCGAACTTGCAGCCATCTAACTCCTTGTTCATTGTTCATGAAACCGCCCCTTATTTCATGATTTCCCGCAGCTTCTGATCCGCTTCTTTGAGCGAATCCTGCACCGGTTTGCCGGTTAAAATCTTTTGAACCAACTGCGTCATCGAGCCGTCGCCCTCAATTTGATTCAGCTCCGGGAAGCCGCTGGGGTAAAGATTGCCCGTTGTTTTCACAATCGGCAGGTAGCTGTTGGCGATGACCTTCAGGATCGGATCGTTCTGGAAGTACGGATCTTGAGCAAAAGATTTGCGCGCCGGCAATCCTGCCGATCCTTCGGTGAACAACACTTTGTTGTTGTCCGACCACCATTTCAGGAACTCCTTGGCTTCGTTCGGATGCTTGCTCTGCTTGTAGATCATAATGTTGTTGACCCAACCCAGCGCCTGCTTCTCGCCGTGAGGCCCGGCAATAGGCTCGATAACGCCGATTTTGTCGCCAATTTCCGGCACCGAACCTTTTAAATTCAGGGAATTATAAGTAAATGCGGTAGTTCCGTTAGCAAAATCTTTTGTGATGTTGTCTTTGTTAAATCCGGTGGATGCAGGATTGATGACGCCGTCTTTGACCAAATCGGCCAAATATTGAACCGCTTCGACGTTGCGGTCGCTCAGCAGATTGACTTTTTTGTCCGCCGTGAACAAGCCGCCGCCATTATTCAAAATCACATTAATCAACGTATGAATACCAAGGGTATCGTTGCCGGCGACATCCATGCCGTATTTGCTGTCGCCCGTCAGCTTCTTCAGGTCGGCTCTTAATTCATCCCAGTTTTTCGGCTGAGCGGTGATGCCCGCTTTTTCAAACAGATCTTTGCGGTAAAAAGGCACCCGCACGTCGATCATCCAGGGAAGCGCTACATAGTGGCCGTTATATTTAAGCGCTTCCACGCTGCCCGAAGTAAAATCATCCAGCTTGCCGGATTTTTTCAAATCTTCGATCACGTCGTCGATCGGGAGAATTTGATCGGTATCGGAAAATTGGAAAGCTTGATAGCCCGCTCCCGTGCTGATATCCGGCGGAGACCCCGATGCAATCGCATTGGCAAACGTCTGGTACCAGCTCGCATTCCAGGGAATCGACTGATAACTGACTTTCATATTCGGGTGTTCGGTATTGAATTGCTCGACCAGCTTCTTGGCTGTATCCACATACTTCGCCGGCCCCCAGCCCATATCCCAGAACGTGATTTCAACCGGCTTGGAAGAGCCGCCGGATTGCTGCGCCGTCGCGCCCGGACTCGCTGTCGAAGTTCCTTTATTACCGCCGCAAGCGGCAAGCGATACACTTAGTGCGGCTATCATTGCAATGTTCAAGCTTTGTTTCATCATGCATGTTCACCCCTTCTGATTTTTAAACACACCGATTCCATTCAGCTATCCTTAACATAAAGCGCCTAAAGCGATCCTCGTCTCACCTCCCCAATTATTAAAACCCATAATCAACCTCTTTCTTCAAACCCAAATTGTAAACGTTTAGATTTTTAGTGCCATCTTGCCCTTTAAATTCGAAGCTTTTAGTTCTCCTTTCACGATAATAACAGCCCTAATTGTGCTGCCTCCAGCTGAAAGTAACCGTTTTCATTTCATTGTTTAGAAAAAATTTAATCTTTAAAAATAACAAAATCATTAATATGATTAAAAATAAACTGCAAAAACCAAATTACAAACACTTAAAATCCAAAATTTAATGTAAACGTTTAGATTTTATAAAGAGAGAATACCTCGAGTTCTCTCTCTTTGTCAAGATGGAATTTTTGAACCGCAGCTTTGACGGACGATCACCTGCATAGGAAATGTGACTTTCCTTGTTGAAAAGTTTTTTTCCGGGCCTTCTATTTGTTCCAGCAGCATCTGCACAGCGGCATCCACCATCTCGTCGACAGGCTGTTTGACGGTAGTTAATGTCGGCCGGTACAAACTTGCCATACTAATATCGTCAAACCCGACGACTGCAACATGCCGGGGGACTTCCAGGCCGAATTCCTCCATAGCTTTAATTGCCCCGATCGCAATCAAATCGTTTCCGCAAAATAGCGCGGTAAAATCTTTTTTGCTTTCCAGCAGTTGTTTGGCGCATTGATATCCGTACTGGCTAAAATGATGAATGAGGCTCCCTCTGCCTCCCAGAATAATGCTTTCATCCACCGCAATGCGGCTCAGCATTAACGCATTTCGGCAGCCGAGTTCCCGATCGATGCCGTTTGACTCAGCGCCGATATATGCAATTTTAGTATGGCCCAGCCCAATGAGATGCTCAATGGCGTCCATCGCTCCTTTTAGATGGTCGCCGCATACAGCGGTCACGCCGGGCAAAAAAGAATCAAACGAAACTAAAGGAATCCCCTGATCCGTGAATTGCTTCAACAAATGATGCTCTTCGCGCAAATGAAAAAAACCGCCGACAATCAAGCCGTCCACCCGACGCTCAAGAAACGTCCCGAGCATCTGCCCAATAGCATGTTGTCCGCTAAAACTTGTGCCGATAATGAGGGTATACCCCTTTTTCAGCAGTTCTCCTTGAATCAATTCGGCCAAATTGGCCCAATATTCATTGGAAAGCAGCGGTATGATCATACCGACTGTTTTTGTTTTTTTATTGATCATCGTCCTGGCTGCTTGATCGGGCGTGAAGTTCAACTTTTCAACGGCGCGTTGAATCTTTTCTCTCGTTTCCTTTTTGACCTTATCCTTCCCGTTAATGACCCGGGAAACCGTTGCAATCGAGACATTTGCTTCTCTGGCCACATCTTTGATCGTAATTGTCATTTACCTTACACTCCAGTGAAAACGTTTAAATTCAATTTTACATGAAACATTCTTGATGTCAATTCCATTTATGAGACCCGGTGACCGAACCGGCATTCAAAGCGAATAACGATTTTCAAACATCGTATAACGTTATATAAGCTTCGGCTTGAAAGCATATCATTCACTGTTATAATATGGTAAAAACATGATCACAAGCGGTCATGACATTCAAGCGAAGGAGGCTCTAACTGCGCCAATCTTTCATCACTTATCACTAAAGGAGGAATGATTTGATGAAAAGCTTTAGCCCATCCATTGTTATTCATGATGTCTCAAAGCTGCGCACTCCTGAGCAATTGTGGGATCCATACCCCTGGTATCAGGAAATGCTGATGTCCCATCCCGTTTACTTTGACGAGAAGCAGAACGTTTGGAACGTGTTTCGCTATGATGATGTGAACAGAGTCTTGTCAGACTGGTCTGTTTTTTCCAACCGAAGAGACCGCAGCACCAGCCCGATCCCCCCTATCGATACGCGCGTAAATATTAACTCAACCGACCCTCCCGTTCATCGCGATATTCGCGGATTAGTCTCCAAAGCGTTCACGCCGAAGAGCCTGCAGGATTGGAAACCGCGAATCGCAGCGATCGTAAAGGAGTTGATTCAAAACTTCGAGACCAAAGATCAGGTCGATATTGTTAACGAATTCGCCATTCCCCTTCCGGTTACGGTCATCGCAGACCTGCTGGGGGTTCCTTATCAAGACCGGCACTATATCAAAGAATGGTCCGATATTCTCTTTATCCCTAACTCGGAAGAAGAAAAAATGGATCAGCAGAAACAAAAATACGAAGCGATGCAGGCCTTCCACGCGTACTTACACCCTATCGTTCAGGAAAAGCGCAAGCATCCCGCCAATGATATCATCTCCGATTTAACCCTTGCCGAATATGAGGGAGACAGACTTTCGGACGAGGAGATTGTCGTCTTCAGCCTCGGGCTGCTGGCTGCCGGCAACGAAACGACAACCAATCTTATCGCCAACTGCTTCTACAGCTTTTTGTACGATCGGCCAGGGACTTATCGGGAGCTGCGGGAAACCCCCTCCCTTATTCCGAATGCCATAGAGGAAGCGCTGCGTTACCGCTTTCCTATAACTATCGACCGCCAGGTCGTCGCGGATACGGATGTGCTGGGCGTGCCTATGAAAGCCGGGGATATCGTGCTGATCTGGATAGGCGCCGCGAATGTCGATCCCTTGCGCTTCCCCGATCCGTTGACATTTGATATCCACCGGCCGGATAGCAGCAAGCATTTGGCCTTTGGCAAAGGACCGCATTTTTGCCTGGGAGCGCCACTGGCGCGTATGGAAGCTGAGATCGCCTTGACCTTATTTGCGCAAAGTTTCGCCGACATCGGCAAAACGGGCGAGTTTGATGTGCAGCGCGATTTGGTAAAAGGAACGCAGAATCTGGGAAAGCTCATGATCCGGATCGAGCGAGATCCAGCCTTGTAGGCAAACAGCCGGCAGCTCCCAAAAAAGCAATCAGGGGTGCCCCTTACCTGGGCACCCCTGGTTCGCTTATGAATTATAACGTCAATCCGCCATCGACGACTACGATCGAGCCGGTCATATAACTGGAACTGTCGGAAGCCATGAAAGCGACAACCTCTGCCAGTTCCTCCGGTTTGGCGTAACGCCCGATTCTCATGTTCGGGAATTCCTCCGGCACATATCCGCTTTCTTGAAGCTGTGCCGGCACCGAATCCGTCAAAGTTGTCGCAACTCCGCCCGGACAGATTGCATTTACCCGTATTCCTTTCCGCACGTATTCGATGGCGGCGGCTTTGGTTAAGCCGGCCACTCCGTGCTTGCTTGCCGTGTAGGAGGCAAGACTATGCTCCGCGCGTATGGCTGTCGTCGAAGCCGTGTTGATAATATTGCCGTACCCTTGTTGATCCATGACCTGAAGAGCGTACTTCATGCCAAGGAAAACCCCTTTCAGGTTGACATCCAGCACCCGGCTGAATTCCTCTTCGGAGATATCCTGGAACCGGCCGAATTTCTGCAGCATACCGGCATTGTTGAACAGAACGTCGATTTTGCCATACGTATCTACGGTTGTTCGCACATAGTTCTGGACGTCCGAACTTTTGGATACATCCGCCTGTACGAAGATGCCTTCTCCACCCATGCGTTTGACGAGCTCAAGCGTTTCCAGTCCGGTGTTCTCATTATAATCGACGAGAACTACCTTGGCGCCGCCTGCGGCAAGCTTCAAGCTGCTCGCCCGTCCAATCCCGCTCCCGGCTCCGGTCACAATGATAACCTTGCCTTCAAGGTTGGGAGCGGCAGACAGGGCCGGCACTTCGGTTTTCGGCGCCGCTTCGGAAGACGGGCGGTCAAAGGAGAGCTTCGACAAGTCGTCTTTCAGCGCTTGCAGCACTTCTGCCGGAATGTTGACTTGAGGCAATGCCGCCAGTTGATCGAGAGTGAAGGAAGAAGCCATTTGAAAGGCAGGCTCCTTGACAAACTCAGGCAAATGTCTGGTTAATACCGCTACCGCTTCCTCATGATTCAGCAGTTCTCCGATTTTGATGTTCGCGTTGTACGTCATAATACTCTACCTCCTGTATGATGATCTTGCTGTTATCGTTAAAGTTAGAACAAGACAGGAATCTCCTTAAGGCCTCGTATAATCATTCCGGGACGCCATTCCAGTTCATCGCCGGCCGTCTTCAAACGCAGTCCGGGCATTCGGCGAAGCAGCGTGCCGATGGCGATTTCGCCTTCCAACCGGGCCAGAGGAGCGCCGAGGCAGTAATGAATCCCTTTGCCGAAGGCGATATGGTTGTTCGCCTCCCGGGTAATGTCGAAGGTATCCGGCTCCGGGAACTGCTCGGCGTCGCGGTCGGCCGATGCGAAAGAAATAAACAGCATCTCGCCCTTGCGAATATGTTTGCCTCTGAGCTCCACGTCCTCCGTCGCCCATCGGATGTTGCTGACCTCGGCGGGCCCGTTGAAGCGTAAAATTTCTTCGATCGCCGAATGAATAAGCTCAGGCTTGCTTTGCAGCTTCTCCTTCTGTTCCGGATGCTCCAATAAAGCAAGCACGCCGTTCCCGATCAAGTTCACCGTCGTCTCATGACCGGCAATAATAAGCACGAATACGAGCGCATACATCTCATGCTCGGACAGAACATCCCCATCGTCCTCGACGCGAATCAGATCGCTGATCAAATCATTTTGCAGATGGCCGCGTCTTTTGGCAATCAAGTCCTGCAAGTACTCGACGAATGCGAGCATCACGGCATCGCTTTCCTCTTCGAATCGGGAATTGTTAACCCCTTCCATAATCACGTTCGACCAGTCGCGAAATTTATCCTGGTCTTCGATCGGCACGCCCAGCATTTCGCAGATGACAATAATAGGCAGCGGGAATGCGAAATCTTCGATCAGATTCATTTCCCTCTTGGCCTGCACCTTATCGAGAAGCTCATTGCCGATCTCCTCGATACGCCCTCTGAGCCGTTCGATCATCTGCGGCGTAAACGCCTTCTGAATCAGACGCCGCAAGCGGCGATGATCGGAAGGATTCACGCTTATCAGGTTGCGGGAAATAATCTCCTTGTGCGGCGGAACAGCCGCTCCGCCGTTTTCGGCCGCCATATATGGAGAATTCGTCACGAAACGCGCATCATTCAACACTTCCACGGCGTCATCGTATCGGGTGACAATCCATGCGTGATGTCCGTTCGGCATGAGAAAGCGGTACACCGGATCTTGAGCGCGAACTTCGCTGTAGGCAGGATACGGATTGCGAATAAATGGTTCATTCAGAAAATCAATTTTCGACATCAGAGTTTCCCTCCTCTATCCGATCTGTATTAACCGTTTTTTACCGCTCCATTAAATTGTTCCAAAAGCAGGCCTAGCGTTTCCTCCGTCATCGCTCCGCCGGACCAAGGAAGCAGCCCGCGCAGCGGCATGTAACGCATCACCGCCATCATCATATCCGAGGAAACGGCGTCGGAAGGCTCTGTCGATTGAGAGAACATCCCTTGCATCTGTTCCAAGACGGGGCGCGTCTTCGGATTCTCCATAAGTTCGCCCATTGTTGTGTTGCGATGGAACGCCGGCACGAGCTCAATCGTGGACTGTACGTTCAAGGTTGACCTAAGCACGATATCGCGGGAAGAGCTGCCGATCAAGACTTCATATTGGCCCGATTCAACATGCCAATCGTCCAGTTCGGTGTTGTAATAGGCAAAACTTCGCTTATCCAGCGTGAACGAAACCTGTTTCTCTTCACCCGGCTCCAGCGCAACCTTGGCGAAGCCTTTCAGCTCCTTCTCCGGACGGATCACGCTTGAAGCTCCGCAGCGGACGTACAGCTGAACGATTTCTTGACCCGGCCGTCTGCCCGTATTTTTCACATTCACGCTTACGTGAACGGTTTCCTGGTCGGTGATATCACTCTTGTCCAGCAAAAGGCCGGAATAAGCGAACGTAGTGTAACTTAGTCCGTAGCCGAATGGAAAGAGCGGTTCGATATCCTTTGCTTCGTAATACCGGTACCCGACGAATATCCCCTCGCGGTATTCCACCCGGTCGCCTTCGCCGGGGAAATACGGGTGCGACGGATTCTGCTTCAAGCTCCGGGGGAACGTCTCCGCCAGCTTGCCGCTCGGATTGGCGTCACCGAACAATAAATCGGCCACGGCTCCCCCGACCGCCTGGCCGCCCAAATACGCCTCCAGCACAGCTTTGACCCTGCCGAGCCAAGGCATGACAACCGGCGCGCCGTTGCTCAGCACCACGACGGTATTCGGTTGGACCGACGCGATTTGTTCGATCAGGCGCACCTGGTTCGGCGGCAAATCGAGGTGCGTCCGGTCATAGCCTTCCGATTCGTAGCGGTCGGGCAGACCGACGACCAGGACGGCTGTGTCACAATCTGCAGCCAACCTTTTGGCCTCCTCCAGTATGGCGTCGACGGTATCATCGATGTCCGGATCGTAGCCTTGCGCATAGCGGATTTCCGCCCCATTGCCGGCCGATTTCCCGATTTCATCGTAAATGTTATCCAGCTTCGTCGGCTTAATATGGGAGCTGCCGCCGCCCTGATAACGAACCTGCTCCGCCATACCGCCGATAACCGCGATCTTGCCGGCTTTCGACAGAGGAAGCAGGCTGCCGTCATTCTTCAGAAGCACAATCGTCTCCCTGGCGGTTTCGCGCGCCAGCCGGTGATGAGCCTCTTGGTCGTAGACGGCATCGGTTTTCTTATTGTCTGCGGCTTTGAAAATAACATTCAACAGCCGCGCCACCGCTCTATCGAGCGCCTCCACGGACAATTGCCCGCTCTTCACCGCCGCCACGATCTTCTCTTGACCGACGCCGTTGCTGCTCGGCATCTCCAGCTCCATGCCGGCCGCTACACTGTCCGCCGCCTCATTCACGCCGCCCCAGTCGGAAACGACGAACCCTTCATGCCCCCATTCTTCTTTCAGAATGTTCGTGAGCAGTCTCTCGTTCTCGGAGCAGTACGTCCCGTTCAGGCGGTTGTATGAAGACATGACTGTCCAAGGCTGTGCTTTTTTGACGGCAATTTCGAAGCCGGTCAGGTAAATTTCGCGCAGCGTGCGCTCATCCACTACGGCATCGACAGTCATCCGCCGATGCTCCTGGTTATTCACGGCAAAATGCTTAAGCGATGTCCCCACACCCTGGCTTTGCACGCCCGCGATATGAGCGGCGGCCAGTTCTCCCGTCAGAAACGGGTCTTCCGAGAAATATTCGAAGTTCCGGCCGCACAGCGGCGAACGTTTGATGTTCGCGCCCGGACCGAGCAAAATAGCGACGTCCTCCGCCTGGCCTTCTTTGCCCAGCGCTTCGCCGACGCGGCCGATCAGCTCGCGGTTCCATGAGCTTGCAAGTCCCGCCGCCGTCGGAAAGCAGGTCGACGGGACGCTCTCGTGCAAGCCCAGATGATCCTCTTGCCCGTTTTGCTTGCGCAGGCCGTGCGGTCCGTCCACCATCATGACGGACGGAATCCCGAGGCGGTCAATCGCCTTCGTCTTCCAGAAAGATGCGCCCGAGCAGAGGCCCGCTTTCTCCTCCAGCGTCATGGCGGCTATCAATTCATGAATGTTTCTTTCCATTTGGCACTCTCCTCAGCTAACAATCTGATCGACCGGTATCGCCCGGAGTTCCCGATTCAACCGGTCTATACCCTCTTCCGACAGCAGCCCGCCGCCGAATTCGATGATGGTTCGCAGCGGCACGCCCATTGCATCCTGCAATTGCGGACTTTCCGCAAGGATAGGCAGCGCGGTCTGTATGACTTGTCTGCAAGCCGGATTGTTCCATAATGCCCCCAGACGGACGTCCACATTGTATTCATGGACTGTCTCGTTCCACAACACCTCTTGATCCGCCGCAAAGCCGCCGAATACGTTCTCGATCCAAGCCGTGCACAGACCGAACCATCGGGCCGCGTCGGCATCGGCCATGGACCGCAGACCGCCTGAGGTGACCGGCTTCGCAAGGGATAGGCCATGCACGCCATTGCGAAAAATATGCAGCTCGAACGGCACCTTCGCGCGATCCAGCGCCGCCGCGAAAGCGATCGCATTGCTAACGGGCACGAGCGTATCCGCGAACGTATGAAAAATAAACGCCGGCGGCGTGGAAGCATCGACGGCTTCGTCCACGCCCGGCACAGGCGCTGGGAAGATGGCGCCCATCGACGCCAAGATGCAAGGATAACCGAGTATCATGGCATTAGGCCTTACTCTTCCCATAGTGCCTAAAGCGGCGGCCAAATGCCCTCCTGCCGAGAAGCCGCACACCGCAACCTTGTCCGGGTCGATTCCCCACTCCCCGCTGTGTTCCCGAATCAGCGTGAGCGCTTCTTCCGCATCATGGAGCGGTTTCGGGAACGCTGCGTTCTGATTGACAGAGTATCTCAGCACGAACGCCTGATATCCTTCCGCCAGGAACGCCATCGCGACCGGCTCGGCTTCTCTGTCCGAACATCCCCGATACCCGCCGCCGGGAAAAATAAGAATGGCCGGCCGGATGCGGGTGTTCGGCATCTCATGCGACTGATCCAGGAGATAGGCCGTTAACGTAACATTTTCATTGGCAAGCTGCCGGGTAAAAGTCCTCATCATGTTTTCCCCTCGCAAACGTAATAGGCTTTATCAGACTGGCACCGCCATCAGCCGTTCGTCCAACTGGTCCAGCACACCGGCTTCCATCGGATAATAGGCGGACAGATCCCTAAGCGATGCGTCCCCGACCGAAACGCTAAGCGTATCGGGATTGAGCGACTCCATGCCGGGGGGAAGAATGCTTTGAATAACCGCTTTGGCACCTTCATGACGAAGCAGCTCGACCAGCGGTGTCTTGGTGTTAAACTGCCTGATATAACTCTTAGTCGGCGTATAGTGAATGATATAGCTGCCGCTGGACAGTTCCAGCAGCGTGTCTTCGCCTTGCTGAACGCCGGTGATCCCGCTCTCGCTTACGAGCTGGCCGTTTACCTTGAAAGCCTTCACATCCGCATAGGGCAACCGGACGGAAGCCGACGCGTTGAACGGAATGACGAAATGGAACGTAAGCTGCCCTTCATCGCTGAATGCCCACTCGCTTTTATAGGTTCCGGCCGACGAATCCACTTGCGCCTTGGCCCATTTGAGGCGGAAATCCGGCTGCGGCGCCAGTTCTACGCGGCGGAAGCCCGGCGCCTCTTCGAGCGGATTGATTCCCGCAACCGTTCGGTACATCCATTCTGCAATCGCCCCGTACGCATAGTGGTTGAGCGAGTTCATGCCCGTGCTGCTCATGCTGCCGTCCGGCATAATCGAATTCCAGCGCTCCCATATGGTCGTCGCCCCCATCTTGACAGCATAGAGCCAGCTCGGATAATCATCGTTGAGCAGCAGCGTATAGGCAAGATCGCTGCATCCGTTATCCGAAAGCACCCGATTCAAGTAAGGGGTGCCGACGAAGCCGGTCTTCAGATGGTTGCGGTCGATCTTCAGCCGCTTGCGAAGTCCCTCTACCGCTCTTTCCTTGTAAGCATCCGGCACCAAATCCATGAACAAAGCCACCGCGTAGGCAGTTTGCGTATCGATCGCAATCCGGCCGTTCTTCGAGAAAAATTCATCCTCGATTGCGGCCTTCACCTCGTCCGATATTCGTCCGTAATAGGCGGCCAAATCTTCCTTCCCGAGCACCCTCGCGGCCTTCGCCAGCAGCTGTGCAGAATACCGGTAATACGCCGATGCGATAAAATCCGTGTCCGTTCCGCCCATCGGGGAATCGGGGTTGCTGCCGTCAAGCGCCAGCCAGTCGCCGAAGTGGAAGCCGACCGTCCACAGCCGCCGTCCGCCCGATTCCTCATCCGTACGGATGATAAAATCGACCCAGCTCTTCATACTCTCGAACTGCTGCTCCAAGATAGCTTTATCGCCGTAATGGAGATACACGTTCCATGGAATAATCGTCGCCGCATCCGCCCAGGCGCTGGAGCCGCCGCCCTGCACATTGGCGGCGGGAACGACCATCGGCACCATACCGCCGCGCTCTTCCTGTTCCTTGCCCATGTCATATCCGTACTTGCCGAAGAATGCGTACGAATCCATGTTAAAGCAAGCGGCGCCGGAGAATACCTGCGCATCGCCCGTCCAGCCCATGCGTTCGTCCCGCTGCGGGCAGTCTGTCGGAACATCGAGGAAGTTGCCCTTCTGTCCCCACACGGCATTGAGGAACAGCCGGTTTACGAGCGGGTTGCTCGTCTCGAAACTGCCGGTTTCCTCAAGGTCGGAGTAGAGGACGCAGCCGGTGAAATCATCCGGGTTCAGCTCGCCCGGCCAGCCTTCGACCTTCACATACCGGAAGCCGTAGAACGTGAAATACGGACGCACGATCGCCTCCGAACCGTCAGCTGTATAACGATATTCCGCCTTCGCCGTACGCAGGTTGTCCCGATAGAAGCTGCCGTCCTGAAGCACTTCGCCATGATACAGCGAAATGACGGTTCCCTTGGGAGCATTCGTCCGGAATCGCATCCAACCGACCATGTTCTGCCCCATATCGAGCACCGTCTCGCCCGCCGGCGTATGAATAACCTCTACCGGCTTGCGCTCCTCCTTTACCACGACAGGCAAGCTGAGCCGCGCTTTCAGCCGGTCATAGCCGAGTTCGCCTTCGCGAACCGCGAACGTCCCGGGCGTCTCAAAGGTCGCGTCGTACACTTCTCCGTCATACAGATTACCGTCCATAATCTTACTTCTGGAAGCTGTCCAGTCCGTGTCGGACGCAATAACGGCCGTCGTGCCGTCGGCGTACGTTACGGCAATTTCACACAAGAGAGCGAACTCCTTGCCGTATATCTCGGCCGTATGTCCTTCGAAGCCGAACCGCCCTTTATACAGCCCGTTGCCGAGACTGACTTCAACCCGGTTCTCCCCTTGCCCGAGCAGCTCTGTCACATCGTAGGTCTGGTACTGCAGCCACTTCTGATACGCGTTAAAATGCGGCGCAAAGTACTCGTCGCCGGCTTTCACGCCATTGACTTCCAGCTCATACAATCCCAAACCGCAAACATAAGCGCGTGCCGACGCGATCGGCCTGTCCAACTCGAACGTCCTCTTCAGGACCGGGTGAAAGTCCTTGTCCATGTCAGGAACGATCCATTTGCCGGCCCACGGCTCGTCCAGCTTTGCGGTCTCGAACCAGGCGGGCTCGCTCACCGCATGGTCGCCGTTGTCCGCCCACACCTCCATGCGCCAATAGTAGCGGGTTCGCGGCTTCAGCTCGATCGGAAGCTCGAAGGCGAGGCTATCGATATCTTCCCTCCTGCCGCTGTCGTAAACAACGCCGGTAAATGTATCATCCAAGGCGACCTCGTAACGGGCGGCGGTCTGTTTTTTCGCGTCCGTCTCCGTCACGACGTAGGATAACCTCGGCTTATCCAGCGCGAATCCCAACGGATTGACGATACGGTTTGTTTTTAAACGAATGATCCTCACAGTCATCTCCCTCTCATGCAGTCACGTTTTTCCCCTCTAAAGATAACAGAGCCTCAGTCCGAAAAACTATGTGGAATCGCGCCATTTTTCAGAAGGCTCCCATGCGGTTGTAAAGCAGCCGGAACGCTGCCGGCGTCGTACCGTAATGCTCACGGAACAAGCGGTAAAAATAATTCATATCGCATATGCCGACCTTCTCCGCTATCGCCTGAACGCTCCAATTCGTATATTGAAGCATCCCACAGCTGTGGCGCATGCGAATTTCTTGCAGCATCTGCACATAGGAACGTCCGGTAAGAGACTTAAACAAACGTTGAAAATGCCGGGTGCTCATGAACACGAACCGGCTGATTTCCGATATAGGAAGCGGGTTCACAAACCGGAAGCCCATATGTTGAACCGCCTGGTGAATCGGCGCTTCATCGTTTTCGACGTATTGTACATCTGTCTTCTCAGGTTTGGATTGAAGCAGCATCACCAGTTGCTTCCATAAAGATAAGAGTCCCGCGGGGGCTTCAGTCGGTTTCTGCTGTTCGACTAATATACGGTCCAGAAGCCGCCTGAATTCGCCGTCATGTTCGCGGTATACCCGCGGGTGCTTTTGGGATTCCGCCGCTTCCAGCATGTCCGAGCGGAACAAGCAATTGATGATCCTGAGCGGCTGTTCGCCCGTCAGCTCCTGCGGCTGGAATACGTGCGAGACGTATGCCGGGATTAGAAACAAATCGCCTTCGGACACGCGCAGGATGCTTTCTCCGATATAATGCAGTCCCTCTCCCTCTTGTACATAAGCGATTTCGATGCAATCATGCTGATGCCTCATCAAATAAGGGGACTCTTCGGTCAATGCCGCATGGATCGGCACATCATCCTTGAAGAAATAATTTCCGGGAAATACCGGGTAATCCCAATCCATTCCGGCACCGGCCTCCTTTCAATCGGCAAGTCATAAGCGCGGACTCTGCTAAACGATGATATCCTTGCGGCGTTCCAGGTCGTCCAAAATACGCGTGTATTGTTTTTCCAGAGAATAAAAGAACATCAGTATGGCAATACCCGCATAAATAGCCAGCGGAATATAAATATTAAATATGATGATCATATGCTTGGCCGACTCCGCCTGAACCGCCGCTCCTTCCTGGTAATGACCCCAGGCCAGCAGCCAGCCGACTAAGGCTGTCCCTAATGCGGTGCCGATTTTGCCGAAGAAGCCGCTCACGCTGTTCGTTAGTCCTACGATGCGCTGTCCGTGTTTCCACTCCCCGTATTCGATCGTATCGGCCATGAGCGGCGAGAGCACAATCATAAGCGGAATCATCCCGAATGTCTGAATCAGCGAACCGATGAGGCCGAGCGTTATACTCGCCGGATCGATAATGCGCAAAAGCAAACCAAAGATCCCTATTATAAGCCCAAGGATCGCCATATTTCGTCTGCCGATTCGCTTGATGGCCGGTCCGGAGAGCAAGAAAACGACAATGACCGGAATAAGACCGATGCCGCCCATGATGCTGACCAGGTTGACATCGTTCCAAACATATTTGGCATAATACATCCCTGCCGTGCCGGCCATTGCAAACAAGATGCTGGATAACATGCCGGCAACAGCAATGATCACCCAGAATTTGTTCGTGAACAACAACCTGATGCCTGCCCATAAGGACAACGATTTCTTGACTTCGCCCAGTTCCTTCAGTTGTTCCGTATTGTACTTTTCCTTTGTCGCACGGAAAGCGATATAAATGCCGATGGAGGCAGCCGCTCCGAATATCGCAGCCAGCAGCGTCCAATCCTGCCTTGCGCCTCCCATCGCGTTTACGATCGGAATGAATCCGATAGCCACTATCATCCCCGCCAAATATCCGAATCCCGAGCGATAGATGCCCATTAGAGAGCGGTCCGCCGGGCTTCTTGTGGTTAATACCATCAGGCTCCCATAAGGAATGGAAATCGGCGTAAATACGCCAATGAAAAACAGGAGATTGGTTGCAACGGCAAAAGCAACCTTCACTCCGGGAGCCACGTCAGGCACCGAGAACAGAAGCAGAATCGATACGAACAACGGAACGATCATCCACAGCAGCCAGGGGCGCGCCTGTCCATGTCTGGACCGGGTTCGATCCACGAGAACACCCATTCCGATATCGGCCAAGGCGTCCGCCGCTTTGGTGAACAGCATGATCGTCCCGACCAGCCCTGCGGAAACCCCGACGACATCCGTATAGTAATAGGTGATCATCCCTAGCAAGCCGGTTGCGATATTAAGCGAGAATTGCCCCAATGCATCTCCCGCCAAAGCTTTATTAGACAGTTCTCTTTCCATAGTCATTCCTCCATAGAAGCCTTCTAGGTTGTACTATCCCAGTGTACAAAACTCTGATGCTGCGTTATATAACTCGATCTAAAGATCGAATAATGGAATCTTAACTTCTCCTATTCCTTAACGGCTCCAATAACGATCCCTGCGGTAAAGAACCGCTGCAGCACCGGATAAATGACAAGAATAGGGAGTGCTCCGATCACAATTTGAGCGGACATGAGCGCTTGGAAATTGGTCTGCGCCAGTTCCTTGGCATTGTTGGAGTTCACATCGGGCATGGCGATGATAGACTTCAGATACGTAGCCAGCGGCACATGGTTGGATTTCATATAAATGCTGCCGTCCAGCCAGGCGTTCCAGTCGTTCACGATCATGAACAATCCGACTGTTGCCAATACGGGAAGCGATAAAGGCAAGAAAATCTTGCTGAATACGATCCAATGATTGGCCCCGTCCATGAACGCCGCTTCTTCCAGCTCTTTGGGCAAGGCTTTAAAAAAGTTCATGATGAGAATCAGGTTGAAAATGTTGACGGCTCCCGGGAGCACCAGAGCCCAGATGGAGTCGTAGAGCCCGATCTTCGTCACTACCAGATAAGTCGGAATCATGCCGCCGTTAAACAGCATCGCTGCAACAAAGAAACCGACAAAAAAGCGATACCCTCCGATTCCGTCGCGGCCTCCGCCCTTGGACATCACATAAGCGGCCGAGCAAGTAACGCTCAAGCCGATCACAAAACTGAAGATTACCCGCTCCACTGAGACGATTAAGGATTGGTACAACTCCGGGTTGCCCAGAGCCTTCTTGTAGGAAAACAAAGTGGGCCCGATGGGCCAGAAAGTTACATCATGTGCGGCAACCGCCGGCGCGGAACTGAAGGAAACGGAAACGACATGCACCATCGGGATGAGACAAAGTAAGGCAAGCACACTTAAACATACATAGTTGACGCCTAGAAACATGCGGTAGCCTTTGCTTATTGCCTGCAAGGCGGACCCTCCTCGCTCTTAAAAAATTTTGTAGCCCGCAAATTTCCCGGCCAGCCTGTACGAAGTTACAATCAGCGCCAATCCGACTACGGATTTGAACAGACCCATCGCTGTTGAAATACTAAAGTTCCCGCTGATCAGACCCATTCGGTATACGAACGTATCTATGATATCGCCGGTTTGGTAAACGAGCGGATTGTACAAATTGAAGATTTGATCAAAGCCGGCATTCAAGACTTGGCTGAGCGACAACGTAACGACCACGACGAGCGTCGGTACGAGCGATGGGATCGTAACGTACAGCGTCTGCTTCCACCGTCCCGCGCCATCGATTTCCGCCGCCTCGTATAACGCAGGATTAATGCCCGCAAGCGCTGCTAAAAACAGAATCGAACCGTATCCGAATTCCTTCCAAATTTCAGTAACTACCATCGTCACCCGAAAATATTGGTTATCGCCGAGGAAGAAAATCGGCTTGATTCCGAATACATGCTGGAGAAATTGATTCACTATACCGCCGTTCGGGGCCAAAATTTCCATAAACACGCCGCCCAAAACAACCCACGATAAAAAGTGCGGAAGAAAAACGACCGTCTGAATCGTATTTCTCATGAATTTATGACGAGCCTCATTCAACAAAAGCGCGAAGGAGAATGTTGCAATTGTACCGAAGACGATTTTCAGCACGGCAATGATGAACGTGTTCCAAATGACCTGCGTGCTGTCCGGGTAGGTAAACAAGAACTTGAAATTGTCCATCCCGACCCACCTGGAATGCAATATCCCCGAATAAGGCTTATAGTCCTGAAAAGCCATGACGATTCCGCCCATCGGAACGTAAACAAAAATCAGCGTCAAGATGACGGCCGGCAGCAGCATCAGATATAACTGCCATCTGTCACGCCGCCTTGTCCCCTTTTGAATGACTTCCATATCTTTCACTCCTGCCTGCTTAATGAGGAAGGACAGGCATGAGCCTGTCCCGCCCTTGAACTAACCGAATTGTACCGTTTTACCCAGGGAGCTTTGAGCCGATGCATTCCGGTAAACTCGTTGAGGATATCGGAATCAGGGCGTCCAGTAAGCCCTTGTGCCAATCATTGGCTTCACGGTTATATACGCCGAATCCGGCTTCGAACGCCCAGTAGGCCCATGACATGTTCAGCCGTTCGGCTTCTTGGCGAACAAACGCCGCCCATCTTGCCCGAGATTCCATATCTGCCAGCGCTATCGCGCCAAACTCTCCCATCCAAAGCGGACGATTATTCTGTTTGCTCCAGGCCGCCGCCGCTTCCAATTCTTTCGCGATTTGATGCGGGCCCGCCGGGTTTGCGGCCGACGGTTCGTTATTGTACGATTCGAAGAATTGTACGGCAAAGTCGTATGCCTTCACAGCTTCCGACAAGACTACGGGAGATTCAGGAGGCCCCGGCCAGCTGACTCCCAGTGTCTGGAATGCGCCGTTCACTTCCGGCGGCATCCAGGTAGCCCCCTGATGCGTGAAGAATGCAGGATTGTAATAATGAAATGTAGCGATCAGATTTTGTTCGCCCGCCGGTAATTGCAGCTTTTGGAGGCCGGAAATCATATTCCAGTCGACACCGCCGACGATCAGGGTGTGCACGGGGTCAATCTTTCTGATTTCTGCAATTGCCTCGGCAAGAAGCTGGTTCCACTTCTCTGCGGTGACGGCTCCGAACGGTTCGTTCAGCAATTCAAAATAAAGCGAGCTTGGCCGATCCTTATATCGCTCAGCGATCTGTTTCCATAAGGCGATGAAGCGGTCATGATGTCCGTCAGCGTCCTGCATGATTTCATCATAGTGATGAATGTTAATGACGGTATTTAGACCATAAGAAAGAGCGGAGTCGACGACTTCGTCCACCCGTCCGAAAAACGAAGAACTGACCGGGAAAGGGGCTGCGGTTTCGGCTTTGTTCGACCACTTGACCGGAATCCTGACGGAATCGAAACCGGCTTCTTTGATCATTTTGAAATACCTGTCTTCGATCCTGCTCCCGTTCACCCCCTCTTGGGGCGTATCAAGCGCATCGCCCAGATTGATGCCGCGTCCAAGTTTTCTATTTTGCTCAAAGGCATGCAGAACTGTCATAGCAAATCCCCCCATTTTATTTTACGGAATTGAACCAATCGTTAACTTCTTTCGTGACCTGGTCGCCGCCGGAAGCTTTCCACTGTTTGACAAAGTTATCGAATTCATCGACCGGAGCTTTTCCGTAAATAATTTGCGTGAACGTATCAAGCTCCAATTTCCTCAAGAATTCCCCTCGGGTGCTTTGCGTGGATGTCGTCGGACCGGTAAACAGATCGGGCATATCCGAACCTTTTTGATCGATGGCAATCAATTTTGCTTTCCCTTGCTTGGCTGTAAGCGGATTAGGATCGGCGGCGTCTTTCTTGGCATCTCCGTCAACTTTAGACAGCGGATACGGCAGCCAGCTTAAGAGCGTATATTTTTCAGTATTAAAAGCTTTATCATCGACGTTATTCACTTGTTGACCGTCTTGAATCTCGTAATCATAGTGCTCTTGGAATCCTTTCAACGCGAGCGGATCGCCCGATGCGACGGCATCCCATAATGTATTCATATAGTGGAAGAATGCCTCTAACGCCTCCTGGGAGATATCTTTGTTGATCACAATACCGCCAAGGAAAGGCTCGTTTACCACATTCCCTTTTTTACCGTCAGGTCCGGGCGGGAGAGCATACGGTTCATAATCGGCTTTCGGATCCTTCGCGTATGCCATGGAACCCGGATATGACGGGAACCAGTATTGCCCGGCTACAATTCCCACCTTGCCGGAGGCGACGTCCTCCACGACTTTATTCCAATCGTGAAGTCCGATATCTTCGGTGATATACCCTTTGTCCTTCCATTCCTTGAGCTTGGCAAGAGCGGGCTTGATACCGGGCTGGACGGAGCCGAACGCAAGCTTCCCGTCGGCATCTTTGTTCCATTGACCCGGGATGCTGCCGTAAGCTCCGAACAGCCAGGAAATATCCCCGACCGCATAACCGATCATTTGATCCTTCATGCCAAAATCAAGCGGTATCGTATCTTTTTTTCCATTGCCGTCCGGATCCCGATTCGCAAAAGCGTCCATAATCGTCTCCAGATCGGCCAGCGATTTCGGGGCCTGCAGACCAAGCTTGTCCATCCAATCCTTGCGGATCCAAAGAACCGGCTCGGATGACAGCGTCGGTTGGAGCCTTGGGATCGCCATCTTCTGCTTCCCGCGCCCGAACGGCAGCCATGCGTCCGGCTGTTCCCCCGCTCCGGCTTTCCACGCTTTCCCGGCGTACTTGTCAAAGACGCTATCGATCGGCATGACTTTGCCCGAATCAATAAACATATTTAGGGTATCTTTATTTGTAGTGTAAATAATATCCGGGAGCTTATCTCCGGAAGAGAGCATCAATTTCAGCTTTGTATCGTAAGAACCATCAGCCTGCGGGGCAGACCAAAGCGTTTTCATATCCACCCCGAGCGCTTCCTTCGCCCATTTGGTGTGGACGTTGTTTTCATAAGTCTCTCCGCTTTTGAACCTTGCCGTCGGATCGGTACCTCTTACTGTGGTAATCGTGACCGGCGGATCAATCTTTCCGTTCACAATATGAAGTTTGGAGCCGGACGCGCTCGCCGGTGCAGAAGCGGACGGCGACGGTTCGGAAGACTGGGAGCTGCAGGCCGTAATCGATCCCAGGCTGACGAGAACCGCAAGTGAAGATGCCGCGAATCTAAATGTTTTCGCCATTCATGTAACCCCTCTCATGCTCTTTACTTTTTCACCTTATTATAGAATGGCGCTATACGCCCCGATATATCTCTAAACAAACCTGTGATAACGCATTCCAAACATACGTGCAATATGCGGCATTTCCAAGTTGTAATTGCCACCAGCCAAGACTACAATGGGGCTATCCCGACCGAAAGGAGCAAGCGGATGCTCAACAACTATAAAACATTCATGATGATCAATGTGCTGCTCTTATGTTCCACTTTATGTATTCTGGGTATGTATACCTATTCCATAAATACAAGTCTACAGGTCGTCCAATCCGATATCCAAAGCAGCAATTTGAGCCAGGTTCAATTTGCCGTAAATAACCTTGACCGCAGTGTAGAGCAATTGGATATGCTTGCGGTTTCCATTGATCAAGACAAACTTGTCGCTTTGCTGCCGTCGCTGGATATCATGGATTCCTACGGTCGGGTTCAGCTTATCAGGGATCTGTCGTCCAAACTTAGCTATCAAAGCCTATCGCTCGGCTGGACCAACAAAATCGCCATCTGGTCTCCCATCATTCATAGCTGGATCGGCACATCGTTAACCGCTTTGAAGACGCCCCCTGCCGGAACTGACCGGAAGTGGAATCTGGACCCAGCCTCCTACATTTTTGTCAAAGAAATGGCTGGAAAGGGCTTCACTATACAAGTTACGTTCCCGACAGACAATTTGACGAAAATTTTGGATGGCGCCAAGCATGTGGGCAAAAACGATCCCTTTTTCTATCAAGCGGGAATGCCGCTGCTGTTGAATTCAACCTCCGACGGCACTAGATCCGAGCAATTGATGCAGGCTCTATCCGAACGCCTTAAAGCCGATTCCGGCACGGAAATCGTCGTTCTGAACGACAACAAATATCTCGTGAATTATATGAAATCGCAAAATCTCGGCATGTATATGATCGATTACACGCCGCTTGATGTGGCCCTGAAGCCTATAATCACAACCAAAAACCGGTTCTATCTCGCATGCGCCGTCCTCTTCGTCGCCGGCATCGCAATAGCATTTTCCTTATACCGAAAAGTTCAAATCCCGATTCTTGAATTGCTGAAAGGAGTACGCCTTCTCAAAAACGGCGAATTCTCCGCAAGAATCCGGCGCCGCAGCAATAACGAATTCGACAGTCTATACGCCAACTTCAATGAAATGGCTGCGCAAATAGAAGAGCTGATCGAAAAGGTATACAAAGAGAAAATCGTATCCAGGGAAGCATTGCTGAAGCAGCTGCAAGCCCAAATCAATCCTCATTTCTTATATAATTGCCTGTTTTTCATCAACAACTCGGTTCGCCTCGGCAACGAAGAAGCGGTTACGGCGATGACCCAGAATTTGGCCGAATATTTCCGTTATACGACCCGGCTGGAAGAACCCATGACAACGGTTCAAAAAGAAATGTCCGTCGTTGACAAATATCTCGCTATCCAAAAGCTGCGGATGGACAGGCTTCGCTACGAAATCCGCATTCCTGACTCCATGAACCGGTTGACGATTCCGAAACTGTTGATTCAGCCGTTAGTCGAGAATGCGGTCATCCACGGGATCGAGAAGAAACAGTCGGCCGGCAGGATCATCATCACCGGTGCCGAGACCCACACGGATTACAGGATCAGCGTGGAAGACGACGGACAGGGTATGACGGAGGAACAGATAAGAACCATCAAGCTGAAAATGAAACAACCGCTTGACGATGCGATGGGATGTGCGCTGTGGAATATTCAGCAGCGTTTGAGCATTCATTTTCATACATGCTCGGGCATGGAGTTTAGCCAAAGCCCGCTCGGGGGATTGTGCGTCACTTTATTTTGGAGCAAGTCTGAGACGAAAGAGGGATAGCAGATGTATCAGTTATTAATCGTGGATGATGAAAGAACCGTTGTAGACAGCCTGGCTCTGACCATTCCTTGGTCCGATTACGGCATCGAGGCCGTATATCAAGCCTATTCCGCTGCGGAGGCGCTGAAAATTGCAGGAGAGCATGTGATTGACGTTCTGATTACCGACATACGGATGCCGGAAATGGACGGACTCGAATTACTGGCGAACATAAACCAGTTGTCCCGCAAGATCAAATGTATTATTTTATCGGGGTACGACGATTTTCAATATGCCCAAACAGCGATGCAGCAGAACGCATTCAATTATTTGCTGAAGCCTGTCGTCATCGAAGAACTGGTAGCTTCCGTCCAAAAAGCATTAGAGGCCCTTCAGGCGGAATGGCAAGAAGTCAGCTCCTACCAGCGTATTCAATATACACTTCAGTCCAACTTGCCCTTGCTCAAGGATCAACTGCTCGGCGACCTGCTCAAGAAGAAGCCGATGCCTGCTTCCGTATTTCAGGAACGTCTTTTTCTTTTAGGGTTATCCTTCCATCACGGCGACCCTTTTATTCTCATGCTTGTACGTTTGGAAGAGGACTTCTCGGGGTATGATCTTCACTCGCTTTCCCTGCTTGAGTATGCCGTAACAAACATTGCCGAAGAAGTATTTCAGGACGTATTTGAATTATGGCACTGCATTTCCGAGCAGGGATATCTGGTCTTTCTCGTTAAAGCCAAGAAACGGGCGGAAGCGATGAAGCTCGCGGATTCTTTCGCGGTCAAACTGCAAAGTCATGTCCAGACCTTCCTGAAGGGGAATATTTCCATTTGTCTCAGTCCCGTTCATTCGTTCCCCGATAGTATCGCTGAACTGTATCAGCGCTCCGTGGCATGGATTAACCGTCATGTAGGAACGAATACAAGTTATTTCATTACGCTCCCCGATGAAGATACGAACGGTCAATCGGAGTCTTCGCCGATCAACTTGTTCGAGCCCCCGCTTCTTCCTCAGTTGCTCGAATCCGGCAGTTGGGACGAAGCCCTGATGAAATTGGAACGTACCCTTCATCTGTCCGATCATGAGTTCGAATTCACCTATGATCAGTTGTACAGCATCTTCCTGTACCTGTCTTCTTCTCTTGCGATCGGTATTCTCAAGAACGGCGGCGAGCTGAAGGAGCAGCTCAGCGATGATTTCGAATGGTTTCTGAGGAAAACCAATTTCCTGTCCAAGCAGCGTTTGTATGATTGGGCAGCACGAGTGATCGGCAATCTGAAAGAGAGCTCAAGCACTCATATGGAAAGCGCTCAGAATCTCATCACGGCCAAAGTACGCGCTTATATTCAAGAGCATCTTTCCGAAGGTGTTTCCCTGCAGTTGGTTGCCGATCACATCGGTCTCCACCCTGTGTACCTGTCCAAAGTGTATAAAACCGTTACCGGAGAAACGATTGGCGATTATTTATACGCTTTGCGCATGGAAAAAGCAGCCTATTTGCTCAAAAGCACCGATCTCAAAATTTCCGACATCAGCTCCAAGCTGGGCTTTCTGGCTCCGCCTCATTTCATCAAGATCTTTAAAAAGCATTATGGATGCACGCCGCAAGAATATCGGTTCGATTCGTGAAACTAAAGCATCCGCCTCCCGGCGGATGCTTTTCTTCACATATTCCCAAGCCGCCAAGCTTCGCCTGCACCTATTCGCCGATCATTGTATTCTCATCTTCGTTCAAATCATTGAAATACACGACCACCTGATCCAGCAGATAGGTCAACCGGTAGCTCTGCTCTTCCCCCAGAAAATCAACTAACCCTCTTATTTGGTCTGCAAAAGCAATTTCAACATGATCGGCTTCATCATCTCCTTGTTCCCACTTTATTTTCCTGGTCAATTGTATCGTTCGAATAAGCTCCGTGATAAGCGACTGTTTCATACTATCCATACTTACCCTCGCTTCTTTAAATTGAAGTTAGCCCGCCATGCCGATTCTTATTTAAAAGTTTTCAGCAACCGTTTGGCGCTTCCGCTCTCCGTGTCGAGCGCCAAAGCAATGAATCCGGTTTGCCAAAATTTTTGCTGCATAGAAGTACATCTGCGACCTGTTCGATTGGAGCGCTGATGGTTTGCCTCGCAATCACATCCGTTTTAACCGCCCTTGGCGCCAATTGCACGGTTGCCGCCCCGGTTCCTCCCGAAACTGAGCAGCCAACGGCCATGACCGAAGCGGCGGCGAGTAAAACGATAATAGCTAACGATCGGTTTCTGAATATCATCTTCGGGTCTCCTTATACGCAATCTTAAATTTCCAAAGCATTAGACTCGTTGCGCGGTTTCCGCCGGAATCTTTTGCTCAAACGTTCTTTCGCATTCTCCAGCATTTCGTACACAATCGGAACAACAACAAGCGTCAAGACCGTCGAGGTAATGAGACCTCCTATAACGACTACCCCGAGTCCTTTGCCGATCAAAAGACCTTCGCCGGACATTCCCAATGCAAGGGGAAGCAAAGCCGCAATCGTTGCTCCGGCTGTCATAATAATCGGACGCAAGCGTACTTTCCCTGCTTCAATTAAGGCATGGCGGACAGATTTTCCTTCTTCTCTCAACTGCTGCGCACGGTCTACCAAAACGATGGCATTCGTAACGACAATACCGATAAGCATAAGGAAGCCGATCATTGAAGTTGCATTTAAAGCTTCTTTTGTTAAAAACAATCCAAGCAATCCTCCGATTACGGCGAGCGGCAGCGAGAAAAGAATGGCAAACGGCGCGCTTGCGTTGCCGAAGGCCAGAACCATAATCAAGTAGACAATGAGTATCGCAGCGGCCATGGCTACAAATAATTGAGAGAAGCTGTCGTTGATATCGTCCGTCACCCCTCCGGCTTTCGTAGTGACGCCATCAGGCAGCTCGATGCTTTTAAGCGCGGCGGCGACCTTGGCGCTAACGCCGCTTTTATCGTTCCCGATGATCTTGGCGGTTACCTTGACAAGCTGCTGCTGGTCTTCGCGCGTAAGCGAAGCTGCGCTCTTGATTTCATTGATTTTGGCAACCTCTTTCAATAAAACTGCCGAACCGTTTGAACTTGCTAAAGGGATATTTCCAAGCTTCTCAAGCGTATCTTTAGCCGATTTATTCATGGAAATCGTTGTCGTGTAAGTGACGTTGTCGAATTTCATATCCCCCAATTCCTCTTTTTGAACCCAGACACGCGCCGTATCCCGAACCGAAGAAGGGGTTAATCCGAAAGCCCTGGCTTTTTTCTGATCAACGGTAATTTCAATTCCGGTCTTGGCGTCGCTGAGATTATCTTCAATTTCAGTGAGTTCAGGGAATGTATTTAACTTGGCTTTCACAAGGGCCGCCGCTTTCTCCAATTGACTTTGGTCATCTCCTTTCAAGGAGTACGCAAAATCGGTGGATAAAGCCGCCATGTCTTCGCCGATTGACTTTGGCTCTACCGTTGACCCGGGGGGCAGCTCGGAGAGAATAAATGTTTTCGCTTGTTCTTTCACTGTCCTCACATCGACATTGTCGTTAACTTCAACGATGATTTGCGATGCATAGGGAGCCCGTTCTTTATCGTCGCCTGCATAACCTGCCAAAGCCTCCACGAATTTAAAAACAGGTTCACCCTTGGAATCCTTTTCGTTCAAAAAGATGGTTTCAATTTCTTTCGTCTTGGCGTCCGTCGATTCGAAGGAAGTCTCATAAGGCAGCTTTAGTTGAAAAGACATCGTTTGCGAATTTTTGGGACTGGGCAATAGCGAAACGGATAACGTAGGAAGCGTAACCGCTATAGTGACGACCAAGAGCAGGGCGGATACAAGCAATGTTTTTATGCGGTTGTTTAAACTCCATGACAATACCCGCTCATACATCGATGTCAATTTGGTCGGCTCGGAATCGTCATGATGTTTTTTCCCTTGTTTGCCGCGCAAGACCAATAGTTTAGCGAGCATAGGAATGACGGTCAAAGCTACAAGTAATGAGGCTAACAACGCACATGATATCGTTATAGCAAACGGTTTGATAAACTCTCCTATGAACCCGGATACCAGAGCCAGGGGAGCAAACACACCGGCTGTCGCCAAAGTTGACGAAGTGATCGCCGACGAAACTTGACTTGTAGCTAGCGCAATGACCGATTCTTTCCGTTCCTGCGCTTTCTCCAGGGAAGCGTAAATGTTCTCGATGACGACAATGGAATCGTCGACTACGCGCCCGATCGCCATAAATATGCCGCCGAGCGACATCGCGTTAAGCGTAATCCCCAATTTGTACATGAGCATGAGCGTAATGAGAATGGAGAGCGGCAGCGATACAAGCACAATAAGTGTCATTCGAACATTGCGTAAAAAGATCATAATCATCAGCGCAGCGAGCAGTGCGCCAACGACGCCTTCGCGTACCAGGCCGGTAATCGAATGCTTAATTTCTTCCGAGCTGTCAAACGTGTTTTTAAACGTAATGTTCGGCAGTGCGGTTTGCCATTCATGAATCTTTTTTTCGAGAGCGTTTGAAAATTCTACCGCATTGGCGCTGCCGGCCTTGTATAAAACCAACCCGATCGCAGGCTTGCCATCGAGTCTGCCGTTAAATTTGGATTCCGATATCGCCTTTACCTTCGCTACTTGATTGAGATTAACAATGTCCCCTTTGGAGGTTGTCATTTCAACATGCTCCAAATCGTAAAGGCTCTGAATATTCCCTGTTACATGGGCCATCTTATCGTTGCCGTTAATCTCGACGCTGCCGATCGGACTTTGGGCCGTAGCCGCTTTAATCGCATTGCTTACTTGCGATGGATTAAGGCCATATACACTGAGAGCATCCGCATCCAGCTCGATATCGAGCGACGTATCGCGGGCGCCGATAACATCCATGTGATCAATGCCGCTGATCCCTTCAAGTCCGGGTTTAATCGTGTCTTTGAAATGTTTGTCCAGCTCCGTCTGGCTCATGCCGTTGTCCGCATATGCGACCAAATAGTTGGACGGCGACGATGCCGCGCCAAAAGTAGAGGCTTTGGGCGTACCTGCTGTTTGCGGCAGCGAAACTTCAGCGAGCAGATCCTGGACATCCACCTTTTTCTTGTCCATGTCTACACCCTGTCTGAACTTAAGAATAATCGTGGAATAATTGTCGCTCGATGTCGAGGACATGGAATCCAGATCTGCCAAATTGGCCAGCTTCTTTTCGATCGGATCCGTAATTTCATCCATAACATCTTTAGGTGATCCTGTGTAGGTCGTAGTAACAGCCAAAACAGGAAATGAAACATTCGGCATGTTCTCCACCTGCAGCTTTGACGTTGAATAAAATCCGACTGCAAAAAGCATAATCATAATGATGAACAACGCTGAGACGTTTTTCATGGAAAAATGGGTTAATCGATTCATTCTGCACACCCTTCTCGATGTTTCTTTATCTTTTTGTTCTGTATGTACAATTTTAGTATGCCGGACAAATAAAAAAATCGTACATAAGGGCATGTACCTCATGTACGATAGGGCAATACATATATACGACTTTATATGCTGCATAGTTCAGAGATGGAGAATCCCCCGCTCTACCGATACGGCTACCGCTTCCGATCTGGAATCCACGCCAAGCTTGTTGTAAATATTCGTCAGATGCGCCTTTACCGTCCTTTCCGAGATTCCCATATCGAAAGCTATTTCTTTACTTCGAAAACCGCGTGCGATCGCCTGTAAAATCATCAGCTCTTTTTCAGTCATGACCGGTTTCTCCTGCCGGTTCTCCGGAACGGGGGCATGTTCTTTATAGGAGAACACTCTTGCCGTTATTTCAGGCTGGAGCAGCGTCTCTCCTCTTATGGCCGATTCAATTGTCCGAAACAAATGCTCGCGGCCCGTATCTTTTAATAGATACCCCTTCGCTCCCAATGCCAAACCTTTAATCATCAAATCATCTTCATTATAAGTTGTAAGAATAATGACAGGCGTTTCAATCCGCCTCTCTTTCATGAGCTTCATGGTTTCCATCCCGCTCATAACAGGCATATTCAAGTCCATCAAAATGACATCAGGCTTAAGCTCTTCTAGCAAAGTCAAAGCAACCTTTCCATTCTCCGCTTCGCCAATGACTTGAAATTTATCGTTGGTTTCAAGAATAAGCTTCAGACCTTCTCTGACAACTAAATGATCGTCTACAATCAACACTTTATGACTCATACCGAATCTCCTTTGAATAAAGGCGCCTCAATGTCAATACTCGTTCCTTCCTGAGCGCCGCTTTGAATATGGACCTTTCCCCCAATTAAACGTACCCGCTCATAAATGCCGAGCAAACCGTAATGGCCTGATTGTTTGCCGATCATATTCGTATGAAAACCCTTCCCGTCATCCTTAATCCGAATGTGCAGATTATCCGCGTCTTCCCTTACAGTTAATGAAACATGCTCGGCCTGAGCATGACGGGCCACATTTGTCAAACATTCGCTAATGATGTGCAGCCCATGTTCCATTAATAATCCGGATAACGGAGTTCTAATCCCCATATCAAAAGAAACTTGGATGCCTGTCGCATTCGTAAAACGCAAGGTTTCACCGCGGACCGCATCGGCAAAATCGATCCCTGACGCCGATTTCGCTCTTAGATCGTCAATGGCATGCCGCGCAGCTGACAGCGTTTTTCTCGCTCCAACCATGGACTGCAGAACAATTTCTTGCGCCCTGTTCGTATTTCCATTTGATAAATGGGCATCCACTGCTTCCAACTGCATAATAAGCCCGGCAAGCCCTTGCGCCAACGTATCGTGCAAATCGCGCGCCATCCGTTGGCGTTCGTTCACCAGCGTCAACTCCTCCACTTGGCGATGAGCCTGTTCCAGTTCGCTAAGAAACATTTGCGTGCGAATCCTGGCATGTATTTGCTTGAAAAAAAGCATCGCATAAGCGACAACCGCAATGGTAAATAAGATCAATAACGGCACAAATAGCAGTAATTCTTTTGTAACGTTTAAAAGCACAAAGGCCATATCGTGCAAGCCGAACAGAAAGAGTGAAACGAATCCCACTTTTAAATAATGATAATACACGCCGACGCTTTGCCCGATCAGAATTGGAAATAAGCCGGTTAGAGCAGCAGAAAAGCCGTTGGGCATCACAAACGCGCTGACAAAGATCAGCAGCCCCTGCGCGATAAAATAAATCCATGGCCTGAAGGCTACAATGGAACTTGAGAACCAATGCAAGACAATATGAATGAAAATGATGACAGTAAAAAGAAGAAGTTTGAGCGGAATAAATGCTGCAGTCGTTTGCAATATGACGGTTGTAATATAAACTAAAGCTACCCATATGACGATTGGAACCCTGGAAACCAGCAACCCGTTACTCTCATCTTGATGATTGAAACTGCTTGGTATATAACGAGTATTTTTATCGCGATCCATTATGCACCCCTTTCTGCATATTATTATAACAAGAAATTGGCCGTTTCAATTGTACTTTCGTGCATACCCGTTCGTACATCATAAGCCGCTTATGTCGATTTTACTTTTTCTCTTTTCGCCTTTCTTACGAACCAGATCACTAAAGCGGAGGCAATCAAAACAACTAACCCGATTACTAAATATCGATGTATCGTTTCGGTAACGGTGCGCCAATGCTCGCCTAAATACGTACCTAAAGTGATAAATGTGACAGCCCAGATCATGGCTCCAGGCGCTGCATAAAGACTAAAGCTTCGATACGACCATTTGCTGATTCCAGCGCTGTACGCCGTTAAATGACGGACTCCTGGAATGAAGTACCCGATGGTGAGGGCAAACTTTCCAAAACGCTTGAACCAGTGCTGTGTTTTATCTAACTTCTCTTTTGTGATATGAATTTTACGCCCATATTTCTCCAAAAGCGGATACCCGAATTTATATCCAATCAAATAGCTGACGGACATGCCGGTAAAGCTGCCTAGTACCGAAACAATCAATGTCGGAACATAATGAAGCTTGCCTTTCGAAATTAAAAATCCCGAAAACGTCATTAAAATCTCGTCCGGCACCGGCAAGCCAATAATACCAAGCACCAAGGCACCGAAAATGCCTATATAGCCATAGTGGGCAATGAACCATAAAAGCTTATGCTGAAACATGGAAGTGTTTCTCCTTCTCAGGTTGTGGTTTTTCTTTTTAGTTTTTCCAAAACCCGCAATGTCATAACCCCGAATATATATCTCGATACCGGACCTGTTGATACTTCTCAGTATTTTCATTATGATGGAACTAAAAAATTCGCTAATGGGAGGATTTCAATGAGCAAACGTTATCGGATTACAAGAGAATTTAAGGAAAATGGAACTCCGGAACAAGGCATCTCTTTGGAAGAGTGCAAACGGTATTTTTCGTCCAAACCCGACTTTGCCTATACTTCGGTATTTACGGTGACAGGGTCTACCACCATGTCTATTGAGGGGGATTTTTTCATGTGGAGCTGCGGCGAAAGCAAGATCCCTTTCCGGCATTATCAGGGGGATATTTATGTGTCCGGCGGAAGTGAAGCGGTCATCCCCAAAGTGATGGAGATTGCCGGCGAATTGGACGCGGATGTGCTGGAAGGATAATCCGGCGGAAACGATAGCATGAGGCCATCCCCGCAATTGGGGATGGCCTCAAAAAAGCTTATACGAGGCCTGCCGGTATGCCTCAAATATGCGATCTATTTCCTCAACATGTCCATAAGATGGCCCCCTCACACTAATCGAAATATCTTATTATGTTATCTCGCGTGATCCCGCGGCACTATCACGTTTTGATATTTAACAACTACTACCTCTACACTTTCGTAATTTCATGTTACCCATTCTCCCTGTTTCATTAGCTTCACCCATCCGCCCGAGGGCAATTCGGCACTCACGTCCATCTCCGAAGAGCCAAACATAAAATCAACGTGAACGATACTCTGATTTATGCCGCGCTCCGATAATTGCTCCTTTGTCATTTTCTCCCCGCCCTTTAGATTAAAAGGATAGGCGGAACCAAATGCGATGTGACAAGATGAGTTTTCATCGTAAAGTGTGTTGAAAAAGTTAATTCCTTCCTTAGCTAGCAGCGTACTATTGGGTACAAGCGCGACCTCTCCCAAATATTGCGAACCCTCATCCGTTTGAAAGAGATATTGAAGGGTATCCTCTCCATAATTGGCGCGAAAATCGCATACTTTACCTTGCTTAAACGTTATCTCGAAATCCTTGATAAGTTTGCCGCCATGATACAGCGTTTTCGTGCCCCGCACTTTACCATTCACTCCTGTACGTAAAGGCGCTGTGAAGCATTCCTCCGTCGGAACGTTAGGCATAAAGTAATTCCCCTTCTCTGTCGTACTTCCTCCACCGATCCACATATGATCCATCGGCAGTTCAATTGTAAGATCAGTCCCGGGTGAGGTAAAATGCAACTGGCGGTATTTTGCATTATTCAATTGCAGTAATTTCCCCTGGATCTCCTTAATCCGCGCATTCCAAGCCCCTATGGGATCAATTTGATCCGCACGGGTAACTCGGAAGACGATTTCCCATAGCTTGGACAAGCCTAACTCCTCAGGTAAAGCGGGAAATACCTGCTTCGCCCATTCTTGGGTCGGCAAAGCAACCACAACCCAACTTACTTTATTGGTCATGCGATAGTGCCGATATTCCTGAAGAGCGCGACCGCTCGTGCGTTGAAATAAAGCGACTCGCTCAGTAGGTACGTTCTTCATCATTCCGGGTTGTGGCGCTTGAACCGTGATAAAGGCCGCCCCCTGTCTTGCCCTATCCGTATAACCTTGTGATTTCCAAATTGGATAGTCTTCCAATGATGCAATAGAGGAACGCAACAATTTGGTACGGTGGACCACGCTATCGCTCCACTCAACATCGACCGATTCGGCACCGAAATCATATGCGCATTCAACCAGGAGACGGACAAATTCAGCCGCCACTATTGGCGCATCTATTACTACCTTTTGGCCATATTGAACATTTATCCCTAGACGTATAACGATTTCCGCATACGATTTTAATTTATTGTAAAAAGCAGACATATACACCCAACCTTCTATGAGATAAACCTCTATCGAGGCCTTTCGAAGATGAGCGACCGCGTTTAGAGGTAGGTTTATTCGCCAATAAGAAGGCTGTTCTTCACGCTTTAGTGCTGTAAAGAACTTAAACATTCTTATGTGGTAAAAAATTGTTTAACTCAATGATTTTTGATTTAAATGTTTAATACATCCGACCTGAAGCTCCCTTTCACGTTTCTCCTTATTTTCGTCTCAAGCTTATGATCTTTTAACTTCCCGGCAATAAAATCCGCATCTTCTTTGTTGCCTGAATACACCGTCACCCCACCGGTTCGATCGACCTCCAGGACAGTGACGATCGCCTTCTCGGGAGGCAATTCCGGAAAAACCTCACAGAGACAAGATGTAACGTAATCGATACCATTGCAGTCATCGTCTACTAGCATCACATTAAACTCACCATTGCTTGGTACAGCTATTTCCGCCCAACGCTTTGTTGAAATCGTTTTCCATACACTCAAGACTACTCGTTCGAATTCACTTTCGCCTAACTTTGTCATACGCCCCCAGAGACCAGGTAGGATTTCTTGTTTGGGAGGATCGAAGATTAGGATGTCCGAGGCCAGCTCCAAGCTTACGTTTGGTTTTTGCGCGATGAACGTTAGTTGAAATTTAAGTTCTTCCAGATCCGCGGGGGTATGGATGCAATTTGCAAAGGCACCAAGCGAAAACTTTTTTCTGATAATATCTTTAATCTTCTTGGTTTTTTGGATTGCATCAGCACCAATAAGGATTCTCATGGTTAGCAGCTTCTCGGCCAGGTACTTATGCAATAACTGCATTGTTATTGGATAATTTGCATAGTTAGGCCAAAGCATATCTAAATCGCCTCTCGTGAACTTGACATCGAATTTTCGAATTGCTTCTAGTTCAGCATCTTTAATTTGCAGCTCCAATTCTTCAAGTAATAGAGGGTTGTCTAATCCGTCAGGCTTAATCAAAATAAATGACACGCTATCAAGAAGGGGAATTCTATCGGATTGGTCCCCATTATTCTCGTTCACTGCCATTATCTTCACCCCACATAATTATGGTTATTTGTAAAAAGTTATCACGCCGGACAAGACACCTTTATGTATGGATCCCCGCGAGATGGATGAACGGGCGCAACGAAGTTTCGGTTAATTCCTTTTTATCGGGGAATTCTACCAATCGCGACGCTTCGAGTCGAATCGCTCGCCCCTTGGCCACTTCAACACACGGCTCCCCGTCCAGGCCTAGCTGTCTCCAAACTTGGCTTGAGATGGTTGGAATAATGGGGGCTCCTAATAGCGGTAAGCCAAGAAGCCATTCGCGTCGGTCCATGCTTCCGTCTTGCATCCAGTTATCCAGAATCACAGTTGCTGCTTTTAAATCAAATTTGCCGGGAAAAAGTGATTCGGATTGCTCGGCCACTGCATTCGCAATCCGGTCGCTATACATAAATGATTCAGAATGACGGACGGTCTCAAGCGCAGCATCGAGACGGTGAACGCACCACTGTCGGAATGACATTACCGAATCGATAAAATCGGTAATTTTAATATCGGCCGCGCCAGTATCGAGCGAAGTATGCGACAAAAAATATCGAATTTCATCGGAAGAAATCTCCGTTTCAGGATCAAGAATTTCCTTAATCCAAATACCGTGGCGTTTACTCGTCGAACATTTCTCCCCTTCAAGAAAGAGCATTCCATTTACAAGCGTATAATCGAAAGGTTTATACAAACCTTCTGTTCCTTGGGAAATCACGTGCGGGGCGATAAGGCCCGGAGTAGAGTTATCGTTACCGAAAACGCCGATCGTAGTCACGTTGCTATTGGACATGAACGGGTTTACCTCCGTTCCTTCGAGCAATTTGTAAACTTCCCCGCAGTATACACTGTATAAATAATACGGATTGGACAGAACGAAACCTTCGGGAACTAAATTGCTGCGAATTCCCCATGTTCCGGGGCCGGTTAGTCTGATACGCCCCTTCCTGAGGGAAAGATAACGTTCGGCGGCTTGCATCCAAATCGGTCGAACGCCGGAACGCTTCAGCGATTCAATGATATTTGTTTGCTCATTTGGCGCTACGAACCAACTTTCTATCGTTCTCCATTCCAATGTACTATTGTCTAACCTAGATCTTGGTTGAACGATCTCTTCAGGTTGGAAGTGTGCGCCACAGTACACGCATGAACTTCCTCCACAAGGCTTGTTGCAATAAGGACAACTCCCTGCAATCCATGTCCCGATGATCGCGTCTCCCGTTTCTGCCGAGTATGGTACTCGTTCGCTTACGAGAGTGGCATTGCCCGTGTTCTGCAATGTAAGAAGCGTCTTCTCGTGCGTGTCCAAATAGCCGGCAAAGTGCGACTCCGCGCGAGGATCGATCCAAGTATCTAACCGAATATTCAAGAGCTTAAGATCTTGCTGAATTCCTTTATGATATAGATCACAAACCGTATCCGGATCTTTCCCGTCTCGAAGGGTTTCAGCCAGCACCCAATTTTCGAAAACGTCGCTTCCGGTAATGACCCGCACGCTATACCCTTGCAATCGAAGTGAACGAGCAAGGGTATCCGCACGTAAATACGTTCCCGCTCCATGACCAATATGCAGCCGCCCGTTTGGGGTCGGCTGCATGGGGACAATTAATACGTTACGATTCACTTATTTCCCCTCCTGTCTTTCACATAATTTAACTCTAGCAAGTTTGTATGTGAAAGGACTCACTTATTTTCTTTATGACCAGATCAAGATCTTGCTGACCGGATATCTGAGCAAACACTAATCCGCATATGGCAGAAGAATCTATTAAACCGGTTACCACATCACCCGGTTTTACTTTCATGTCGACCTCGATTAATCCGGGTACGGATGCAAAGTCTTCCGGCGTACTGATTGATGCTATAGTCCCCAATTGGGTCGGCAGCAGCAGTTCGGCAATTTGCTTTCCGGCATATCGAAGATCGTTTGACTCCCACGTGTACTTCTCGCCGAGAGAAGCAGCGATATGTGCCGCCCATGAGTCAAATCCGCTATGGAGCTGAAGCATTCTACGAATTCCGGCGCCGCCGGGACGACATGCAATTTCCCCGGCAAATACCCCATCTGCCGCTTTGAGTACTTCAAAATGTGTCACTCCGTTCGTCAACCCCACCGCAGCAACTGTACGTGCATGCATGTCTTGGAGAAAAGAAAACATCGGATCACTGCTCTCAATCGTGTAGGAACCGTGAATTTCGGAAGCGTAATCAAGAACCGGTCGAACATAACGCGATATTTGGACGTATACTACGCAGCCATCCTCAACATATCCATCGCAATGATACTCTTCCTCAAGCTGCAAAAAACGTTCAACGATTACAGGAAACCTCTTAGCTGAAGTCGATGAGGGAGCATGTAGCCGATTGAGATACTCTTGTCCGGATGAAGATAACAGCTCTTCTTCTGTTGCAAAAACGAACGTCTGATCGGCTCCTCCCCCGATTACCGGTTTAACTATAATCGGCCAACCAATCTTCTTGCCGGCTTCGGCCACACCACTAGGAGTGCTTGCAAGGAAGTAATCCGCCGTAGGCAATCCGGCCGCAGCAAATCGGCGCTTCATTGTATATTTGTTCGTACAGTTGAGAACCGTTTCAAATGATGGTCCTGCCAACCCAAGATAAGTTCGCATATATGCTCCGGCGGGCGCTGCACGTTCAGAAAGAGAAACTACGGCAGAATATGGAGAACACTCCCTCTGCTTCATGAGAGCTTCCATGGTTCCGGAGGGGTTGTTTAGATCCTCTACAACAACAACATCAATACCCGAAGGGTACATATCAACAAAGCGCCCTTCCGTCACGAATGTCACTTGTAGGTCCGGTCGAGCAAGAAGTACCTCCGATTGGACTTTATTACTGGTGTTAGTAACCAAAATCGATTTCATTGGACATCACCTCATAATTTTCTTAGTTGTTCGTTCTGACTCCATCAACAATCTCAAGTACCGATAATAAAGATGTAATTCGATCACCGTCCCATTGATTCCCGTCGTTCCTGTCCAGCAATATTGGATGCATCCCTGCCCGAGCAGCTCCTTCAAGCTCTTTATCGTGCCCATCGCCTATATATATGCAATGGGCATTTTCTACTCCGAGCCGGTTGGCTGCATACGAGAAAATTTTAACATCAGGCTTCATAATCCCGATTTCAGCGGACAATACCACTTGATGAAGTAACGGGGCCAACTTCGAATCGGCTAATAATTCTTTGACATCACTGCTGCAGTTGGACACAACAGCCGTTTTTACGCCCTGCGAACGCAATGTGCTTAGAACCGTGAACGCGTCGACATCCGGTGTTTGAAACGATAAACCGTGGACTTGTTTTCGTACGCGAATGGCCTCCATGATCTTATCTTTACTCCACTTTGCCCCCATTTGTTCATTGAGCCAATGAAGATACTCGAGCAGATCCCCCGTCTCGCGCCGATTTCGGGTTTCCTCCCAATTTTTGCTGAATACATCGGGAGCGATGCCAAGAACTCGCGAAGTCTCTAAGAAAGCATAGGTTTTAATTGGTTCGGGGAGCGGAATTAAGGTTTTCCATAAGTCAAACACAACGGCATGAATACGTCTGTTTTGCATATTAGCCCCCTAATCGTCAATTCTTAACCGGAGCTTGAATCGTGGATTTCTCCAATCCGAATTATCGACAACCACATCAGCATTTTCGTAAGGACGATATTTATTTATATAGCAACGTTGAGCCGGAAAGTATTTACTGTCATACTTCCGAAGAACTTCCTCTCCCTGTACCGGTACATCCCGTAACCGTGCCCTCTTCATTACGACATCCTCAGGGATGTCCAGGTATACAAAAAAATCAATATACGATCTGGTTTCCGGACGGAAGAGGAATACCCCTTCCAAGAGTACGATGGTATCAGGGGACACCGAGTACTTACATTGCAACGTCCATGTATCCGTGGGGAGATCCAAATGGATTAAAGTCGTTTCCAACCTTCCTAACCTACGGATTGGATCTAACACTTCTTGAGCCAAACGTTTAAAGTCAATACTGTTTCTAAAATATTGTTCCGGTTCCGATAAAGTGGGGTTGTAACGAACGGACTTTTCATTATGGAAATTGTCTACGTGTACAACTTGTACTTTATGTCCCTTCCCCAATACCTCCGCCAGTTCTTTCACTAGTTGAGTTTTCCCAGCTGTATCAACGCCCGTAATTCCAACAATCAATGGTTTCCCAGGCATCCGATTCTTACGAATGATATCACTCAGCTCTCCAAGGAATCTCCTTCGGCTGTCGGTAATCACCCAAGACTCCCCCCGTCATGAATGGCTAGCTCTAAACGATTGGCCAATCGACTGTACAATCCGTTGCCGTATGCGGCATTGTCGCGACGGTTGCGGGGCGTGGGTTCAACTCTCAACACAGATAGGTTGCCAAACTTCCTTTCTCCAATTACGGCTGCCCCCTCTTCATCGGCTTCCAGCCGTTTGACTGAATCCGTAGAACGTACCAATTCGTTTGAAACATAAATATCAGGTGCCGTACCATGATAACCAAGCGCTTGAACAATGATCCCAGCTCCGTCCAGTACGTCGGATGCATCGCTTAATTTATTGATTTGCTGGATTCTTGCCCCCGGAATATTGCCGTTCCACAAATCGCAATACAGTTCCTTCGACCCGTGACGTAATCCGGAGTCCCTGAAGACGATTCCGGTAACTGGACACACATCACTGGACGAATTAAAAAGGTATTCGCGCCCTGACACCTGTTCTTTGATCGCTTCTTCCACGGATTGGTACATAAGTCGAGCTAAACTCCGTTGCAGGACAACAATCGGAGGGCGGCGATACTCCTTGTGCTCATTTTCCAGCTTCATGGCGAGATCTAGTAACACCCGTGTCGCAGACATTGCGCTGTGAGAACTTCCCGCAATAACAATCGGTTCGTCGCGCAGACGCAGCAGTACCTTACTTAGGTTCTCTTGATATGCAGCGCTAATCACTATGCTTGAGGACCAAACTTTATGACGCCACGTTTCTAGTTCTGCATGGGGCCGCTCCGTTCTACCCGTCGCCAATAGCACATGCGAGGCTTCAAGTATTTCCCCACTGTCTGTGTGTAATCTTACGGGGCCATCGAGCTGATCCATTTCGATTTTTTTCACAAGCGTCCCTAGTCGAACAGCGGGTGAACCTCCTAAGCTATCGTTAATCACTCGTCCGATCTCATGAAGTGCAGCAGCCAACACATCCGTATTGACGGGTTTCGTAGCTTGAGCAACAGACCTGACTTGTAAATTATCGGAGAGTACTTTAAAGGGTCCCCGGTAACTTAATTCTTTAAAAAGGCTTGCGCCAATTGAAGAAGTTGTAACCATATAATTACCGAATGCACCTGGTCCAAGGGAGCGCTCCTTCTCTACTATAGAAATACGGTAATTCAATAATTCTGGGGCGGATGCGAGAAATGTCGATGTCCGAAATCCCCCTCCAACGATGGCTAGATCGAAATTTGGAATTGTCGAATTCATATTCTTCTCCTTTTCGGCTACTAAGTGCCCAGAACCTCGTATAAGCAGCTTTCAAATCGATCGCACAACTCTTCCGCTTCTTGCATGGTAATTGTTAACGGCGGGCGAATTTTCAATACGTTTCCGAAACCATACCTAGACGTTCTCATGATTAATCCATGATGAAAAGCTTTTTTCTTAAGGTAATTTGTAAGCTTCTCATCAGGAATGCCATCGTCGCCGACGATTTCGATCCCGATCATGAGCCCGACACCACGAACATCGCCTATAGCGGAATATCTCTCTTTTAACCTCATGAGGCGTCCCATAATATATTCACCGGTCTTGGTGACGTTCCGGAGGAACTCGGCATTATCGATAATTTCTAAAGTTTTTAGCGCAGCAGTCGCCGATATCAAGTTTGAACCATAAGTAAAGGAATGATGGTGTCCTTCCATTGTAGAGTACTCTGGTTTCGAGATAATCGCTGCTACCTGAAAGCCTGTCCCGCCAAGACCTTTCGCTACAGTAATAATATCCGGGACTACACCATAGTATTGGGCTGCAAACATATACCCCGTTCTCCCGATTCCCGTTTGAATCTCGTCAAAGATTAAAGTAATTCCTCTTTCATCGCACAGCTTGCGCAACGCTGGGAAATATTCCGGCGGCGGTGTAATATTGTCTCCATTCCCTAAAATCGGTTCAACGATGATGGAAGATACCTGCCCTGAACTCGCATAATCAATAAAGTCATTAATTCTCTCAACGCACAACATTCCACAAGTTTCCGGTCTTTGGTTATAAAAGCAACGATAACAATAGGCCGGCGGAACATGTACGATACCGGGTTGACCCAGCCTAAAAGGCTCTTTCCGGAATGAGTTCCCAGATGCATACATGGTATAAATGGTTTGCCCTACATGAGAGCGAAACAAGGAGATCACATCTGTTTTTCCAGAATAGTGTTGAGCCATCTTGATCGCGCCCTCATTGGCGGTGGACCCTCCCGACACCTTTAAATGTACCTTCGTCAATCCCTCCGGACTAACATCGATTAATTTTTTTACTAACTCACCGACAGGTTTCGTCATGTAACTGGATGTCACATGAATCAACTTATCAGCCTGATTCTTTACCGCTTCAATGACTTCAGGGTGGCTGTACCCGAGGCTTAAGTTAAATGTCGCGGACGCGCAGTCGATATACGATTTACCGTTATTGTCCGTTAAATAAATTCCACGACCTTCCACCATAATTACATCATCGGTTGGAGTAAAGAAATACTCGTTTAACTCCAACAAACCATTCTCTGCCGCTTCTCCGTTAGATTCCAACAGCTCCATTGTATGGGTATCCATTATTGGTTTCCTCCCTTTGCATGAATTGGATATGGTGCCGCTCGCTCACAAAGCACACCTCTTTCCGCTAATGAGAGCAAGATTCGATTTTATAATTAGTTTTCTTTGGCTGCTGCAGCATAGAGGAATTTTACCGCCTCCTCAATGTCCGGTTCTTTCAGTTGCATATCCTTAATTTCGTAACTGCTCGAGATAATCGAGATCGCCTGGGCAACCGACAATTCATTTTTACTGAACAAGAAACTTTTCCTTAATCCCTCATCTTGGAGCAGCTTTAGTCTATCGTCGTTCAACTTATTGCGTTGATCGTCCAGGTCGACCGTAAGCACATGGCCCGGGTTAAAATTATTCTTGAATCCGGTGACAGTCCCGTCGAATATGACTTCGCCTTTATTGATCGTAATGATTCGGTTGCATACTTCTTCGATATCCTTCATATCGTGTGTGGTTAGAATAACCGTCGTTTTCTTTGTTTTGTTGATTTGCCTAATAAAGGTTCTAATTTTAGCCTTAACAGCTACATCCAAACCGATCGTAGGTTCATCTAAATAAAGTACTTTTGGTTCGTGCAATAAGGCCACCGCTAGCTCGGCACGCATTCTTTGACCAAGACTCAATTGTCGCACCGGCGTTCTTAAGAATTCTTCCATCTCCAGTAAATCCACATAATACGCAATATTGTTCCGGAACACTTTCGGATTGATTTTGTATATTTTCGCAAACAGATCGAATGTTTCTTCCATTGGGAGATTCCAGTATAATTGCGATCGTTGGCCAAAAACGACCCCGATATTCATTGCGTTTTCCTTCCGGTTCTGGTGTGGCTCCTTGCCATTGACTTTGACCAAACCCGAAGTAGGAACGAGAATTCCAGCAAGCATTTTAATCGTAGTCGATTTTCCCGCACCGTTTGCTCCGATATATCCAACCAGCTCGCCCTCTTGGATATTAAAGCTAATATTGTTTACAGCCTTCTTCACTTCATAATTCCTGGATATGATAGATCTTATGGATGAAACAAACCCCTTATCACGTTTGAATACTCTGAATTCCCTTGTCACATTGCTGACTTCTATCATGATTTTCCCCCTAAGAACCTGTACTTTTATAATGATTGACCCCAATAAACCAAAATTTATAAGCCAGCACGAAACATACAATCCCTACTATAGGAGATAAATATTGGATGTATGGATTAAAAAAAAGATAATCGCCTTTAGAAATAAAGTATTGCGCCGGATAAAAATTAATAAATGCGTAAGGCAGGATAAAGGTTAAAATCACCTGAACTGTCTTGTTGTAAATGGTGATAGGATAGCGAATAAAATTCTTTAATTGAAAGAAAAGAACTTCTCGCAAACCTTGCGTCTCGACAATCCAAAACGATGGCACCGAAGTTACAATTAACCCGGCTCCTTGAATCAAAGCACCGCTCAAAATAACAACGGTTAAGAAGAGTAAATCTCCTCCCGTTAATGTACGCTCCATATTATTGAAACAGATGATGATCACACCGACGGAGAGTATAAAGTGACTAACATATGCACTATTGAACTCCCGACACACCAGATATACGAAACTATTCAGCGGCTTTGTTAACACTTCATCGAACGAACCGTTTTTTACCATATTGCTTAACTGGGTTGTAGGATTGAAGAAGAAAAAACCGGCTAGCGAGTATGAACATAAATTTAAGGAAAACAATAACAAAACTTCGTATGCCCCCCAACCATTGATGGATTGGAATTTGTCGACCAAGATCCAAATGATCAGAAATTCCGCCCCATATGATGCAAATTGGGCAAGTCCCCCCATAATAAATGCCTTTCGGTATTCGGCTACCCCCATTATCCTTAATTTGATGTATTCAAGATATAATTGGGCATAATGCATGTGTCATCCCCCGTGAATTACTAATTTTTTTTGCACCTTGAACCACACATATTTCTCGATGAGAGTAATGACCGCTATCACCCCCAATTGCATAAGAAGAATAGTAAACGTTTGATGTATCCCATACTTCCCTAAAAAAATTGATATTGGTTCAAAAAAAATGAACCGAAACGGCAGCACCTGGCAAATGTTGAATAACCACTCCGGATAAAACCACAACGGTACAACCGATCCTGAGAACAACTCGAACAAAGCGCCTATAAAAAATGGAATATACCAAGAAGTTTCAAGCCAAAAAGCAAACAGACCAAAGATGTAATGAATATGAAATGCTATAACTATCCCTAGAATGAGGCTGACGAGGAACAATATCGTATTCTCGATACTCCCGGTTAGAGAAATATCAAAAAACAACCATGTAACCACTATAGCCGGTATTGTAACGAAAACTGTCTGGAAAACATTCGTCCCCAAATCCTCAGAGAATAAGTATCTCTTGAAGTTAACAGGTTTCATTAAATCCAGTATTATGCTACCGTTCTCGACTCTCTCCGCTATTTTCTTCCCTGCGCCCGATCTCGTTAATGTTACAACGATTGCTGCAATAATGATGTAACTAACCATTTCACCAAAGTTTATATTGTTTATATTTTCCTTATCGTCATACAATGCAGTCCATACGTTAATTTGAATCACCATTAGCAAAATGCTTGCGAAAATTGTGATGTAAAAATTAAAACGAAAAGCATACCGTTCTTGAAAAGCCTTCTTGAAAAATTCAATATACAGTGCCATCTCAATACCTCACTCTATAAATTTCAAAACCGAGTTTTAACTTTCCCCAATCCAGTTAAAACCCAAATGAAGCGGTATCATAAATAATCATTATTCACCCTTGAAGTATTACCATCATTTGGAAACGCTTTAATTGTATTAAAAATGGTTATCAATTAAAACCCACAATACTATAGAATTATCCCTAAAAATTATATATTCTTACTTAAATGAAATCGCATTTAAATCCATGTAAATCAAATATTGACATTTCATTCAGGGTAATTGTATTGTAAAACGTAATAAATCCATTTAAATAAGGAGTCAACAACTAAGCACTTTTACGAATTTCATAAATAGATAGGAGGAGAATTAACATGTTAGAATTTGGGCGTAAGTTCCTTGCAAAGAAAGAACATGTCTTACTTTTGGACATCATTTGTAATGTTCGGAACGAGGCTTTTTTAAAAAAAGCGGATCCTTTCAGCGGAATTGATTGGGCGCTTCTTTTACAAGAATCTAAGGACCAGAAGGTATTCCCGCTAGTTTACAATCTTGTGTGCCAAGTAGCTCCTGAAGAGTGGCAGGTAGAATACAGTAAACATCAAGAGGAGATAGACATTTATCTTAAAGAGTTATCTTTGATCACGCAAGTGGCTAAAGCAGAGAACTTAACAATAGTGCTCCAGAAAGGGTTTGCAGTATCGAAGTTGGTTTATAATGATCTATACGCTAGGCAGGTTGGAGATTTAGATTTCATTATTCGTGAAACCGATGTTGAAAAAGCAGACGCACTCTTAAGAAATTTAGGTTATCTGCCTGCATGCGGACTGAAAAATTACTGGGAAATAGTTGACGATAACGACTACCGCTATTTACCTTTTCCTTTATTAAAGGACGATAACCATCACGAATTTTACGGTTATTTTAAGAACATCTCTTCAGGTAATCTGACGAAAACACTTGAAGTTGAATTAGGAAGGTATCTCCACAAAACCGTGCGTTCCCCTCATATAATGAGTTTTATTGAAAGCTCTCGAAACATAGTTCTTGATAATTTTGAGTGTGCAACCTTTGATCTGGAACATACTTTTCTTGGCCTTTGTGAAAATCTCTACGACGATGCCGAAGAGTGGTATTCCGATAAACCGTCTTTAAAAAATTGCGTCGACGTGTTCTTGTTTATAGAGAAGTATCCTCAACTCGACTGGGAACATGTTAAACAATCGGCAATCCATTACGACATGTTTGTTGAAGTTCAAACTATATTAAAATACCTGTCTGCCATCTTTGAAAGCAAAACACTTGCTCAGGTTGCCGGCTTATTTTCGGATGAATTTGCCTCCGCCAAGAGATATAGAATTGATTGGCTAACCGACTTCAAAACGAGACTTTTCCTCGATTACAATTCACGAGCGAAAGAACTTGTTTCTATAACGCGGAGCCGCTGTTTCAGCACTAAGAACATAAACTTTACCGATCCGTATCGAGTAAAATACGGACAATTTGGTTCGCCATCGCCTGTACCCAACAATAAGAACTATGATTTAAGCTACAATATTGCACACGCTTCAGATCAGTTAATTTTTAAAATCCGTATCGGAGAAGATTTGTATTCTCAACTCGACAATCATGAGGTTGCATTATTCTTAGTAGATAATGATGCTAACAACAATGAGCAATTAGTTAAATATTATGTTGCATTTAAAAGCATTGACGGGATCTTAGCCGTCCAGGAAGACAGCGGGATGTCCATCAGGGTATTTCATAAAACGAACGAAGTCGAAGTAGCTTTTCCGTTCCACATGCTGCCAACTGAGGTTTGCAGTAACGGGACACGTATGGTTGGCTACGGCATTGCTATTAAACATGAGATTCTCGATTCTGTATATCATTGGGTCACATTAAATCCGTACGAAAAAGAGTTTTGGAATCATCCTCCGATCCTCGAAATCGTTTAAAAGGCATATATCCATGGTACCGCGCTAAACCATACGTGGACAGCGAAAAACCTGGACAAATCAAGACTTTGATTTATCCAGGCTGCTTCATTTAGTCAGTCGCGATTTTGATAAACGGCCTCGGCATTTCTGCGCGAGCACGGCCCTTGGTTTTTATACGACATATTGAACTGCCTCGCCGCTTTCCCCAGTGAATTCAATAATAGTCCTATAGGTCTTCAGATCGATCGAAAGCCGGCAATTTTGATTATCCTTTTCCCAGGCAAGCCGAATTTCGTTTATCGCCGAGGGTAACACGGTGAATTGTCCATTGAAAGCAGCATATTCGTTTCTAAATCTAATGAGTTTGATCAGTCTTTGAACTACATCTTTTTGAAGAGACTGCTCGATTTCCTCCAGGCTGAAGTTATGGCGGTTGATTTCCCTGCCTTCACCGGTTCTGTTTACACTCTCCAAATCGTTTTCTCCCGCCAGCAGGCCGACATAGTAGACTTGGGGGATTCCCGGCACGAAAAATTGAATAGCTCTTGCCGCTAAATAGGCATCGTCGTTACAACCGAGCACAGAATAATAAGAGCATCTGATTTGATGGACATCGAAGCCGTCCGCGGCCTTATGTTTTTCAGATACGATGAGACTAAGATTCGAGCCTCTTTCCACGCACAGCTCAACCAATTTTCTAGCTTCTTTCGTATCGATCAAATCGTCCAGGTCAGGCTTAACAGGTATACCATCATGACAATCCAGCATAGTAAACTGCTTCTCAGGCCGAGTCTTCAAATAGCTGTAAAGATGCACATTTGATTTATTGATCAAAGCATCAAGTACGGTGTACGGCAGTATAAAATCGTAAATCCAGCAGCCATGCTCTGCAAGCTTGTACTGAATGGAATAATGTGCGTGAACCTCAGGCAGCAATTCGATATCCAACGATCTCGCAACATCCATAATCCAATCCAGGAATTCGTAGATGTCCGGCTCGACAAAAAAACAGCTTGTTCCCAGTTTCTTTATGATGTATCCGACTGCATCCAAACGTACGATCTTGACATTCTGCTGCTTGAAATTATTAAAAATATCGCTCAGCAATTGCTTTACTTGATCCGAACGGATATCCAGATCAATCTGTTCGGATGGGTCCTGTTTGCCGAACGTCGTCCATACCTTCTCTTCCTCGCCGGTTTCTTCAATAGTAAAAGTCGAATAAGGAACCGGTCTGCGCAGAAACATGCCGGCAATGTCTTCTTGAACCGGCTTGCCGTCCGCCCATATTTTATCCAAAGTTAGAAAGAAGTCGGCATATGCCGATTGACGACCCTTTTTGAGGAAATCCCGGAAATATTCGGACTGCCTCGAAATATGGTTGACCATCACATCGACCAATATATCAAAGTGTTCTCCAATAGCTCTAATATCATCCCATGTGCCGAAGCTCGGTTCAATTTCCAGATAGGTAAGCGGGGCAAATCCTCTGTCTCCGGAAGATGGGAAAGGAGGCAAAATATGAACGCCCCCCTTAAATACATCGGAAAAATGTTGAAAGAGCACCTGTTTCAGCGCATTTAGATCGCCCCCCAAAGAATCGGGATACGTGATTAGCTGCACTTGGTTTTTTACTGGCATACAATAGTCCCCTATAATCCGTATTTTTCTTTGATAACCTCGAGATGCGGTAAATCCACGATGGCTCCGGTATACTCCAATTTATAGGCACTGACGGCAAATCCCAGGAAAAGAGCTTGTTTCAACGGATAACCTTTGACGAGCGCCGCATAAAATCCTGACCAGAATGCATCGCCAGCTCCCGTAGTATCCACAACCTGAGTAGCCAAAGAGTCGAATGCAATCGTCTCTTTTCCGTTAGAAACGATGGCGCCTTCCTTCCCTAATGTCAAAATAACCAGCTTAGCACCCAGCTCTAAGAAATGTTCGAGATAACGCTCAGGAGACGCTTTCCCAAACAATCTCTCTGCATCATCCTCCGAAGGCTTGACAATATCAACTTTACCGATCATTGATTTTACATAGTCGATTCCATTCTCGCCCTTTTGCCATATCATCGGATGATAGTTAGGGTCGAAACCGATCAAAATACCGTGCTTTCTTACCGTATCCATCACGCTTTCGATCGTATAACGGGACGGCACTCTCGATAAGGGCCAACAGGAGAAGTGGACGATTTTGGAGTTGATCACGATATCCTCCAGCCCTGATGTATAAGCTAATTGATAATCCGCACCTCGATAAAATATCGGAATCGGCGTAGATACACTCTTAGTTAAGACGACCATACTCGTTGAATCATCGACCCGCTGGATCAGATCCGTATCGATATCCGCTTGCTGCAGCTGTTTAACGAGAAACCTGCCCAATCCGTCATCTCCGACTGCAGAAGCTACAAGCGGGCGGATTCCCAATTTTTTCACATTCAATGCTATATTGGAAGGAGAGCCTCCAAACAACTTGCGGTACGTGTCACATTCATCGCTATCGTCATATTCCGTTGTCATCATATCGATAAGAAGCTCGCCAACAGTCAAAATATCATGCTTTTTATCTCTTAACGGTATGCTATCCCCGAATTCAAACACATCTGTCATCCCCTGTACTTTATTCCATCGCCCATAAAAAAGCTTTTTCGATATATTCATTCCAAAAATCCCAGGTATGCCCCCCAGGACTTTCGATATACGTGTTCTCAACCTGTGCCAAAACTAAAAAATCTCGAAATTGCCGATTGACGTCCAACAAAAAATCTTCGGAACCCAGCCATATAGATCTCCGGAACCGCCGCTCCTTTCCCCTTCAAGCTTAGGACCAAGGCTTCCGGATCTTTATCGCTCCCTTGAAGCTGATCCAAGTCACCGAATACCCTCGTAAAATATTTATAATCCGCCACACCGTCGGTATAATCGCTGCCCACGCCGGCAATCTTGTAAGTAATGAGGGCTGAAGACAAGGCGATGATCCGGCTAAAATGCTCGGCATATTTGAAGCCGTTTCGAATGGCTCCATAACCCCCCATCGATAAACCACCGATGAAGGTATCTTCTCTTCGATGGGATATCGGGAACATTTCGCGGGTGTAAGCAACCAGTTCATTTCCGACGTATTCCCCGTACAATGCTCCTTTGTCGACATCATCCACATAAAAATGGTTTTCCCCGGCCGGCATAAAAACCGCGATACGGTGCTTGTCGGATAACTCCCGTATTCTTGTGAAGCTGATCCAATCCGTATAGCTGCCTGTGTATCCGTTCAATAGATACAAGGTTCTCATCGGTTTCTTTTCCGATTTGGCTTGCCCGGGGAATTCGATCATGTCCAACGGGATCAGTGCATTGAACGTGACTTCTCTCCGTAAAGCTTTGGAATAATAATTCACTTGCAGCATTGCCATCGTTCTATTCTCCTTTTTTGAAATTACAAGTACACGAACGGCTCCTTCGCATCGACGAACGAAACCGGTATGCCGTTCACCAAAGGCTTCAGCCATTCGGCCATATATTTCATGCCCCATTCCTCGCTGCGTTCATGGCCTACGACGATCATCGCTTTGTTCAGTCCGAGCATACGGGCATCATTGACATAAGCGCAAAGTGTCCATTCCACGATTTCGCCGCATACGATCACATCCAGGTTCTTATCGCGCATTAGTTCCATCGGCATTTGTTCCCGGCCCAGACCTAAGCTGCCTCCGCCTACCAAAATTCCCGCCCTGGAACACCTCATCCCGGGATCGCCTACGATTTGTATGACATTCATGCCCAATTTTTCTTTAAAGAAGCCGGCCAGTTCCGCCAAAGTGACCTCTTCGAACCGGTATGCATGGGGTGAATCCTTGTCCAACAAATGGTCTTCCCAGCCGATCTCCTTGAGAAGCCCGTCGTAAATTCGGTCTGTCTTTGCCATGTGCATGTAATCATGGTACCGCCAGACAGCAATCCGGTGATCCTCCAATAATGCTCGTTTGGCTTGATAGACAGGGTCGTCCTGCAGCCAGACCGTTTCGTCAATTCCGGTATAAAAGGTAGGTTCGTGTGTAATAATCATATTGGCTCCGCAAACAATCGCCTGATGAATCACATCGATAGTTGCCATAAACGTCGTTACAATACCCGTTACTTCCATATCGGGACCGCCGCTAACCAATCTATCGCCCGTGTTCTCCAGCCTGAAGGTGCCGCAAGAATCCGTTATAATCGCTTCAATGACTTGCCCAACATTCATTTCATGACCTTCTTTCAATGGTAGAGTGCTATCCTTTTACAGCGCCGACAACGACGCCCTTCGTCAAATATTTTTGCAGGAATGGCAGTATGACCAAGATCGGCAAAATTCCGATAATGCCCATGGCCATCCGTACCGCCGTGGTCGGAAGATCGGCCGCGCCGGCCCCCAGCATGCTGCTTGCCTGGCTGGATTTTAAGAATTGGATGTTATTCATCAGACGGATCAACAAATTTTGAATCCCGTAATATTGCGGCTTGGTAACAAAGTAAAGCGCATTAATCCAATCGTTCCAGTAGGCAAGTCCCGTAAACAATCCGACCGTCGCCATGACCGGAACCGAAAGCGGCAGCATAATGCTGTAGAACGTCCGTATTTCGCTGGCTCCGTCGATTTGGGCCGATTCGATAAGCGCGGCAGGCACGTTATGCTTGTAGAAATTCCTTACCAGCAGAACGTTAAAGCCATTCATCAGCAAATTCGGTATAATCAGTGCGGCTAACGTATCTTTGATCGAAAAAACTTTAGTCCACATCATATAAGAAGGTACGATACCGCCATTAAACAGCAAGGTGAAAAATACGATAAATGCAAGGGCATTATGATATTTGAAGTCCTTCCTTGACATCGGGTACGCAAGCATTGCCGTGATCGCGAGGCTGACGACGGTTCCGATGACAGTCACACAAATGGAAACCCCATACGCCCTCACAAAGGTCGACATATTGCCGAATAAATATACGTACGCTTCCATGCTCATTTTAGCCGGAAAATAGCTGTATCCGTCTCTAATCAGCGTCTTTTCGTCGGTGAACGATGCCACCAGCATCAAGATAAAAGGCAGAAAAGCGCATACGGTGATCAAGGTCATGGCTGCTGCGGAGAATATGGCAAATGCCCGTTCTCCTCTGGATTGCAAGCTCGTCATTATACATTTCCTCCTAGAAAAGCGCGTTGTCGGAATTTATTCTCCTCACAATGGCATTTGCCAGGATAACAAGAATAAAGCCTACGAGTGACTGATATAGACCGGCCGCCGCCGACATGCCGATATCGTTAACCTGCATGAGGGCCCGATATACATAGGTATCGATGGTTTGCGTCGTACTGTACAAGGCTCCCGCATTCAACGGCACTTGATAAAAGAGTCCGAAATCGGAATTGAATATGCGGCCGACCGACATTAATCCAAGTATGATTATAGTTGGCGTCAGCAATGGAAGCGTGATCATGCTTATTTGTTTGAGTTTGCCTGCGCCGTCAATCTTGGCGGCTTCATAAATGCTTCTATCGATTCCCGCGATAAAACCGAAGTAGACGATAGAACCGTATCCCGCCGTTTTCCATAGCTGGATGATAACCAGGATGTAAGGCCAGTATTTAGGCTCCGAATACCAGTTTACGGCCGATATGCCGAGCGGCTGCAGTATCGAATGGTTGATGAACCCGCTATCGGCGTTCAAGTAAGCAAATACAAGAAAAGATACGATTACCATAGATACCAGGTTAGGAAGAACTAGGCCTGATTGAAAAAACTTTGAGTAAAACTTGTTTAACAGCTCCGACATCAGAATTGCGATAAATATGGAAGCGATCGTACCCAGAATAATAAACGCAACATTGTAAAGAAGTGTATTCCTGGTCATCATCCACGCATCGGAGGTCCGGAATAAAAACTCGAAGTTTTTGAGCCCTACCCAATCGCTTCCGAATATTCCTTTTGTAAAATCCATTTCCTTAAAGGCGATAAATACCCCGAACATCGGAATGTAGTTGTTGATCAGCAAGTATAACAAACCGGGAGCCGCAATCAGCAGCAGCGGCACAGTATTGCTGGCTTTCTTCCTGTTTTTCTTTACCGGCTTTTCCATATTACTTCACCTTTTGCTCAGCAAGCCATTTGTCCAATTGCTCCTGCTTCTTCTGAACGATGGTTTGCGCTCCGGCATCTTTAAGTGCTTTCACAAACTTGGGCAGGGTCGTTTCCGGATCCAATGCCCCGCAAATCAATCCGGGAATGTATTGGTTGACCACATTATTTACCGCGCTCAGCTCGGTTTTTACGGAAGACGGATCGAAGATGAATCCGAAGTACGGCGACCTCTTTGTTTCTTTGTTCTCTTTAAGTTTAAGATCGATATCCTTCCAATCCGTACCTTCAAGTTGATATTGGAGCGATTCGGAGCCGAGAATGCCGGAGGATAGTTGGGCGGTATAAGGTACGGTTGCCGCATCTTTTCCATCCGGATATTTCACATGATGATCGTCCACTTTTACATAATCCCGGCCTTCGATTCCATAAAGCATCGTATTTAACAGGTCCTTATCCGTAAAAGTCAAGTTCAAGAGCTTCATGGCAGCCTCAGGCACTTTCGTCGTGCTTGACATCATCCACACAACAAAGTCAACAGCTTGCGTATCGAAATAAAAAGGAGCAATTCGTTTCATGGCGACATTCTTGCCGGTCTGCGCGCTTAATGCTTTGCCGGCCTCCATGCCGCTGTAACCGCCCAGAGTGGAGAAGCCGCGTCCCGACGAAACTAAATCGGCATAATTGGTCGAGGTCGTAGCCGCATCTTTTTGCAAATAACCTTTATTGTACCAATCCCTCATCATGGCAACGCCGGTTTTAAACGCATCCGTTTCATAAAGATTGACCACTTTGCCGCTATTTCCGACAACGACGCCAACCCCGGACTCATCGGTTAGAAGATCGATATCATTCATTCCTCTTAACAGTCTGACCAGATTGGTATCGCTTGGATTTACATTAATGGGAGCAAAAGGAACGACATCGGGATGCTTTTTCATAACAGCGTCGAATATTTTCGGCAAATCGCCTACTGACTTGATATCGTCCGCTGTAAAACCGGTCTCTTTCAGCAGATCGGCGTTATATACAAAGTTCAGCGGGACCGACATCCCTTTATTGGCGGGAATTCCATACACATGCCCGTTCATCGTTGTCGCTTTCAGCAATCCTTCGCCGAAGTCTTTGTCCAGAATTGCCTTTGTTTCCTGGCCGTATTTATTGATTAAATCGTCCAGAGGGTAGAGCTGCTTTTTGGCGGCATAGGTAGGGAATTGGCCCGGGCTGGTGAATAAATCCAACTGCTCTCCGCTTTGAAGCGCCAAATTTACTTTTTGCGCGTAGTCTGCCGGTCCGTACACTTTAAAATCTACTTGCACATGAATCTTCTTGGTTGTAATCTTGTTGATCGCGTCGTTAATACTGCTCATATCGTCGGGAATTTTATTAAATGACGGCAGGGCTATAACAACCTTGTCAACCTTGCCGCTGCTCCCATCCGCCGGCGCGCCGGTGGATTCGGAGGATTGGCCGGTTCCGCCGGAGCATGCAGTCAACACGGTACCGAGAAGCGCTACAGACATCGCTGATGCTAAGATACTTTTTGTCTTTATCATATTTTGCAGCCTCCAGAAGTAATTTGTGAATACGATTACAGTTTAATCCTTATCCGTAGGTTTATCTTTCAAAAATCAGCGCTGTTTTTGCGAAAATCAGTGGTTTCACAAAAAGAAGAAGACCCTTTCGGCCTTCTTTGCATTACGGTTTATACTTGGCTCTAAAAGCATTCGGAGTTTCGCCGGTTATTTTTTTGAAAACCGTGGAGAAATAAGAGATACTGTCAAAACCAATTTCGACGGCAATCGTTCCGATGCTCTCGCCGCCTTGAATAAGCCGTTCTTTTGCAACAAGGATACGATGTTCATTCAGGTATTCTTTGATCGATAATCCTGTCTCGTTTTTAAAAATTTTCGCGAGATAATCGGGCGACAAAAAGACGCTGGCAGCGACATCCTCGCGATTCAGTTCCTGATGATAATGATTGTGTATAAAAGCTTTCGCCTTCTCCACAACACTTTCGGACTGTTTCACTTCTCTTATATAATCGATTGTTTTATTCGTTGCGAATGCAGCCCATTTCATCATGTCCATGACACTATGTTCGGATTTCTGCAGCAATATTCCGGAGACGTTATCGGAAAACAGCTTATGCGCAAGTATTTTATTTTTATACAATAGCGAGTATACAAGCTGCATAAAATCCTGTTTGATGGAATGCAGGATGCCGGCATCAAGCTTATTGCCCTCCGCCAACGTTTCGAGATCTTTTTTTAGCTTGTTGACGATTTGTACCTTTTCGCCTTCGATAAATAATTGCTCGAATACGTTCACATCCAGCGTGTAAGACTCATTCGTTTCATAGTCGAAGCGGTCTTCCTGGTAATGGACATCGCCTTTATAAATGATGTTATTTCTGTCCAAGACCTCCAATGCGGCTCTCGTTGCATGCAGGAAGTCAATCGATGCTTTCTTGCTGATATAACAGGTCGCTGTGCAATGAAAATATTCCCGGCAATATCGGATTTGCCGGCGGCATCTCGCAGCAATTTCTTCCGGCGCAGTGCTTCCGCTAATGATTGTCGCCATATAGTAACGGCCCTCTTGCTGATAATTGATCACTTGGCTAACATGCAAATTGTCCAGCATCGTTTCCGAGGTCAGATTGGCGAACGCATAGATGAAGGTGCTTTCATCCCAGCTTTCCTCAATATCCGATTTGCCGATGCTCGTCAGCACCAGAAAGTAACCGTATTCCAATTCCGGAGACAGGTCTCTCTTCCGAATTTCACCTTGAATCAAATCCAAGCGAGGGGAAATTTGGGCAAAAACAACATCCCTCCAAAAGCTTTGCTCGACAATTGATTTATTTTTTAGCCAACTGGCGCCGAATTGGCTGTATTCTTGCAGCCGATTCTTCGCCCTCAGCGTGTTTACAGTTTTGGCGAGAGCCGATTCAACCTTGTTTTTGTCAAAAGGCTTGATTAAATAAGCATCCGTATTGTAGGCAATTGCCGTCGATGCGAATTCAAAATTTTCATGACAAGTGAAGAAAATAAAGGCACAGTCATGACGGCTCTCCCTTACCCATTTAATCATGTCAAGTCCCGAACCCTTTGGCATTTCGATATCGCAAATAATGATATCCGGTTTATTGGCTTCAATGAGAACTTTGGCATCCGTAATATTATGCGCAGCAAATATGGCAGCAATTCCAAATGAACTCCAATCAATAAAGTCGCGCATGACCTCTACGGTCGGAATATCATCATCAATCAAAAGACACTTCAATGTTTTCCCTCCTGGACCTGAACCGCGGATGCCTGAGAAGGAAGCCATATTTCCACCCTCGCTCCCGACGGTTCGTTATTGGAAAGTTTTAATAATCCATCCCTTTTATACAGCAAACGCAGCGTTCTTTTAATATTGGAAATGCCGATTCTCTGCCCCGTATCATTGTCGCTCGTACCGGCGGCATTCACTTCATCTATGATCTCCGCAGGAAACCCTTCCCCGTTATCTTCTATCGTAATTTTAATAAAATCCTCTTGGTGATAAGAATATGTTTCCACTTTAATAAATATCGACAAAATATCCCCGTAAACTAACGCATGCTTAAACGTATTCTCAATAAAGGTTTGTATAAGAAATTGCGGCAGCACATGCTGCTCCAAGTTTGGTTCGATATCGATCATGTGGAAGATGTGATTGGGAACCTTGATCTCTTGCATGCGAATGTAATTGGTCACGTGATCGATTTCTTCCCTTATGGTTACGTTCACCAAGCCTCCTTTGAACATATATCTTAAATAGTCCGACAAATAGTCGATCAGCCTGCGAATTTCTTCGCTTTTATTTTGATACGTAAGGCTGGAAACGGTCGTGATGACATTCAAGAAAAAATGGGGTTTTATTTGCATTTGAAGATACTTAAGTTCGGCTTTGTTCCGTTCCAGCTTCTCTTCATATGAATGGATCTTTAACTGCTTTATTTCTTGGATCATCGATGTGAATGAATGAAACAATTTGGCGAACTCGACGGACGTTTGATGCAGCGGCAGCCGGTAATCCCAGTTTCCCTTTTCCAGTTCCTTCGTTGCTTTGACAAGCTCAAGAACGGGCTTAATAATCTCGCGCGAAAGTGAAAATAATACAGCGGGAACGATAACTAAGGCAACAACCCCAAGAGAAACAATCACCCATTGGATAAAATCCAAACCGGACAATACGCTCTTGCGTTCTATCATATTCGAAAGCTTTCCGATCTCCGGCACATCCTCTGAAATGACGAAATATTTGCCGTCAAGCTTGTACGAAGTTTCACGGACATCCGGCAGCGAGCTCACATGAGAAAGGAATGGATCGGATACGGCAAGCATGCTTCCGTTTTTACCGGTTAATACATAATGGTTTTGGGAATCTGAAGTCTTTCTCACGACATTCATGAGAGAGTCGGCTTTTACCGCCGCGCCGATCATAATGCCCGATACCTTGAAGCTGATGATTTCATAACTGATTCCGTTCAGCTGAACCGGGGACCACTCTCTCCCGATCGCCGTATTTCCCGCGAAGGTTTCACTTTTTAAGTAATCGGATACAGTTTGATTTTCATTGGAAAGTATGCTTTTACCGAACTGCACCAAAAAGAGGCGCTCACTAGGCTCCAAAATAAATAAAGCATCGATGCTTTCGTTATTTGACACTTTCGAGACCAATATATTTTTTAATCGCAAGGCGTCGAAGTATTTGCCGCTCTCATCTTTTTTCGAGTAGAGCATGACGTCGTCTATATGATTTTCGAACACTTCGTTTACATCTTTGGAAACGCTGTCCAAGCGATTTTGGATATTGTTCATGTGAATCCCCATCGTATATTTGGAGCTGTTCACTATATTCGTTTCCACTACATTGAAGGAATATATGTTGCTGATGATCAGAACCGCTACAAGTATCGCCAATATCAACGTAATTTGGAGTGAAAATTTGTAAACTAACGAAATCGGCTTTGTCCTCTTAAACATGGCAACCTTCCTTTTTAAAAGAACATTTTCAATTCTACAAATAAGTGAAGAGAGGCTTAAGCCTCCCTCCGCCGATAAAACTTAACGTTTAAAAGCTCTTGCCAGAGCATTCACATATCCGTGCCGGGCGCGTTGACTGATTTCCGCCTCCGGAACGACGTGCTCAAAGGCATGATAACACCCTGGATAAAGCTGAAATTCCACGTCGACGCCGGCTTGGGCAAGCCGCGTGACATACTCGATCGTCTCGTCGCGAAACGAATCAAGCTGGCCTACGCAAGTATACGCCGGAGGAAGACCGGCCAGGTTCGTCGCGCGGCTGGGCGCCGCATACGGGGAAATATCGCCATCGGCATGCTCGCCAAGATACATCTTCCAAGCCACCTGATTGTTAGCTCTGTTCCAAACAGCAGGATCTGTAATCTCGTAGCTGGAAGGCGTTATATTCCGATCGTCGATCATCGGGTATAACGGCATTTGGAAACAGATCGAAGGTCCTCCTTCATCACGGGCCAGCAGGGCCAATGCAGCGGTCAGCCCTCCGCCCGCGCTTCCTCCGCCAATCGCAATCCGCGACAAATCGATATTGAGCTCAGCCGCGGCGTTCGTCATCCACGTCAAAGCAGCGTAGCAGTCTTCAATCGCTGCCGGAAACGGGTGTTCGGGAGCAAGCCGATAATCAGGGGAAACGACAACACAGTTGGCGGTTGTTGCGAAACATTCGCAGAGACTTTGTTCACCGTTAGGGTGGCCTAACACATATCCTCCGCCATGAATCCATAGTAAAGCGGGCAGCTTCTTCCCATCTCTCTGAACGGGTTCGAAAATTTTGATCAGCATCTCTTGCCCGGCTGCGCCGGAAATCATACGGTCGGCGATTCGAACATATTCGGACTTCAATGATTGCGGCAATGGGCTTTGCCTTACCTCCGCCAAATCATCGGGAAGCTGAAAATGAGGGAGTGACGTTAAAGACTGCCTGATTTCCGGCAGCACTTTGCTTTTGAAATCCATTCTTGCAAACCTCCATGATTTCTCTATTCCATAAAACTTACGTAGTGCTTCGTTCAATTAATGTGACGGGTAAAGAATTTACCATCGGCACCTTCTCGCCTTCGATTTGTTTGACAATCAAGTCGATCGTCAATTCGCTCATCTCTTGAATAGGCTGCCTGATGGTTGTAAGGCGCGGCGCCAATAAAGAAGCGACCCTCACGTCGTCATATCCGATAATTTTCATCTCTTCCGGAATTCTTTTATCTAATCGGCGACATGCTTGAATAACTATGGATGCGATCATATCGCTGCTGGCGAAAACCCCGTCTACTTCCGGGTGCTCCTGCAGAAAACGGACAATTCGCTCCTCGCTTGGCCTATTGTCCAAGTCGTGTCCTTCCAAATTCAAAGCAAAGTGTTCGATCCCGGTATTGTGCAGTTCGTCGATAAATCCTTGATATCTCCCTCCGGCAAGTAAATCATTATGATGCTGGCCGCCAATTCCGCCTTGCATATAAGCCGGCTTTCGGCAGCCTTTGCCGATGAGCAGCCGCGATGCAAGCTTTCCGCCCAGCAAATTATCGGAGGTCACAACAGGAATATTGTCGTCGACAACCCGATCGAAAGCTACGATAGGAAGGTTCAGATTACGATAATGTTCGACATCCAAAACCATGCTGCCCATAACAATTGCATCCACTTGATTTTTTTTCAGCATGTCGATATACTTGCGTTCTTTCGACACATCGCGATTCGAATTGCACAGAATCATTTTATACCCGCGTTGGTCGGCATAAGATTCAAGGTAATGAGCCAATTCACCAAAAAAAGGATGAGCAACCGTAGGAATAATGAGGCCAATCATATTCGACTTTTTTCTGAACAAAGAACGAGCCATTTCATTCGGATGATAATTCAGCTCCTTCATCGCCTCATGTACTTTATCCAACGTCGCCTGACTGATATATCCCCGGTTATTAAGCACACGGGAAACCGTAGTCACGGAAACCCCCGCTTTTTCCGCTACATCATCGATTTTGGGCATAGCTTGTGACCACCTGACTTTTTAAAGACCATTATACGCTTAATCTACAATTTTTTCAGCCGCAGCACGCACCGTCCCCTGCACTGCAGCCTTTATTTCAAGGCTCCTTCCGTAATCCCTTTGATGATTTGATTTTGCACAAAAAGATACAAGACAAGCACAGGAATAATCGTCATCATTAATCCTGCCATTAAAGGCGCGTAATCAACCGAATAGGAAGAGAAAAACGTAAACGTAGAAAGAGGCAGCGTCCTTTGATCCGGCGATAGCAAAACCAGGCTGGGCAGCAAATAATCATTCCAAATCCAGAGCACATCCAGGACAATGAGCGTCACGAAAACCGGCTTCAACAAAGGCAGCACAATCTGGAAAAAAGTTCGCAGCCTCGAGCTCCCCTCGATAAAAGCCGATTCTTCCAATTCGTAAGGAATCCCTTTGATAAATCCATGAAAGGTAAATACACCGAAGGGAACCCCGAACCCCAAATACAAAAACAGCAGCGTTGCCTTCATATTCAGCAGATCCAGCTTTCCGTACAGCATGACCAGAGGAATCATGATCACCTGGAACGGAAGCGCCATGGAGCCGAGCATAATGAAAAATAGGACGGCATTCAGTTTCCACTTATAACGAACAAACAAATATCCGGTCATGGACGAGAAAATAACAATAATGAAAACAGCAACGATCGTAATGAACAGCGAGTTAGAGAGCCCTTGCATGAATTTCATGTTGTTAAATGCATGGGTGTAGTTCTCAAAATGAATACTGCCGGGAAACGATAACGGATCTTCGATAAACTGCTGCGTTTTTTTGAAAGAGTTCATGACGACCAGCAAAAAGGGAATTAAAAATACAAATAAACACACATACAGAATGACGGATTTGATCATTGTTGCGGACTGTCGAACAGCCATTACGATTCGACCTCCAATTTCTTGAGCAGGTAAGATTGAGTAAGCGCAACCAGGGCTACGACGGCAAACAAGACAACCGCTTCCGCCTGTCCGATTCCGTATTGATTGGACAAGAAAGCTTTTTGCACGATATGATAAGAGGCTAATTCGGTCGAATTAAACGGCCCGCCTTTCGTTAAGGCAAGGTTGATATCGTAAGTTAAAAATGAGCGGGAGATGGAAATAAAAATACATATGACGATAGCCGGGATGGAAAGCGGCAGTATGATTCTGCGAAGTCTTGAATAACCGTTCGCCCCGTCTATGCTGGCAGCTTCCAACACATCGTTGGGCACGCCCGAGAATCCGGCAATATAAATGATCATGAGATAGCCGATTAATTGCCAAGCCGTTGCGATGACGAGCGCCCAAAATGCGGTATCCGTATCCGTTAACCACGACGATTTAAACAATGCCCATCCGTACTTATTCCCTATATATGGCATGATCTGCGAGAATAGAGTCTGCCATAAATATCCCAGTACGATTCCGCCAATTAAGTTCGGAGTGAAAAAGCCCGTTCGAAGCCATTGCTCACCTTTCGCCCCGCTGGTCAACATCAATGCTATAAAGAAAGCTGCCACATTGGAGATGAGTACCGTAAGCAATACATATTTAATGGTAAACCACAATTGGGCGAGAAAAACTTTATCATGAACAACTTTTGAGTAATTAGACAAGCCAACGAATGAAATGTTAGCCGTTCGAACATCCCAATTCGTAAACGTCAGGTATACTCCAACCAGGAACGGGATCAAGACAACTGCAGCAAATGCCAATACGGCGGGGGCCCCGAACAGCATAAAAGTCCCCGCATTCCTAATATAAATTTTGCTTCTCATATCGCCGCACCCTTTACTTCCCTGCATTGGACTTCCAATAATCCTGAACCTCTGATGCGAGACCTTTTCGGTCTATCTTTCCTGCCAAATATTTTTGCATGGAAGCCCCGGTTTTGGACCACCAGTCTTGCGGCAAATAATTGATGACTCCGATATTAAGCACTTTCCCTTGATCGACGTATTTGGCTACGGCATCGGAAATTACGTTTGTGCTTTTCACCTTTACATCCTTATAAGGCATGGATAAGCCCATTTTGGCCACAATCGCACTTTGTCCCTGCTCACTTGTAAGCATCCATTCGATAAATGCTTTGGCCGCTGCCTGCTGCTCCGGAGTGGATCCGGATTTATCAATGGCGAACAGCTTCGGTTCCGTATATGCTACCTGAGTGTTGCCGTAGTCGGCCGGATTGTTGCTAACCGGTACCGGAAGGATGCCGAATTCTTTATCCCTTCCTTCAAGAGTGCCAATTACAGCCCAAGTCCAATCTCCCATAAAATAAAATGCCGCGTTGCCTTTGGCGAAATCTGTGCTGTCTTTACTGTAATCTGCGACAAGCGGGTCATTTTTTCTGGCATTGTATTTCTTTAATAAGTCGAATGTGTCCATCAGGCCGGTGAATTGCTGATTGTCCGCCAAATTGGCTTTGCCATTTTTCAAATCTTCTACAAACTTGCGATTCTCCTCCACTTTCGGCGATTGCAAAGAATAGGCCAGTCCCAAATAATGCGCGCCTAAGGACCAATCCGCCCCGTGAATCATCACAGGCGCTTTGCCGGCAGCTTCAATTTTCCTGAACAGCGCCTCCAGATCGTTACGGGTTTTGATGGATGCCGGATCGAAGGCCCCCCCGATTGATTCCTCAACGACCCGTTTGTTATACAATAAGCCATAGCCTTGAGCTGTCCATGGAATGCCCAAGAATTTGCCGTCCAGCAAAGCGCCGTCAACCGCCCCGGGCTTCGTCAGTTTCTCATATTTCGCTTTCTCCGTCTCTAGATCCATGAACTTGTCCTTATACTGGAGAATCGTTCCCGGGTCAAGATTGGCTATTGTGGCCGGATTGCCGGATGCCAGCAGGGATTGGAATTTCTCCAACTGCGCGCCTCCAATTGGCGTTGGAATCAATTCAACGGTTACATTAGGGTTCTGCTCGTGATAAATTTTAAAAAGGTCCTCGAACACGTTGTTTACTTCTGCTGAAGTATTAAAAAAAGTAAGCTTGACGCCTTTTGCCTGTTGACCGGCTCCCGGCGAGGAGCTTGAGGCATTGTTCTGGGAACATGCCGCTAATGTGGAAAGCAACAAGATCGAACCCATTCCCGCAGCAACACTCTTCATAATTTTCAAATCCGTTTCCCCCTCAAGTGTAATTGAATGCGCTATCATTTTTATGATAATCGGTTGACATATCGTGTGTCAACCGGTTGTCACAAACTTTTCCGATCTATGTATCTTGGGGAGATAATGACCATTTTTTATTTGAATCTAATTACAAAAATCAAAAATGTTGGTATAAATATAAATAAACCCTACGCTCATTTTAGCCGCAGGGCTTATTTTTATAACATTTTTATCCTAGAAGACTTGTTGAGCTGCTTGAAGATTGAAGGGATCGTTCTTACTGTGACGGAGTAAATTTGATCCAATCATAGACTGCTTTTGCCCTATTTCCGTTGTAGTGACCTGCCCATTCGTCAACCCCATTCGTATTCCAGAGGTTTGTCATGATCTTGCCCGGATGGGATGGAATATTGTTCGTCGCAGTTGCTTTAAGGACACCGTCCACATACCACTTAATATAGCCTGGTTGCCAGTCGAAAGCGTATGTGTGGAAACCTTGGGAGGCATCGAATCCCAAGTCTGCCAAGATCTCATGATGACCGACACCATTCGTATAATAGTTAAACTGCACTTTATTGGTTTTATTCCCCAAAAATTCAATATCAATCTCATCCCACGGCGCATTGAAAGACGGTCCGGTATAAGTGAAGAAAGAAGAAATCACACCGGAGACTGCAGCCGGTTTCATCGAAACTTCATACAGGCCATAGCCATAATAGCTATTCGACTTGTACTCCCCGCATGCATATGGAGGATTTGCCCCCTGAACGTCATTTGTGATCGATAGTTCCATCTTACCAGCGGAAAAATTCACATTGCCTGCCCGCCAATTGCAATTGAAAACAGAATCTCCATTTTTGTATCCGTTCGACTTCGTCCAAATAGACTGGTTATAACCGTCAAGAGGTTCCCATAAGACTTGACCGGCATCAGCCTTTACAGCCGGAATGAGGATTAAGACCGGAACAACTGAAAGTGCAAATCGGGTTAGAAACTTTTTCCACATACAAAAAACACCACCTTAATTTAGATTTAATATGAATCGGGAACACTAAGAGCTTCATTCCCCCTTCTAGTAGTAAGACACTCCAATAAAAGCGCTTACATTCAACTTTATTGTTACTATAGCATGAATGAAATTGCCCCGAAATAACATTAAACCAATATTCATACCAATATATTAACCTATATATGTAAAACATTTCCTTATTGAATTAATTATTCCAAAATGCAAAAATAAGGAGACCGCTGCGTAAGCGGCCCTTCTTATTCCATTTATTTTGCTCTTTGACCGCGATACCAATCGTTAACTTCTTGAGAAATCTTATCTCCCCCGTAAGCGAACCACTTGTTTACAAATAAATCAAAGTCGCTTTCAGGAGCATCGTTGAACAGAATTTCTTGGAAAGTCCGCTGTTCAAGCTTTTGAAGAAGTTCCCATTTTGTTTTCATAGTTGGAGTAGGCGGCCCTGTAAACGCTTCTTTCTTGGAAGCTTCTGCCGGAGAGAACAATACGGGCGCGATTTCCTTTGGAATGGCATCCATGACTTTGGACGGAATACGCGCTCCATCAAAGGTCAACGTATAGGATGCCACTCTAACGGCTCCTCCCGGGATTAATGCGTGCTCCATTGCCGAAGGGACTCCATCAACTATCGTCCAATCGTAGTCCTGCGCAAGTCCATGTGCAAATTCGCCTGTTGAAGTGGCATAATAATCAAACAAGTAGTTTTGGTACTTGAAGAAAATTTCGGGATCTTTCATCTTTTTATTAATAAGCACGGCCCCGTTAACGGGCAGCGTCCCTCTTCTCCCAACAAAACCTTTCGGACCGCTGGGAATGGGTATCGCTTTAATCACAGCTTTGGAGTCGTTCTTCAGCAGATCGGATAACGGCCATCCCGACATCCAATAAGGACCTGCGATAATGCCCGCCTTGCCGGCAATGAATAAATCCGCCGCTTTCGTCTCGTTGTACCATTCGCTTTCTTTTGAAACATAACCTTGTTGGATCCATCTTTTCAACAACTGCAATGCATCCTTGGCGCCGGGCTGGACTGATCCATACTTTAGATTACCGTCTTCCGCCCGATTCCATTGCTTGGGTATTGTCCCAAATGCGCCGAAAATCCAGCTGGAATCAGCCATCCACGTGCTGGGGCCGTTTCTTAATCCAATCGATAGGCCGAATGTATCATCCTTGCCGTTTCCGTCGGGGTCCTTATACGTGAACGCTCCCATCACACTTTCAAGCTCTTCTATCGTTCCAGGAACCGGCAGGTGCAGCTTATCTAACCAATCCTGACGAATCCAGAGTACCGGATCTGTCGTATACCGATAGTCAAGGATTGGAATCGCATATTTTTTCCCATCGCGCATAAAGAAATCCCATACCGAAGGGTCCTCCTGCATGGCGCTTTTCCAGACGGGTGAGGCGTATTTGTCGAATAAATCACCGGTTTCCATGAATTGTCCCGAGTCGATTAATTCTTGTATCACATCTCGATCCCTTGTGGCAACAATATCCGGCATATTGCCTTTAGCCAGCTCTATTCGCAGTTTGTTGGCGTAAGCCCCGTTGGAATCGGGAATCGTCCAGAGATACCGGATTCGGATACCCAAACGTTCTTCAGCCCATTTGGTATGTACATTTTTCTCCAAATTCTCGCCATTTTTAAATTTCATGTCGGGGTTTATCGAACCAACCGTGTACATGGTTACCGGGGGGACATATTTTCCCAGTATCGCGTCGTAATGTGCCGTCTCTTGCGTAAGAGAGGAACCGGCGTGTTCTTTATGGTTTGTTTCCATGCATCCGGAGCAAATGATCAGCACCATTACCATCAGTATTTTTCCCCATATCTTTCCCATCAGGAGGCCTGCCTTTCCGAACAGCTTCGTACTAAATGTATCTTATCACAAATTTTAAAGTCAACTATGGTATAATTTCACTAAGAAAAACAATTGGGAAGTAAAGGATGGGTCCGTTGCGAGTGCGCGCTAATCTTTTCGTCAAAATAACTGGATTCCTATTCGCGATCATATCGGTAACATTATTGCTATATGGATTATCCTACCAAAAGGATGTTGACGTCATCACCGAACAAATCAAAACTTCGGATTTGAATCATTTAGACTTTTTCACCAAACAAATGGACAATAACATCAATCAGTTAGCCGGTTTGGTTTATACCTTGCAACGCGATCCGACCATTCGCGAATATGAACATATCCAAGATCTCAATCATCTTATTGACCCTAACAAAACCACGCTGACAGTTCTGGAAAAGTTGGCTCTGCAAACCAGTTCAAGCACGTGGGAGAATCAGATTACAATTTACAATATACAAAAACGCGAGGCCCTGTCTTCAGATGCTTCGGCTGTTTTCGAAGAGTCTCTGCTTAAGAAGCCACTGCTCAAAGGCTGGAATTATGAGATGAAAAATGCGGATGGCGGATTTCACTTGCTGCTCGCGGATCCTGTCGACTTTGCAGAAACGCCGGAATTGTCGAATATGATCATTGAAGTCCGTTTTCCAGTATCCAATTTGCAAAAAATGATCGGGGAATATCAGTATTTCGGCGATACTTTCCTGTACCATCCAAAATTCGGGCTTATACGAAATCAGAATTTGGACACAAAGCTGGCAACCGGGATTATTGACAATCTGCAGAACATTTATGCTGAGCAGCAGTTTTCAACCATCGTCTATCTGGAAGGCAAGCAATATCTGGTCAGTATGATTCGTTCATCATCGTTAGGATGGTATATGGTTCATTATTCGCCGCTTGAACAAATTTTACATCCAATTAGAACCAGTAGGCTTTCATTTATTACCGCTTCTTTCGTATTGCTTGCCCTCAGCACTTTGTTCTCTCTAAACTTGTTCCGTCAGGTACAGCGCCCAATTGGCATTCTGCTCAGAGCGGTAAACAAGATGAAGGAAGGTTATTGGTCCACGCGAATCCGGACGAAGGCAAATAACGAATTCTCCATGTTGAATCAAGGGTTTAACGAAATGGCTCAGAAGGTTCAGGAACTGATCGAACGTGTCTATCTCGAACAACTACGGGCCAAGGATGCTTATCTGAAGCAATTGCAAGCACAAATTAATCCGCATTTTCTTTATAACTGCCTTTTTTTCATGAAAAGCAAGGCAAGAGTAGGCGATACGGACTCCGTTGAAGCGATGGCGCTTAACCTTGGCGAGTATTATCGCTACATAACGCGAATGGATCATTCATTGACAACGATCGGACAAGAAATGAAGCTGGTGGAAAACTATTTATCGATTCAAAATCTGCGCAAACAACGTATCGATTATTCCATAAGCATCACGGACGTTTTGCTTGCGGAGCCCATTCCCAAATTGTTAATCCAGCCCATCGTTGAGAACAGCATTATCCATGGGATCGAAAAGAAATTGGGTGGCGGCCGGATCATCATCTATGGAGAAACGAAAGATGACACACTGATCATTTCAGTCGAAGACAATGGAGCGGGAATGGATCCCCGCCAAATGGATGAGCTCTACGCCGTACTAGACACGCCAATCCGCGAGGATGGCGGATGCGGGCTTTGGAACGTTCAGCAGCGTTTGAAACACCAGTATGGCGACTTGTCCGGTTTGCACATTGAACCTTCCCAGCTTGGGGGAGTCAAGGTCACACTTCGCATCCAGAAGAAAGGACTCAATCATGTTACAAATACTACTCGTTGACGATGAACCTTATGTTGTAGATGACTTGTCTGTCACAATCCCTTGGGCGGAGTTGCAGTTTGAACAAGTCCACAAAGCCTACTCAGGACAAGAAGCGTTAGAAATCCTTAGACACAATCCTATCGATATCGTTATCACGGATATCAGCATGCCCGAGATGTCCGGCCTGCAGCTGATCGAAGAAATTCGCAGCGGGTGGAAACATATCAAATGCGTGCTGCTTACCGGTTATGCGGAATTTGAATATGCCAAGAAAGCTATCCAGCACCAAGCAAGCGCTTATTTGCTAAAGCCGATCGGGGATGAGCAATTGATCGAAGTGCTTCGGCAATTGCATCTTGAGATTCAACGTGAATGGGAGACATTAGCTTCCTTCCAGAATACGATGCAGACGTTTCGAGAGCATCTTCCTTTGCTGCGAGACCGGCTGCTTAATGAACTTCTACAAGGACGACGGTTCTCGAATGACCAACTTGCCGAACAAATTCAGAAGTATCAGCTCCCCCCACTGATCGATGAACGCGTCGCGCTTATGATCGTGCGGCTTGAAGATTATTTTCAAAAGCAGGACATGAATAGCATCCATCTGTTCGAGTATGCCATTGTCAACATTGCAAATGAATTGTTCCATGAACAGTTCGACATCTGGTCATGTAAAGATGTACATGAGTATTTGGTCTTTTTGCTCAAGCCGAAATTACCGGATGTCCATACCCATTCCATCACTCAAACCGCCTTTCAATTGCAAAAGAACATTAATTTATATCTTAAAGGCGCCGTTTCCATCACGACAACGGACTGGGGGAAATTTCCATACGAAATGCGCGGGCTTTACCAATCTGCGGTCTCCTTAATCAGGCGGAGAATCGGACAAGATACCGGGGTTTTCCTGACCGTGGATCAGCAATCCGGCAATAGGGACATCCAAATTATGCAATCGCTATATGAACCTCCGACCTTCTTTCATTTGTTCGAAGCGAACCGCTGGGATGCCATTGAAGAAAAGCTTCACACTGTTTTTCATGAGTTAAAAAACAGCGGAACGCAGTCTCAGGAGCATATCGAAGAGACCAGACATTATCTGAAAACGGCATTTTATTATATTGCCCATAAAAATAACAAGTTGCTGGGGGATATCATCGGCTCCATCATGGATGAGGCCAGAAAGTTCCACTCGCCCGATATGCTGAAGAATTGGGCTATGAATGCCGTAGGACAATTAAGAGCCTATTTTGATCTGGAGCATCAGGATCAGCGTGCCATTCTTATTAACGGAGTACATGACTTTGTAGATCAGAATATCGGTTATGTTTCCCTTCAGTCCATTGCAGACCATGTACACTTACATCCTGTCTATCTCTCTAAAATTTATAAATCCGAAACCGGAAAAAGCATCAGTGATTATTTGTTTCAGGTTAAAATGGAAAAAGCAGCACATTTATTAACCAATAGCCAGCTTAAAATTTATGAGATTTCATCCATGCTCGGTTACTCGACTGCACACTATTTTATAAAGCTGTTCAAAGAATACAGTCAAATGACTCCCCAGGAGTTCAGGGACCGGTCAAACTGAGCGATTTTGGAAATTCAAAGAACGGAGCATCGTTAAGACGCTCCGCGTTTTTTTTGTAACGATAAACTCCAGCATTTGCTAGAAAACCTTTAATCTACAAATCAAAACCGTTTTGACGAATAACTTCCTTATACCAGTAGAAACTGTTCTTTGGCGTGCGGGTTAACGTTTGAAAATCGACATGTACGAGTCCAAATCGTTTGCCGTATCCTTCCGCCCATTCAAAATTATCCAGCAATGACCAGGTAAGATAACCGATCAGATTCACGCCGCTCTCCAAACAACGATTTACCTGGATCAAATGCTGCTTTAAATATTCAATTCTCCTCGTATCGTTTACGTGCCCTTCCTCTACCTCATCGTTATAGCAAGCGCCATTTTCTGTAATTAGTAGCGGGATATCCCCATACCTTTGCGTAATATAACACAGCACATTGTAAAACCCATCGGGATAAATAAACCAGTCAAAATCCGTCTTGGCATACCCGGTATCGATACCCTCATAGTCGAATAAACCTTCGTCCTGCTTATATCTGCCTACGTTCCCCGTATAATAATTAATGCCTATAAAATCTATCGGATAGCGGATAATCTGCATATCGCCATCCTCGATCTCCAATTTGACTCCCTTTGCCGCAAACCAATCGAGCATAAACTGCGGATACGTTCCTAATAAAACAGGGTCCATAAACCATTCCAGAAAGTAGCCAACGCCTCTTCGGCATGCATCCGCATCTTCCTTGCGGTTGGAATATGGCTCCAACCACGTCACATTAGGGGCATAACCTATTTGGCCTTCGATTCCCAGTTCTCTGAAACGTTTCACGGTTCGGCCATGAGCGATCAGGAGATGATGTGAAATCGTAACGGCGAGCTGCAAGTCCCGATTCCCCGGCGCGTGAATACCCACATAGTTGGAGAGGAATGAAATGCACCATGGTTCGTTTACAGTTATCCAGTACTTGATTCTCCCTGCAAATTTGCGGAAAATGATTTCCGAATAGGCAACAAACGCATCAATTGTACCTCTGTTCTCCCATCCGCCACGATCCTGCAACGTTTGCGGCAAATCCCAATGATATAACGTACAAACGGGCTCGATTCCGGCCGCTAAAAGTTCATCAACCAGATTTGAATAATATTCGAGACCTTTCAAATTGAGCTCTCCGGTGCCATCAGGCAATATCCTGGGCCACGCAATAGAGAAGCGATACATCGTAGTTCCCAAGTCTTTCATAATTGCGATATCTTCTTTGTAACGATTGTAGCTATCGCATGCGACATCGCCATTATCGCCATTCTTTACATTTCCGGCCGTATGTGAAAATGTGTCCCATATAGAAGCCCCTCGCCCGTCATCCTTCCAGGCTCCTTCTATTTGATAAGCGGCAGTCGCCGCTCCCCAATGGAAATTTTGCGGGAATCGTATTTGTGCCATTGATCATTCTCCTTTCTTTCTATCGATCATGATTTATTAGTTGAAATTCTAAATTGTTGCAATACATCTTTCAGCGTTCCGGACAGCAATTCCATTTGGCACGAATAAACAACTAATTTTTCACTTATCTGGAATTGCTCGCGTGAAAGATATGTTACCTGCAAATCAAGCTTTTGAGCCGCTTGAATAACCGTTTGATGGGCAGCCGTGGCCACTTTGTCTTTGATAATATTTTCAGAAACTTTGTAGGAAAGCGTTCCAAGCACACTGACCAAAATGACGATACTAAAAAAAATGATAGCTGCCAATTTCCAGCCGACACGTTTCTTGATAAATCCGGGAATCAAGTGAACGAAGGGTACAACGAAGCGCTTTTTCATCGGGACTACCGTCCTTCTTCAATCAAGGTTTGACCGTCAAGATTTAACTGCTCCCGTCATGGCGCCTTCAATAATGTACCGCTGCAAGAAAATATACAGGATGATCATCGGACTTGCCACGATGACGAGGGCCGCGGCCAATAAAGTCCATTGGTTGCTGAATTGGCCGTAGAACTTGAATAAGCCCAGTACAATTGGAAATAGCTTCTTATCGGAAAGATATATGGTCGCCCCAATCACGTTGTTCCAGACCCCTATTGCCTGCAAAATCGCGCTTGTCGCCAATACGGGTTTTATTAGAGGCATAATTATCGTCATCACATATCTGGAGTAGCTGCAGCCATCGATGCTGGCCGCTTCATCCAACTCTCTTGGGACTGCTTTTATGTAGCCCGTCATGAGCATAAATCCAAGACCGATTCCCGTGTTCACCAACATATACCCGATTCTGGTATTATACAAGCCTAGCCAATGGATCAAGTTCCACTGCGGAATCATATTGTTCGGCAAAAAAATCGCGATCATAAAAAATACGTACACAAAGCTGCTCCATTTGATATAACCACGGGATACGGGAAAAGCAGCCAGAGCGGAAATCAGAACCGACGCCCCGACCGATACCCCGGTGTAAAGTAAACTGTTCCAAATGTACGTGCTAAAATTGCCCTGTTTCCATGCATTCACATAGTTCTCAGGTTGAAATTGCTTGACGATGCCTACCGGGTCCACAATAAATTCGACGTCCGGCTTAAAGGAAACATTAAACAGATATAAAAGGGGATACAGGTAAAGTATCACCATGATCAGCATGATAAGATAGCCGAGAGGTCTGGGCACCAAATGCATCTTCATTACAACTGCACCTCTCTTCGCCGTAAATAATATTGAGCAATTACTGCTATGACCAGGACAATGCCGAATTGAATAACAGCAACCGCCGAAGCAAATCCTTGTCGAAGTCCTAAAGCACCCGGCGTACCTCCGAATGCGGCACGATATATTTCATAACCAAGTACACTTGTGTTGAAGTTGCCTTGAGTCAGAACAAAAACTACGTCATATGTTTGCAGCGATCCAATAATGGCCAAAAGTAAATTGACTGTGGCCGTCGAAGCCAGCATTGGCCAAGTGATATGAACAAACGATTGCCATGCTCTGGCGCCATCAATATGACCCGCTTCATAAAGATCGCCCGGGATTGCCTGCAAGCCGGCAAGAAAGATGACCACCGTATATCCCAACGAGCCCCAAATTTGTATAAAGATAACGATGTAGAACGCCAAATCGTAGGAGCCCAAAAAAGTTGAAGAGCCGCCGAATATCCCCAACAGCTTCTGAACCGGGCCATCCATCGGATTAAACATGAGCGACCAAATCAATCCGAAGACGGTTACGCCCAACACGACCGGCATAAAAATCAGCGATCTGTAAAACAAATGGCCTTTCAATTTCGAATTAATAATGTTAGCGAGAAGAAGCCCGATAGCTGTCTGCACGATCGTGACAGCCAAAGAAAAAATGATCGTTCTCTTGACCGAAGCCAAATAAGCCGCCGTTCTGCCTGAATGAAAAAACTCCTTATAATTATCAAAACCGATAAAGTGCCACTTCACTCCTGCAACCCCTGAAATATCGGTAAATGAATATAAAATGCTAACCATTGAGGGTCCGAAAGAAAATGCAATGTAAATGATTAATGCCGGCAACAGGAATCCGTAAGGAGCCCATCTATGCCACTTTTTACCGAATGGATACATCTCCAGCAACTCCTGTCCAGTGAAAAATGGGGGTAGGCGCATAAGCAGGACTACCCCCAAGTCTTTGTCTTCAATTATTTAGCGTTTTTCATTTCGACTTCCCACTCTTTTTGCATCTTCTGCATAACTTCTTCAGGAGTTTCCTTGCCTGCCGGCTTCAGAAACTGAACAGGCGTCGGGCTGCCCGTGTAATCGCCGGCTCCTTGCGGCGCTTGCCAGATAACATCCATGGCCAGCTTCAAACCGCTTGCAAGCGGAGCAACTTCCTGCATAAACGAATTCGTGAATTTGACATTTGGCTGAGTAGGCAAGAAACCAACTGTATTAATAAATTCGTTATAGATATCCGGTTGAGAGATAAATTCGAGATACTTTAATGCGGCTTCTTTATTGGCCGATTTTGCAGCGACTAATAGAGACATGTCATATTTACCGAAGAAATTTTTATTATTCTCCGCTTTATCGCTGGCAGGCATCGGGAAGTATCCAAATTTCAGATTCGGATTCGCTTTCTCGATGGCACCCGAATTCCAGATCCCATCAGGCATCATAGCCGCTTTACCGGTTGCAAACCGTCCGACGACCGAAGCATAATCGATGCCCATAAAGTCTTTCTCGGTGTTGTTCAACATTTGTTGATATTTGGTGAATACTTCCGAGAATACCGGATCGGTAAACTTAGCTTCCCCAGACCATAACTTCTTGTCCAATTGCTCGACATTAGGCTCAATAGCCTGAATGAATCCGTTTGCCACCATTCCGAGCGGCCATACATCTTTGCCGGCAAGGGTAAACGGAGCAACTCCGCTGTCTTTCAGCTTCTTAGAGACGTCCATCATCTCCGGCCAAGTCGTCGGTACTTTCAAACCGTTTTTCTCAAACAATTCCTTGTTGTAAAATACGCCTGTGTAAGTAACGGTCCCAATATCAATGCCCCAAACTTTATCCTTATAAGTGGTTGCATTCTTTAGCGCTTCCGGGAAGTAATTATTCAAATACGGTTTGCCCGTCAAATCCTCAATCAAACCGGCATCGATGTATTGCTGCAGCGGAGGAACGGCTGCGCCTTTATGCCAATCTTTTTTCGGGTTGATCGCGAAGCTCGTAATGATATCCGCATCATTGGCATTTAAGCGGGTTTGCAGTAATGTCTGATAGGCGGCGTCCGGTTTGGATGTATCTAAAGTGATCGTAATATTCGGATATTTCGCATGAAACTTTTCGTTGACTTTCGTCAAAGCCGCAATGTTTGTCGGCTGTTCCCACGTAGCCAGTTTCAACGTGATCGGTTTTTCCCCTTTTCCTTCAGAGGTGGAACTTTGATTTGATTTACTGTCAGTTGTTGCCGTATTACCACCGCAAGCTGTGAAAACAAGTGCCATAGAACAGGCAGTCAATACTGTTAATCCTTTTTTACCAAGCAGACGCATGGAAATCCCCCTAAATAAGTGAGTAGTAAGTAACCGGTACCGTTGTTACATCTTTATTATAGATTTGAAAGAACAGGCCTTAAATAACAAATCGACAGCATCGATAACAAAAAAACAACATCCGACTATTTTCTAACAAAAACGGAGAGAGCCTCCGGATTGGCAATGAACAAGCATTTGCGCAACCTTCCGACTCTCTCGCGTTTCCTTCGAAATTAAGGGGCAATCGTACCATCGTTGGCTAAGAAAATGTCGTCGATAAATACGCTCAAGTTACCGGCATTGCCTCCGGCAATATCGCCAAGCTCGAAGCTTACCCGTCCTTTGTCCGTAGTATCCTTGTCATCAACAAAAGTAAACGTATAGGTCTGATCGGCCGTGCCCAAATCAATAATTTTACTGCCATAACCATGCCATTCGTAGTTGTGTGCAGCATCAGACCAACCGATACTAATGTTCATCTTGCGCGGAATTGTCGAATGCGCCTTGAACGTCAGCGTGTATTGGTTGCCATTCTTGTAACCGATTCCCTCGTAGTAAACCTGGCGATGCCATGATTCTGTTCCGGCAGTACCGACATCTACCTTAAGCGCCCCATTGTCATTCGAGATGGCAAGCTGACCGCTATCTTGCGAGAATATTGTCCAACCCGGTATACCGGAGGAGAAATCGCCATTCGGGATCAAATTTGCTTTTTGAGACATAATCTGTACTAGAGAAATATTGTCCAGGTACACGGAATGAGAGACAGAAATATCGCCGAGCTTGCCTAAACTGAACTGAAACACAGAATCCGGATCATCGGCTGTCATTGTGAATACTTTCTCGAAATGCTGTTTATAGGTGGCCAGATTAACGGTTTGTTCCATATAATTCGTATACGGCGCTCCGTTAAGCTGCGCCACTCCCTTAATATCCCGCGGAACTGAGGCTGAAGCGTCGAAGCTTAAGCGATATGTTTTTCCGTTCATAAGCGCTTTGTTAACGGCTTGTTTGACCTGGACATCCCAATCGTTCGCGCCCGGTCCTCCGATGTTCACGCTTAATTCCCCGGTGGCCGCGGACATTGTGGAAGCTTGCACGCCCGGGTCTGGGGAGTTTTTCAGCAGCGCCCATCCAGTTGTATCCTTACTGCCGAAATCCCCGTTTTGGATCATTTCCCGGGATAAGTCGATCCATACGGTGTCATAATCCTGCCCGGTCAAACGCAAGTAATAGGTTCCTGCTTGCAGATCAAACGGTTCGATATAAATCGTTTTATACGCTTGTCCGCCTTCAGCATGGCCAACGGCAACCGTGGCTGTTTTTACTGCTTGCAGGGACTCGTCCAGAACCGTAAAATTCAATACGGAGTTGTCTTTGGCGCTTGAGACCCTCACCGAAGGCACGTAACGTCCTGGCTGCGCGATGCTGATTTTGTAATCCGCATAATTGCCCGGGGACATTCCTGTAACTTCTTTGCCGCCCTCCCCGCTTGCAATCAACGTTGTCCCTTGCATTTCCCAATACTGGTCTGCCGGGATATGAGCATAATCATTCACTGTAGAAGGATTGTTACGTTTAATCAAACGTACATTATCCAATACAAATGTTCCCTTGTCGCCGCCTAACAGAAATTTCAAGGTAGAATCAGCGTTTGTATCATTGACTGTAAAATGCTTGATATAAGTAGTCATGGTATTCGTCAGATTCACGGCCGGCTCGCCCGTGAAGGTTACACCGCCGCTCGCTCCCGTATCGAGTCCGATCCCAATCGAACGGTTGTGATCTGCCTTAGCATCAAACGTTAACGTATACGCAGCTCCTTTGGACAGCACAAGTCCCGCTTGCGACAGTACTACACTATCCGGAGAAGTGCCGCCATTTGCCGTAATGACCGATAGCTTGCGATCCATCATGTAGGTTGAAGCCACAATATCGTTGCTGACTGAAGCCGCTGCACTTGCTCCCGAAGAGTTTGCAAGATTCCAGAACGCCATTCTGCCCATGCCTTGATCGAATCCGCCGTTAAATATCAGATTGCCGTCGTTAAGAGGCTTCCTTTCCTCTTGCGGTTCCGGTATCCACGGAATCTCGACCACCTTTACGTTTGTAAAATAAACGCTCGCTGTAGATGTCTTGCCGAGATTGAATTCAAAACGGGCGTTATTATCGGTCTTACCCTTCATATTGAAGGAGTAACGGTAGGTATCCCATTGATCGGTGAGTTGTTTGGTAACCTCTCCCGAATAAGCCGTCCAACTTCCCTGATATTGCGTCAGCTTGGACATGATCGAACGAGGCGCATCTGCCTTGGCATCAAAAGTCACCTCATATGCTTTCCCTTTTTCCAGCATGAGGGGCATTTGCGTAAGTTGAATCGAATACAACTGGTCGCCTGCATTCGTGACTTCGACTTTTGCTGCTTTCCCCTTTACAGGATCTTCGACGATACTGACATTTCCATCTCCATTGACGTTCTTAAGCAGCTGCCACATAAGCGGAACGCCGCTGCTGTCGGCACCCCCATCGAATTTATTGTTCCAAATTTGATTTCCGTCCGGCATAGGAGCGCGCTGAGGCGTATGGTTACCGGAGGAATCAGGACGCTTGCCGGTCACGTCGGGCAATTTGTCCAAATCTTTGTATTTATAAACGCGGACGTAATCGACATACATTTTATCAGATGCAAAATCGTCCTTCGGATTTCCCGGCATATCGCCGCCGACGGCCAGATTCAAAATCATATAAAAAGGCCTGTCAAACGGCGCAGGATACGTATAATATTCCGCCTGCCCGTCCCCTTTTGTACCCCAATCGTTCGTTTCAAAATACTTATGACCATCGACAAAGTAACTTATTTTCCCGGGCAGCCATTCCAATGAAAACACATGATAATCGTCGGCAAACGTCTGTCCTTGCGGCAGCACGTAGTGATCCGCTTGCTGCGCATGCGGAATATCGTAGTGAATGGTGCCTTGGACCCTCCTCGGGTACACATCCGCATTAGCGGGATCAGTCGCAACCGGACCGGTGAGCTCCATGATGTCCATTTCGCCGGAGCCTGGCCATGGTCCATATTGATTATGTTCGTCCGTAGGCATCATCCAGATGGCCGGCCACATGCCTTGCTGAACAGGTAATTTGGCACGCACTTCGAACTTTCCATACGTCCAATCGCCTTTCATTTGAGATGTCAGCTTACCCGACGTGTAGTTGCGACCCGAGTGAGATTCTTTTTTTGCCTCTAGAACAAGTACGTTTTTGTCGCCGTCTTTCCCGATACTTACGTTGTTAGGACTGTAATATTCCAACTCATTATTGTAAACTGTGCCTGTGTCCTGAACGTTCCATTTGCTCGTATCGACCGTACTGCCGTTAAAATCGTCGTTCCATACTAATTGCCAAGGATCGTCTTGCGAAGAATTGCCAGAGCTGGAAGAGCTGGAAGAGCCGGATGTGCTGGATGCACCGGATGCGCCAGATGACGAACCAGGCATCGCTCCAGGGTGTTCGGGCAATTTAAGCTCATCGCCCTTGCTCACCGGTTGACCGTTAACCGTAACGCCGTCAGCACCTACTTTCAGATGCTCAATCGTACCTTTGTTCACGATCTTGGAGCCGCGCGCCGCTTCCCCGATTCGCACTTCCTTCACCTTGGAACCTGAAGACAATTCCACAATAGCTGGATGATTGACCTCGATGATGTTAGCCGAAGAACTGTCGTTTAAAGCCACCCTGACAAGGTTATTCTTCTTGCTCAGTACCATTCGGGACAGCTGTGACTTATTAAAAATGACGGAATGCGTTCCGCCCCCCTTAATAACGGTGTCGCCGGCAACCGTAATGCCGCTGAATGCAGCCTCTCCTTCGCCTACTCCTTCCGTAACATAAAGATTGCCGCCAATTTTCACATCCTGCAGCGTCGTTCCGGGCCTATTGACAATTGCATTTCCGCCAATTTCCCCCGTCTTGGCATCGCCAAAATCCGGGCTCATCCAGCCAATTATGCGACCCAGCAGTTCTACGGTTTCAGCACGTGTAACGGCACGTTTGGGCTGCAAATTTTGCCCGTCATCCCCTGCCAGATATCCCGCCGAGATTAGACTGGCCATTGCTGATTTTGCATAATCATCAATTTTCGCAGCATCGTGGAACCGGGATGTCGAATCATTGGCATGGCTGCCGATTTGAAAAGCCCGAGCTAGCAAAAGTGCGGCATCTTGACGCAAAATTCGCTCATTCGGAAGAAATCTCCCATCCGGGTACCCTTCGATTAATCCGGCCTGTGCAGCTTTGGACACGGAATCCATATACCAATCGGAAGGTTTAACATCCGTAAACGATGACGGTCCATTACCCTCATACCGGAACACACGGTTAAGGAATGTGACGAATTCAGCGCGTGTTACCGGCTCATCCGGATGAAACTCCTGGTTGTCGTAACCGGTTACAACACCTGCCTTTGCAAATTTCGCAACAGCAAGATTCGCCCAGTGACCATTCATGTCCACGAAGCTAACATCCGCAGACGATGGCTTTGCTTCTGCAGAAGCGGCCAAAGCCGGCGCTGTTGGCGAGAAGAAAGGGACAACAAGACTGATGCTTAAAAGTGTAGAGTATACTTTCCGATACACGTTGACTCCTCCTAATAACGATAGTTGGTAAAACTGGCTGCGGCGGACTGTTTCCATTATAGGCTTGCCCCTTGATGCCAGAAATACCAAATCATTAATCTGAATAACAAATATTCAATGTGGAGCCGCAAAATATCATGGAAAAGACATGAAGACGAATTCTTCTGTCTCAGCGTGAATTTTTCAATAAATTCCGAAAGGTATTCATTTACAAAATATATCAAATATGGTATTATCCATTTGTATGCGCTTACAATAATGACTGCACACTGCTTTGCTTCGCGAGCGAGGGTGCTGCAAGCCGGGAGGGGGGGATGCTACTCAGCGTTGAAAGGGGTTTCAATTCGGCATCAAGGAGGATCGCTTCTGAGCGAGTAACAGAACAGAGTGAATCAGGGTTCACTCCAAGCTGGCAAAGCCAACAAAATTCACAAATCCAAGGAGGAGAAGATGAAATGAAGAAAGGTTTAACTCGTATTTTAAGTCTGGCATTGGCCACTGCGCTGCTGGTGCCGACGATGTCCACTGCCGCGTCCCAGACACAGGAGCAGAGCAGCTCTGCAGTCGCGGCTGCAAGCGGCCCCGTTATCCCGGCTCCGAAGGGGTATGATGCTTACCGCAATAATATTCCGCACGGGAACGTTCAGCAGATTAGCTATTATTCCAAAACAGTAGGCAAGTCGCGGAACGCAATGGTGTATACGCCTCCGGGCTATACGCCTTCGAAAACCTATAACGTCCTCTACTTGCTGCACGGTATTGGCGGGGATCAGTATGAATGGCTCAATAATATGAATCCGCGGAATATTCTCGACAACCTGTACTCCGAGAACAAACTGGAGCCGATGATTGTGGTATTCCCGAACGGCCGCGCTATGTGGGATGATCGTCCGGTAGGCGATATTTATGCTCCGGACAAGGTAGCCGCCTTTGAAAAGTTTGAGTTCGATCTGATCAATGACCTCGTTCCTTACATCGACTCTAATTTTCCGGTGTACAAGGATAAGCAGCATCGCGCGCTCGCCGGCTTGTCGATGGGCGGCGGACAAACGCTGAACTTCGGATTGACCCATCTGGACAAGTTCTCTTGGATCGGCGCGTTCTCGTCCGCTCCGAATACGAAGTCGGCATCGCAGCTCATCACCAACCCGTCTCAGGTTGCCAGCCAACTGAAACTGCTGTGGCTGTCCGTCGGATCTTCGGACGGTCTGCTGTGGGTCAGCCAAAATTTCCATAATAGCTTGAACAGCATGAACATCCCGCACATGTGGTATCTGGATGTGGGCGGACACGAAGGGAAAGTCTGGAGCAGCGGGCTGTACCAATTCTCGCAGCGCATCTTTAAGTAAATAATAATGAAAGCTGGACGAAAAAACGCGATGTTCTCCGTCCAGCTTTTTTTTTGCGCATCTGCTGACCTGCAATTGGCCGCTTTTAAACTTTGCAGATCCGCTTATTTCCTCAAGCCTTCCCGATATTCCAGCGGTGTAAAGCCGAATGACTTTTTGAAAAATCGAGTAAATGAATGAGGGGTTTCATACCCTATCCGAACACCCACCTCGGCTATTTTTATCTCGTCCTGTTTCAGCAATTCTTTCGCTTTTTCTATTCTAACTTCATCTATGTACTCAGATAGATTGATTCCGCTTTCCTGTTTAAAAAGCCGCGACAAATAAGATGGATTGAAATGAATCACACTGGCTAAACGCGCAAGCGACAAGTCCTCGCCAATATGTTCATCAATGTACAAACGGACCTTTTCGATCGCTGCAGCCGCCCTGCTGCGTTCTCCGCTCAATCGAAGATCGAACAAAGACTCCGCAATCTTTTTCAAATAAACGAAACTGTCCTGCCAGGATGCATGCATTTCTCTCTGCATTAGACTGCTTGCTTCAACCTTGTCATGCAGCTCCCAACGATTGATGTAGGATAATAGAAGCAGTGCTATCGTGTAATAGAGCTCCAAGACAAAGGGTCCCCCGATTCTGCCCTCAACGAAAGCCGTTTCGGTCAACTCTTGCAGCAGTAGCAGAAACCCCTCTCTGCTGCCCCCTTCGAGATGAATCGCCAACGCTTCCTCCTTTTCCCTCAAAGATCGCGAAGAAGCCGCAGTCTCGATCGTTTCCATGTAAATGGTTTGTATCATCTGGGCGCCGTCGCCAGCTCTCCTATGCTGTTGGTTTCTGACCCGTTCATACGCCATGGAAAGCTGCTTCCATTCACACGGTTCAGCACAGAGCGTAATGGCAAAAGTGAGTCCCAGCGAATCCATACAGGCTTGCTGCAGCAGCTCAAATTGGCCTTCTAAAAACCTGACCGTGCGGACATAGGCTTCGCCTGGCTCCATTCGCTTGCCGCGCTCCGGCTGGATAAGCCATACGAGGTCGCCGTATCGGTCAATGATTCCAAGACTGTCGGTCCGCTCCGCAAGGAAGGTTTCAGCCAAAAATTTAACGGCTAATGCAGCCTCCTGGCTTTCGGCAAACGACTGGCGCAGGTTCGTACGCTGCAGGTCGCCAAGCACCACGAGAACCGGGAGGTAGGGATCGAGGACAATGCCCAATTTGCGGAAATCAACCTCCAGCTCCTCCGCAGCTCTCGCCCCCTGAAGCAGATACCTGAAATAATTGCCTTGGGCAAGCGTTTCAAGCATAGTTAGCTTCTCGCTTGACTGCTTGATCAGATTATGGAACTTCAGACTGTTCTCCAATTCCTTAATGGCATCGGTTACCGCCTTGATGATCTTGTCATATCCTTCGCTTTTAAGGAGATAGCTCACCCCCGATGTTTGGATCGCCTGGTATATATAATCAAAGTCATTATATCCGGTCAAAAAAATGATTTTGCAATGCGGCCATTGACTCCGTATGTTTTTCATGAGCTCCAGGCCATCCATGCCGGGCATCCGAATATCGGATAACACAATATCCACTCTCGTTCTATTCATCAAATCCAGCGCTTCTTCTCCGGCATAAGCTTTGTACATATCAAGCCCAAGATTCAATTGCTTAAGTACCTCAAATAGTCCATCCGTAATAATTTCTTCATCATCGACGATAAGCAATCTAATCATGAGCTTCATCCCCTCTAAAGGAAAAACAAATGATGACTTTCAGTCCCCCGAGCTCGCTTCTGCTTACCTGCAAACCATACGCATCACCAAACGTAATCTTTACACGGCGGTGAATATTCACAAGACCTGTCGTCTCCGTATGTTCATTATCGTCAGCCAAAGAATTTGCAATGCGTTCTAACGCATGGTCCGACAAGCTTTGGCCGTTATCTTCGACTTTGATGCGGATTTCCCTTTCTTCCACTTCGAACCGGATGACAATCAATCCGCTATGCCTCATTCGTTCCAAACTATGTTCGAATGCGTTTTCAATGATAGGCTGGATAATCAACCGGGGAACCGGCACCTGTTCGGCTTCCCGCGGGAGCGAGTCGAATTGCACCCGAATGCGCCGTGAAAAGCGAAGCTCCTGGATCTCCGTGTACATTCTGGCATGGTGAATTTCTTGTTTCAACGATACTTCATCCGAAGCATTACGGGTCACAAATTGGAAGTACTCCCCAAGCTGAGTCGTGAACTGCTCGATTCGCTCGACGTCGCCCGTCTTTGCCATCGTATTCAGGATAAAAAAGCTGTTGTATAGGAAATGCGGATTAATTTGAGATTGAAGTTGTTTCAGTTCGGCACGCTGAGTCATAATTTTTTGTTTGTAGACCTGATCTATCAGCGAACGCAGATTCGCGATCATTTGGTTGAATCGGCCGTACAAATATCCGAACTCGTCCTTGGATTCATGTGCGATAACAAACTGAAGATCGCCGCTTTCCACGCGCCGAAAGCTCTTAACAAGCGATAGCAGCGGTTTATGTATAAATTTATAGGTGGAGAACGCATACACGGCAATAATCACAATGGCAACGAAAATAAACAGCCATGCCCATGCATAGAACTTACCCAGCGGCTTCTTGATGATTTGTTCAGGAATGAATCGGATGATGGACATATTCAGATAATCGGAACTTGCAAACGCAGTGTAATAACGGCTGCCTAACATATTATAGGTTCCCTTTTGAGCAAATGTCGATATGTCGATTTGGGAAACGAGAGCATCCATATCTTGTTGCAATTGATTTTCAGAAACGCTTACAAGGATGTTCCCGGTTTTCTTGGAGAACAGCAGTGTGCCGCTGCCGGCGTATGTATTGAGTTGACTTAGCGCCTCCCGAAGCTTCGCGGTGTCAAGTTCGATTTCGATAATAAATAGGGGCTGATCCCCTTTGGTGGCGCTCTGTTTGGCTGCTCTTAAGTATAAGCTCCCTTTCCACTCGATGACCTGGTTGTTCCTGACGTCAAATTTCGAGCGATTCTCGTAGTAGGATAGCGGGTCCAAATCCCGAGTCCCATTTGCGGATGAAACGGATTTTGAAATCGGAAAGATGTCAGCACTCACATTTTTGATGTACATACTGCTGTTTTGAATGGCATTAAGCCGTTTCCACAACGTGTTGATTTTTTCCGTGCGCTTGAAGGCGTCCATGGAATTCCAGGTTAGCGTCAATTCATTGAGGTCCTCGTCTTCCAGGATACTGAACTGCTGCAATTTCATTCGTTCCAGCTCGTTCTCAAGATCGGTCAAATAGAAAGTAATCTGGGAGACAGCAGTCTTTGAGATGTCTTCGCTTGCCGTCTGTACAATCCAGTGATACAAATAGACGCCAAGCGAAAGAATTGGCAGCATGATCAGTAAAAATGTAGCGAGCAGCCGCAGGAAAATCGTATTTCTCAGAGAGAACGGTTGACGGTTGAGCAAGGAGAGGGAACCTCCAAACGTTTTCCTTCATTATAACTTGAAACCATGTTTGCATAAAGGATTACAAATCGCCCTCGGGGTACCTTTCGGCTGTCAACCCTTCACGCTTCCCAAAACAATCCCTTTTACAAAGTACTTTTGCAGAAATGGGTACGCCATAATAATCGGAAGTGAACCCAGGAAAATTTGCGAAGATTTCAGCGTCCTGTCCGATATCAGAGCCAAATTCAACGCTTCGTCGCGGGACATATTCGATAAATTTTGTTGGATAACAATCGTCTGGATGTAGCTTTGCAGCGGGTAATGGTGCGGGTCCCCCATCAGCAGCAGGCCGTCAAACCAACTGTTCCAATGCTCCACCATCGAAAACAAGGCGAGTGTTGCGAGCGCGGGCATGGATATCGGCACATAAATTTTCCATAGCGTTATCCAGTGGCCTGCTCCGTCAATGGTAGCAGCCTCCGCAAGCTCTTTGGGCACTTCGCGAAAAAAATTAAGCAGCAGCACGATACTGAATACAGGAACCGCGCCCGGCAGAACAAGCGCCCAGATCGTGTCAAGCAGATTGTACTGCTTGATTGTCGTATACCAAGGGATCAAGCCGCCGTAAAAAAGCATGGGAATAAAAAAGATCCATGCATAGATGTTGCGAAAACGAAACGAGCCCGATTCTTTGGCTAAAGGGTAAGCGACCAGTATAGTTAATAATAGGTTTAACGGCGTTCCGATCGCAATACGTTCCAACGAAACCAGCATGGATTGCCAGAATGCTTCCCGGCTCGCCGTATATGCATAGGAAGCCAAGGTGAAATCAACCGGCCACAGCTTCACATAGCCTGCCGACGCCGCAGTGCTTGAGCTGAACGAAACGGCGATAATATGGATTAACGGAAGCACACATATGAAGGATATCAAGATGAGAAAGGAAGTATTCACAACAGAAAACCAATCGATACGCTTGCGGGATACCCTGATCCCCTTATCCGAAACAAGTTTGGCCGATAGATGTGCCACAGGTTTCCCTCCTTCTAGAAAATTCTATAATTCGCAAATCGATAGGCGGCAAAGTACGAGCCGGATATCAGTATGAGCGATACGACCGATTTGAAAAGTCCGACAGCAGTTGCCACGCCGTATTGAGCATCTAACAAACCGATCCGATAAACGAACGTATCCAGAATATCGCCGCTTTGATATACTTGAGGACTATACAAATTGAATACTTGATCAAACCCCGCATTGAACAGTTGTCCCAGGCTTAGAACGCATAAGAGAACGATAACCATGCGCATGCCTGGAAGGGTGATATGCCATATTTTGTTCCAGCGATTGGCGCCGTCTATGGTTGCAGATTCATAGAGTCCCGGATCAATGCCGGTAATGGCCGCCAAATAAACGATTGTCCCGTATCCAAAATTCTTCCATACATCGGAAAATATCAGCGTAAACGGGAACCAATGATTGTCCCCAAGAAAAAATATTTTTTTCATGCCTAGAGCGCCCAGCATCCCGTTCACGATACCGTTCGACGGAGACAGAATATCGATCAGGATCCCGCTAAGAACGACCCAAGAGAGAAAATAGGGCAAATAGATCGTTGTCTGAACGCTTCTTTTTATGACTTCATTCTTCAATTCATTGAGAAGAACAGCGCAGACAATCGGTACGATCAGACCGAGAATAAGCTTAAGACCCGAAATAAAGAGGGTATTCCAAAGAACCTGTTTAAAACTCGGCAAATTCCATACGTACCTGAAATTGTCCAACCCAATCCACCGCTGATCGCCAAAGAGGCCCTTCGCCGGGATAAACTTTTGAAAGGCAATGATAATCCCGCCCATGGGGACATATGAGAATAAGACAATAAGCAGCAATCCCGGCAATATCATCAGATGCAGGGGAAGCTCATTTAACCGTTTCCTTGTTATCATATCCATCCTCCGTCATATGAAGCAAAATAAGCAGAGGAAGGAAGGCACTTCCAACCCCTGCCTGTTACTACTTCTTCTTTGAAGCATACCAATCGTTTACTTCTTTTGTTATTTGTTCTCCGCCCAGCTTGGTCCAATCTTGCACGAACTTATCGAATTCATCAACGGATGCGCCCATAATGATTTTCGTATACGTCTCATTCTGCAACTTTTCCAGAGTAGATTTGCGCTCCACCATAGTAGGAGTAGGCGCGCCAACGAACTTATCCATGAGGAACTGGTCGTTTTTATCGTACTGGTCAACAACTCCCTCGGAACCTTCCGGACCGTAAATTCGCTCCCAGCCCCACAGCGCAAACCCGTCCTTAGACCCTGAATTATAAGCATCTAATTTCCCCTGTATCGTTTTGGGCTCCCCCTTCAACGTCGAGAAGTCGCCGGCTTTGCGGGCTGCGTCAATGGCTCTAAACGCCTCCACGTTTTTCTTTAGCGGCGAAGGCGTCACAGGGGATAACTGCCATACGCTTTCCGCTTCAGGCGGTGCATAATATTTGTCAAACTCCCCTGTCTTGCCAAAGTTCTTCTCCAGATGGAGATTGAACATTTTGATAACCGCTTCGGGATGCTTAACTCCCTTTTTAACTGCAAAAAACCTTGTCGTACTGAATTTTAAAGGCACTTTAGGCGTTTCGCCGGATTCCGAAACAATTGGAAATGCACGCCACTGCGCATTCGGGTCATTGTTCCGGTTCAACTGAAGCGGCCAGATGGAATTCCATTGTTCGCCATATTCCATTCCGATCTTTCCGGCAGTGATCTGCTCGGATACCTTGCCCCCGTCTTTAATGCCGAATTCCTGATCCAGTTCCCCGTTCTTAAACATACTCTGCAAATCTTGAAGCGCTTTCTTTACTTCGGGCTGAATACCGCCAAAAACTAATTTGCCGGAAGCGTCTGTCTTCCACAAATTCGGATAAGCTTTATAGCCGGCCATAAACCCTTCCAACCCCATGGCCCCTCCCCACAAATCTTTGGTCAAGCCAAGGCCGTATGTATCCTTTTTACCGTTGCCGTCCGGATCCTTTTCTGCGAATGCTTTGGAAATCGCCCGCACATCAGCCAGCGTTTTCGGAGGCTGAAGTTCCAGCTTCTTTAACCAGTCCGTACGAATCCAGATAAACATGGCGCGTTCGATCGAAGATTCAACCTGCGGGACCGCCATCAGTTTGCCGTCAATCGTAGCGGCGTCGAACGGACTTGAACCCTCCTGTGACGAGACCTCTTTGAGTAACGGAGAGGCGTATTTCTGATATAAGGCCGTCATATCTTCAATCTGGCCGGAGTCGGCCAATTGCTTCAATTGAGTCGCATTCACTGCAATAACGTCAGGCAAATCGCCTGAAGCCAGAGTTACATTCAATTTCTGCAAATATTGCTCTGAAGTATCGCTTCCTTTGACAATCCATTTATTTTTGATTTTGATGCCCAGTTGATCGTTGTATAAGCGGGTCCAGCGGTTGTCTTCGAACGTTTCGCCCTTCAGCACGCCCAGCACGTTGTTTTCTACAACGTCACTGAGATTCCGGATGAAAGACAATTCAATCGGCGGATCGTATTTCCCTAACGGATCTTCATTTGCTCCCTTCGCCTCATTACCCGCTGCATTCCCCGACTCAACGTTAGAACCCTTGCCCTGCCCGGTACCTGTTGAATTGTTCTGCCCGCTGCACGCCGTTAATAAAGCAGCAATCGATATGATGGATACTAGTAATGCCTTCGATTTGTGTTTTTTCGCTTCCATGTCCTTCCCCCATTCATTGAATTTATTTATTTTGACCTCTACACAATGACGTTGTGTATGCATTTATTATAGGATTGGACCAGCAGGCAAACAATGTACATCTCTTTACTTTGCTTACCCATCGTTGACAAAATGAAAGCGTTATCCTTTTTCGAAATCCTTAAGACAAAAAACACAGTTCATTCACATATGCGAATGGACTGTGCTTCCGTCTTAAAGCGTATTTGATTAAAGTACTGTCGCGGCGACTCGCAGAATCGCACCATCCATCCTCAACTGCTACTCAATTCTCTACCGTTACGGCGGCATATGCCTGAAGAATAGCGAGAAATGTATAAGCCTGCGTCTCATCGAAAAGAAGCCGAACAATTTCCTGAAGTATCCTTTGTTTATTCCAGTTCAAAAGCCCCGGTATATAATTGATAATAGATTCCTCCGTGCATGATAAGCTGCTCATGATCTCCGCGTTCAAAAATTTGCCCTTTATCCAACACCATAATCGCATTTGAATGTCGCACTGTGGATAGGCGGTGAGCTATTATAAACACAGTTCGTCCTTTCATCAGATTATCCATACCCATCTGGACAATTCCTTCTGTTCTCGTATCTATGGAGGAGGTTGCTTCATCTAGAATCATAACCGGAGGATTGGCAATTGCAGCGCGGGCAATGGCAAGCAACTGGGTCTGTCCCTGCGAAAGATCGCCTCCATTTCCTTCGATCCAGGTGTTATAGCCGTCTGGCAAACGCTCAATAAAGCTGTCTGCATAAGACAGTCTGGCCGCCTCCCTGACTTCTTCATCGGTGGCGTCGAGACGTCCGTATCGGATATTGTCAGCAACTGTTCCTGTGAACAGATGTGTATCCTGCAGAACAATACCTAACGAACGGCGTAGATCAGCCTTGCGAATCCGCTTGATATTAATGCCGTCATAAATAATTTCTCCCTCTTCAATATCATAAAAGCGGTTCAGCAGGTTGGCTATCGTTGTTTTCCCTGCTCCTGTGGCTCCGACGAACGCAAGCTTCTGTCCCGGATTGGCGTAAAGTGTAACGTCATGCAAAACCTGCTTCTTGCCATCGTAGGAAAAGGACACCTGTTTTAATTCAACCTTTCCTTTTAAAGGCAGGTGTGAGCCATCCTCCAGCTTCCAATACCAGCCGCTTTCATCCTTATGCTTTTCCAACGTAACGCTGCCTTCGTCGACTTCAGGCATTTCATCCATCAAGTTGAAAATCCGCTGGGCTCCTGCCAGTGAGACGACAAACATACTGATTTGAGAGGACATTTCTGAAATGGGCATGGTAAAGTTTCTGGAAAGACCAAGAAATGCCGCAATGCTGCCTAAAGTCAGGCCGGGATCCCAGCCAGAAATGGCCAAAGCCCCGCCTAAAATTGCAACGAGTACATAAATCAAGGTGGCAATATTGGCCGTGATCGGCATCAAAATATTGGAATATGTGTTGGCGGTTGAAGCGTGATTGAACAGCTCATTATTTATTTTTGAGAAGTGCTCAATGGCCTTTTCTTCGCGGCAAAATACTTGAACCACCTTCTGACCATTAATAATCTCCTCAATATAGCCTTCTACTTTTCCTATCGATTCCTGCTGCTGGAAGAAATATCCGGTCGCTTTCTTGCCTACGATCTTCGTTATCCATAGCATGAGCGCAACGCCAAGTAAAACGAGAAGCGTAAGCGGAATATCCATATAGAGCATGGAGAAGAACACGACTATAATTGTAACCGTTGAAGATAGCAGCTGCGGCAATGCGTCTGCAAGCATCATGCTCAGCGTATCGACATCGTTGGAATAATGACTCATAATATCGCCATGCGCTTTCCGATCAAAATATTTCAACGGAAGCTTCTGCATTTGGCTAAACAGATCGTCCCGAATATTCCTCATTATTTTTTGCGAGATTGTTATCATTATCCGCTTATAGACAAAGGTGCTTATTACGCCGACCATGTAGATGACGCCGAGCAAGATTAATGCGTGCAGCAGGCTGTTAAAGAGCGGATTTTGGTCTGCGAGCAGCGGCACAATAAAATCATCAATCAGCACGCGCAAAAAAACAGCAGTTACGACAGATACGGCAGAGCCCAGCAGCACAAAGAGCAAGATCAGCCCGGACAATAGTTTGTAATGTTTAAAGTAAGCCAGCAGGCGTATACTGGTTTTCCAATAGTTGTTAGTACTCGGCATGCTGCTTTCCTCCTTTCGTTTGCAAGTGCCAGACTTCCTGATAAATGGTGCTTCTGACCAGCAGATCATCATGTGAGCCAATGTCTGTAATTTTACCGCCGTCCATGACAATAATCTGGTCTGCTTCCTCCACGGAAGATATACGCTGTGCAATAATGATTTTTGTCGTATTCGGGATGTTTTCCTTAAACATTCTGCGGATTAATGCATCCGTTTTGGTATCCACAGCGCTTGTTGAATCATCCAGAATCAGAATTTGGGGCTTCTTGAGCAATGCTCTTGCTATACACAAGCGCTGCTTTTGACCGCCGGAAACATTGGTTCCCCCCTGATCGATCCGGGTATCGTATCCGTCGGGGAAAGCGGAGATAAAGTCATGGGCCTGTGCTGCTTTACAAGCTTCTATAAGCTCCTCATCACTGGCGTTTTCATTGCCCCAGCGCAAATTTTCTTTAATGGTGCCTTCAAACAGAACATTTTTTTGCAGAACCATCGCCACCTGATTGCGCAAAGCATAAATATCAAAGCTTTTGACGTTGGTTCCTCCTACGAGCACTTCTCCCTCGCTTACATCGTAAAGGCGTGGAATTAGTTGCACAAGCGATGTTTTGGCGCTGCCAGTCCCGCCAATGATGCCTATGGTCTGTCCGGAACGAATATGAAGATTGACGCCAGATAAGGCAAATTTCTCGGCATTGCTGGAATAGCGGAAGGAAACATTGCGGAATTCAACTTCTCCGGAAGCAACATCCATAACTGGGGAGGCCGGGCTTTTAATTTCCGGTTCCTCCTGCAGCAATGCATCAATTCTCACCGCTGAAGCGCGAGCAATGGCAATGACAACCAATATAATGCCCAAGGTCATAAGACTCATCAAAATTTGCAGCGAGTAGGCCAAAACGCTCGTCAATTCGCCCGTCGTCATTGTTCCGCCTACCACCAGCTTGGCGCCAATCCATGAAACCAGAAGCATAACGCTGTAGAGAACGATTTGCATCAAGGGCATTTCAAGAGCCAGTATCCGTTCCGCTTTAACCATTTCCGTGAAAATTCGTTCTGAAACCTTTCTGAATTTGGAAACTTCCTTCTCTTCTCGAACATACGACTTGACGACACGAATGCCTCTTACGTTTTCCTGTACCACCTTGTTCATTTCATCATATTGATCAAACGCCCGTTCAAAAACAGGAAATGAATATCTCATAATCAGATACATGCCAATAGCCAAGAGTGGTACTGCAACCAAAAACAGCATCGCAATGGAAGGGCTGATCTGGAAGGTCATCACCGTTGCAAAAATCATCATGACCGGGCTGTGGAAAGCCATCCGAATAATCATCATAAACGCATTCTGAACATGCGTAATATCCGTTGTAAGACGTGTCACAATGCTGGCGGTGGAAAATTTATCGAGGCTGGAGTAGGACAATCGCTGAACATTCCGAAACAGATCAAAACGCAGGTTTTTGCCAAACCCGGCCATTGCAATTGCAGAATATCTGCCTGCAAGCGCCCCGAACAAAAGGGATGTAAGAGCAAACAGCACTAGGATCAGGCCAAATTTCCCGATCATGCTCATGTTCCCGCCGCTAATTCCTTGATCGATCAGCCGAGCCATGAATAACGGAATCAATACTTCCATCACCACCTCTCCCAGCAAAAACAACGGGGTAAGCAGCGTCTCTTTTTTATATTCTCTGACGCTTTTCAACAATCGTTTTAACATAAGTGATCTCCTTTTATAGATTTGGGGCTAATTAGCGCGCATATTCGTTGAATACTCGGAGTAACAAATGGTATTATATACTGTATAGTAACTATACAGTCAATCCGGTCCGGTGGGAAATATGCATCCATCAGAATTTCTTTCGATCAGCTCATTTGCGAGCCTATCCGAAGTTGCTCGGAAAACGCTCATTTTTTATGATCGCATCGGTCTATTTAAGCCTGCTCTTGTTGCCGACAAGCGCTTAAAGAGCTTGGCATGCCTCTGGATAAAATCAAAACACATCTAGAAAATCGAACTGCCTCCAGCACGCTCGAATTGCTTCGCCAGAAGAAGGAGGAAATCAAATACCAGACTATGGAATTGGTGTGCTATGCCAGAGCGAATTATGGGGAAACGGACAAAATTTACCCGCAAATATTTGAGTATATCGAGAGCAATCAGCTGATTATAGAAGGGAACGCTTACGAGGATTGTATCCTTGACGAGGTGGTGTTATCTGAACCCGAGCATTATCTGGTTCGGGTTCAGATCCAAATTCAGGAGCCGGAACAAGGCATCAGCCTTGATTGAAGAAACTGAATCAAACGGCAGCGCTAACCGTTCTTGGCGATGCCTACCGCAATTCGAATGACAAAGTTGTCGAGATTTTGCTCGGTCAAATAACTTCAAGCCCCTTTGGTAAATGATAACATATCATGTATTTGAAGGATTCTCAGGCTTGATCATACGTGCAATACGGTGTTGCTAAAGCGTCCCAGCAATTCGTTCATAAGAACAACACTGCCATCATCATCACATTTTTTTACGGAATTCAGGAACTTCAGAAAATGCTGTTTTCCTGCCCGAATTTACAAGACCAAAAACTCCAAACATCTCAGACCTTTTTTGTTCAATTCGGTAATTCATTTCGATATCTCCTTTTATTGAAATATGAAAGGACATTCGTGGATAGGCTTTTAGAGAAACGCCTTTATCACGCGCAGATATCGGCATTATCCCATGAAGATTCTTAAACGCCCGTGCAAACGCTTCCGGCGAGTCTTCTCGATGATCGCCTCCGAGTAGATAACCTTGGAGGTGTAGCCCAGAATGAGGAGAGGGACTAGAATCAAGGGAATGTATACCGCGAATATTTTCGTTCGAATGCGCTGGTTGCGGAACCATCGCGACAAACTGATTCGCTGAATGATGCTCATGACGATTCACCGGCTCTTCATTAGACTTTCGATTTATTCATTATACATCTTGTCGCGGACGGAACAACTCCGTTGTTGCTGTAAGCGGCGTCAATCAACAGCATTATGGCCTGCGCATTTGTACAATCTATATGTCGATCAATAGAATTTTTCGAATGATGACATGTGATGAATCGGGATGCATTCTGGCACAATGATATTACACAAAAAAGAGGCATTCCCTCTGTCATCGATGACTTTTGGGACTGCCCCGTATTGATTATATGTTGGTATCCGGAAATCCGCTCTGTTACATGTACTTATGACCAGATTCCCATCCCGCATAATCATTTCCTTCAAACGGTCGATAGGACGTAACGCTTTCCGCTTTCCGATGAACTGTAGGAAGGGCCTAGTTTAAGTCTGGTACCTCGGTTATCAGACCTCCCCCTTAGCACATCTGCCCCAATGAACTCGGGAACCAGATCCGCCGGACGGCGAGCTCCTCTGCATGCGGATATCTATACACCTAGATCCATGACGGCGAAAAAAGGTTCGCGAGGGGGAGGGACTATTAATTATCTGTGCCGCTGACTTTTCTGCGTTTTTTCATGAACTAAGACGACGTATAACCGATCGTATTCATCCCTTTACAGCCCCGCTGCTTAGCCCGCCTATCACTTTTTCCTGCATCAGCAAGTAGACTGCGATCATCGGCAAGATGGCAATGACAATGGCGGCAAAAATCGGGCCCATTTCGACACTTCTCTCACCCACAAAAGAAAGCATGGAGAGCGAGATGGTATACATTTCTTTTTTGGTTAAGAACAAGACAGCGAAAATCAATTCATTGTAAGTGAATAAAAACGTCAGAATCGCAGTGGTGGAAATAATCGGCATGCAAATCGGGATTACGAAAGAAAATAGATAACGCACCGGACCACATCCGTCCACCAAAGCGGATTCATCGATTTCCTTGTTCAAGCCTCTGATATACCCGGTAATCAGAAAAACCGCAAACGGGATATGAAATGTCGAATATATGACAATAATCGTCAAGTAACTGTTGTACCCGTTCACCAACGCCACCAATTTAACCAAAGGTATTAGTGTCGAATGGAAGGGCACCATAATGCCTACGATCAAATACATGTAAAGTAAGCCGGGCAGCTTTCCATTCCCTTTGGCCAAGTAAAAGGATGCCATCGATGCCAGCAGGACGACCAAAAAGGTGCTCATAGATGAAATAAAGAATGAATTGAAGAGCGCTTTGCCTAAACCTGCTTCGACAAAAACACGGACGTAATACTCGAAATGGTATTCGGTCGGCAGCTTGAAAGCGGACATGCCGAAGATTTCATTATTCGTCTTCACAGAGGAAATCAGCGTAAAATATAAGGGATATAGCGTAATTGCGGCCCATACAACTGCGAATAGATAAATTGCGATATTTTTCGTTCTCATCGTTTCCTCGTTTCCTACGCATCTTGTTTGGCGAAGCGATTCAGGATAAGGCTGATCGTCAGACCAGCTACCAGAATAAACGTCCCGATGCTGTTTCCTAAGCCAAAATTGTTGTATCTGAAGGCTTCGTTGAAGAGAAGCGATGCAGGCACTTCGGTCTTCTGATTCGGGCCCCCGCCCGTCATGACATAGACGATGTCGAACACCTTGAGAGAGCCGGTAATCGCAAGAATCGAAAAAATTTTAAACGTTTCCTTCATCATCGGAATTGTGATCAGCGCAATCTGTTGAGAACGGCTTGCACCATCGATTTCGGCCGCTTGGTAAATGTCCTTGGGGATGGAAACGAGACCTGCTGCAAAGATAACCATATTTAACCCGGCGAACACCCACGCGTTTACGAGGACAACTGTAAAAATGGAACGATCCGGATCGCCAAGCCAATCGTGTGCCAACCAGCCCAAGCCCATGCTTTCGAGCAAAGCGTTCAATGCACCAAAGTTAGGGTTCAAAATAAAAGTCCACATCAACCCAACTGCAGTAATCGGAAGAACGACCGGCATAAAAAATGCCGTCTTGAAAAACCGCTTGAATTTCCGATCACCCGTCACAACCAAGGCCAGAGCGAACGCGATTGGCATGAGGACTAGAAATGAGCCTAGAATGAACCAGCAAGCGTTTGTCAATGATCTCCAGAATGTGGCATCTTCCAGCATCTGCATATAGTGATGGAACCCGACAAACTCCATGGTTGATTCTGCAATGAGATTCCAATTGAAAAACGACATGTAAACAGCAAAGAAGGCGGGATAAATTAGGAGTAAGGTATACAGAATCAATGCCGGGAAAACGAAGCCGATTCCGATCCATTTTGCTCGATGTGCAAACATGTGAAGTCCTCCATTGAGGGGTTCAACCGACAAGGTTGCCGGTTGAACTCCCTTCGTTAATTGCTTTTCTTAATTTCATCGGCAATTTCTTTGGCCACTTTCTCCGGCGGATTCTTAACGAACAAGCCTTGAATTGAATTTCTCACGCGATCGAGCAACTGCGGCAGTTTATCATAGGAAGGAACGTCATTTTTGTAAACCTTTGCGTTCTTGATTGCGTTCACGAAATCCGAGGAGATCGGATTGTTCACATTCGGATTCGGCGACATTTTAACTGGGTAAACGCCGCCTTGATTTACTTCCTCCTGTTTCCGGAAATAGTCGACGGATGTCAGGTACTTCAACAGTTTGATGGCCGCTCCCTTCTCTTTGTCCTTAAGCTTGCCGTAAACGGAGAAACCGCCGCCGGCGCCGCCCATCCAATTGTCTTTATTCTCCGGCTTATCCTTAAAATAAGGAAACGGAACAAAGCCGATCTTATCCTTGATTTCACTGCTAGAAGCCTCGCCGATGAACCAACTGCCGTCCATATGCATCGCCGAACGGCCGCTTAGGAACAACGCTTTCTCCTGATTCATATCCACGCTCACCGCGTTGTCGCCGAAAACCCCTGCCTGATTAAAGTCCGAGATGAGTTTGAATAAGGAAACCATGTCAGGGTCATCATAATGTGCTTTGCGTGTGGCCAAATCATCGATTTTTTGCGGACCGAACTGCTTCATCACCAAGTTGTTAAAGAAGTGTCCTCCCCGCCATGTATCTTTGGCTCCCAACGCCATTGGGATGTATCCAGCCGCTTGCAGCTTTGGCGCCTGTTCCAACAGCTCCTCCAGCGTCTGCGGCGGCTGTAAATTGAGTTTCTTAAAAATCTCTTTGTTATAGAAGATGCCTACAGCGAAAAATTCAGCCGGAATGCCATAGACGCCTTCTTTGCCCTTAAACTGCCAGTTCTCGAACAATGGCAGAAGCTGATCCGACCATCCCTTGTCATCATTCATTGCACCGGATAAGTCGAGAAATGTTCCGTTATCCGCATAAATCTTGAAGGCTTCACCGCCCCATGTCTGGCTGATGGCCGGAAGATCCCCGGAAGCGATACCCGTTTTGAATTTAGTCATATAAGCGGATTCGTCGGTTATCGACTCATCCAGGACTTCGATATTCGGGTTTTCCTTCTGAAACTGCTTGATGCGGTCTCTGAATGCGACGGGACCCGGCGTATTATCCGCCCATCTGGTCATAATGCGAATGGATACCTTGTCCGGTTTGCCGTCTTGTTGATCCGATTTGTTACCGCCAGTGCTGTTGCTGCAAGCGGAAAGCGCTACCATGGATCCTGCGAGAATGACCGATATCAGCACATTTGCCAACGTTCTCATCTTCTGTACCAACCCTTCTGTATTTGGATAGATTACTCCTAAATTATAAAATGGACTGAACCTTTTCCGAAACGTGAACAAACATACTTTTCTTGGATTAAAACGACAAAAAACGACCCTTCTCCGTTTCTCGAAAAAGGGCCTTACGCCGTTATGACTTGTCGAAGTTGCGGTATTCATTCGGCGTCATTGCATGCAATGCTTTGAATAATCTGCTGAAATACGCGTTGTCTTCGTATCCGACCTCATGCGCGATCTCGTATATTTTCAGCGTAGTTTGCTTAAGCAGTCGCTTCGCTTGGTCCATTCTGATGCGCACCAAATAATCGGTGAAATTCATGTCGATTTCTTTCTTGAACAACCGGCCCAAATAATTCGGATTGACGTGAAGCTGCTCTCCAAGCGTCAGAAGCGAAATGTCCTCTGCATAATGCTGCTGGATGAGTTCAATCGCTTTCTTGACCAAATAATGGCTCGCCTCCACAATCGGACAATCGGACAACGATTCGGCTCCTAAAGTCACCATACTTTGCTGATACAGCCGGGGGATTGCAGCCAAATCGGCGATGATGCCTCCCCAACCCATGGACAGATTTTGCCGGATGAGCCGCTCGACCGTCTGCTGACTTTCCCTGATTTTGAACAGTAACGACTCTTCGGGGACATTTTGGGAGAAGAACACTAACGTGACTTGACGAATTTCGTCAACAAACACCGGAATACCAATCTCCGACAACATTTCTTCGAAAATATTTTTCAAGAAAAACCGTATCCGGTGGTCCATTTCTACAAGGTTTGAAGCATATATATGAAACAAAGCGATCTCGCTGTAATCCGGCAGGAGCATTTCGTCGTAATAGGGGATAGGGATGTTGTGGCACCAATCGCGTATCCGCTTCTCGAGCATATTTTTGTCGCGCAACCGGTTCAGCATGTTTTTCGATTTCCTCTCCACGAGCCTATCCTCCACCTTGCGGAGCAACTCCGTCACTTGCTGCTTGCTTACAGGCTTCGTAACGTATTCAAATATGCGCAAGCGGATACCGGTTATAGCGTATTCAAAATCGGCATACCCGGATAGCAGCACGACATTCGCCTCTTCGTTCATCTCCCTGATCTCTTTGACCAAATCCAATCCGCCTCTGCCCGGCATCCGAATGTCCGAGATCACGAGATCAATGGGATGAAGGGTGAACAATTCCAAAGCTTCGTTCGTGTTCTCGGCTTCCATTACAACATGCTTCGGATCGATGGATCTGATCATCCCGGCCAGTGAGGTTCTGGGTAACCGCTCGTCGTCAACCACCAAAATCATCATCTTCGTTCGCCCGCTTCCATAACAGGAATTCGCACAGTGACTTTTAACCCGCCCAATTCGCTTTTGGACAGTTCAATACCCCTGTCCAACCTATAAATCAGCTTTATTCTTTGATTTAAATTGATCAAGCCCAAACGTGTGTGGGAATCATTGGGGGAACCCCGATGCCCCAGCAAGTCTCTGTATTGGTTCTCGCTCACACCGACCCCGTTATCCTCGACAGATAACACAAGATCTCCGCCATCGCGAAACACCAGGATACGAATCAGTCCTGGACTTCGATCCATTGGTTCCAGCCCATGGATAATCGCATTTTCTACCAGAGGCTGAAAGAGCAGACGTATGACGCGGACATCCAAAATCTCATCTTCCACTTGCAAATCGACTTGAAGCTTATCTTCGAAACGATAAGTCTGCAGGGTAATATAACGCTGCAGCTGCTTCAAATCTTCCTTTAACGGAACTAAATCCGAACCGGGTTGTATCGTATATCGTAGCATTTCGCTTAACGAATGCACCATCTCCGCCGTCTGTTCCTCGCCCTTGTTATACAGCATCCAGAAGATCGTATTCAGCGTGTTGTACATAAAATGCGGCTGAAACTGCGCCCTCAGTGCAATTAACTGCGCCTGTTCCTCGCTGATCTGTTTGTCGGCCAAATCTTTTACCGCCTTGTTTAAGTCGCCGACCATTTTGTTAAAACCATGAATCAGTGTGATTACTTCCCGATTTGCATACTGACCGTGAATCGGTAGCAGGATACCTCGTCTGATTTTCTGAAAGCTCTGCGTTAATAATCTTAGTGGCCGGGATAAAGACCAGGAGAAAAGCAATACAAAAAGTATCGCCCCCGCCAAAGCGATCAATCCAATCGTAATGATGCGGTATTGCATCTGCTTCATTTCACGTTCCAACGTATGCTTGTTGACGTAGGATAGTATGGTAAACTGGCTGTACGACGAGTTGGCTTTGATAATAAATCGGTCTTCTTCCTCAATCGTTTCCGTCATGATCGACGCGTCTTGAAGTCGGAGAAGTCTCTGTTCCCCGGCGGCTATCGTTTGACCTATCTCCGACTTCTGTTTGGAATAAACGATACGATGGTAGCGATCGACAATCCGAATATTTTCAATCTCCGCCAGTTGCTTGTCCTGACTGATGTTTTCAATGACGGTAGCAGGGATAGTAACGAGAATTTGCCCAATAGGCTTCAAATCGGTCCAACTATTAACGATACGACTGCCAATTACGGCCGGAACAAGAATCGTATTTTTCATCTCGCCTCCCGCCCAAACCACGCTTCCCTCCGCTTGAGCGACGTGGGGATACCAGGCCATACTTTTCAGTTCGTTTATATTCTTCCACGCCAAGTCGAACCCATTGAAAGCCGTATAAGCATTCTCGTTCTCATCCAAAATTTGAACGATGATGCCACGGGCAAATGTCTGGCTCTGCCGCGCGATCTCTTTCTCCAACTCGTATTTCGGAATCTTGGGGGGTATTTTCATGTGGATCTGGGTCAAGTAGTCCAAAACCGCCGGACTATAAGCAAGTTGTTTGGAAAATTCATCGTATTCTTCTAATGTATTGTCCATACGCTCTTTCATTTGATTGATGGAATATAGCAAAAACTGGGTGGATTTCTGATAGAGAATTTCCGAAGACTTTTGATAGGAAAAAAAGCTGACAACCAAGGTTAAAGCGAGCATAATCACACTGAATGCGAAAATTAATTGCGTCAAAATGGACATGTTTTTCAAGCTGCGCCACTCCCGAACCGATATAATCACTCCTGCTTGAACGATGTCAGAACATTCTACGATTTCTATGCGATTATAGGCGGCTTGCTGCCCTCATCTCAACACTATTGTACCATGGGGGGGGAAATGTTTGAAGAAATTGTTCGTTGGAGCGTAAAAAGGCGCCCTTACCCCCAAAAACTTCGCGAGCGGTTGAAAGAGGATATTCGTCTTGCGGGGAGCCGACTTTTTTCGCGATCATACCGATTCGGAGCACAAAAAAAGAAAGGGCTTTTGCCCTTCCATATCTTCGTTCATATTGTCGAATTAGACGGATTCGGATGATGAGTCAATCGATACGCAGTCGGAGATAAACCTGTGGATGATTTGAATAATTTGGATAGATAGGAGATGTCGGGAATGCCAACTTTAGCGCCGATTTCCGCCAGCATGAGGTCCGTGGAGGTCAATAGCCACTTCGCTTCTTCTATCCTTTTTCTGTTAACGTATTGAATCGGAGATGTGCCGAAACGCCTTTTGAACACGCGGATAAAATAGTTGGGATGCAGATGGGCGCGTTCCGCCAACTCGTCGATCGTCAAGTTTCGATGATAGTTTAGTTGGATATGCTCGATGACACCTTGAAGGGGTTCGGACACTGCAGCGAGTTCGACGCCTGCCACGTCGGAAGCTGCATGCTCAACATAATATGCAATCAACTTCAGCATGGCCGCTTTAATCAGCAGGGGAGCGGATAGGGACGTACGGGATTCGCAGGAAAGCAGCTCTCGGAACAGCTGCTTCGGTTCGCCGTCCATCCCCGGTTCGAGAAATACGGGTATTTTTAGCAGATTGAACAGGTTGTTTTCCCCGACCTTGGCCGTAAAATGGCACCAATATTTCGTAAAGCGCGGGCCGTCCGTATAGGAGTAAGATTGCTTCACTCCTTGCGGCATCAGGTACCACTGCCCCGGTTTAGGCGTATACTCCGTATCGCCGATTTTCAACCAGCCTTCGCCATCGCAAATCAAATAAAATTTGTTATAGTCCGGCGTGTAATCGAGATCCCGCCAGTCGGACCAAACCTGGTTATGTCCCATTGCGGTTACGTGAACCTGAAGGTTATCGAGATAAAGCCGGATCAGTTGTTGTTGGGCATTGTCCATGGGTAATCACCGATTATGGAAAGATAGATAATTTTATACAACAAGAAGTTAGGATTCTATATTCATGAGTATACCACAATACTGCTAGGATAAGGCTGTAACAAAAAAATAGGAGGCCTGATCCGCATGGTTAAGGCGCACATCGCCAAGGGTCCTTTCGAACCCACATTTGAATCGCTCAGGAAATTCGAGTGCCCGGAATGGTTCCGGGATGCTAAGCTCGGCATATGGTCGCACTGGGGCGCACAATCGGTGCCAATGTACGGGGACTGGTACGCCAGGAACATGTATTACGAAGGTTCCGAGCAATACCGGTACCATATCCGCCATTACGGACATCCGTCAACATTCGGCTACAAAGATATCGTACAGCTGTGGAAAGCGGAGAAATTCGATCCGGAATCGCTGATGGACTTGTACGTAGCTGCCGGTGCCAAATATTTCGTCGCACAGGCGATGCACCACGACAACTTTTTCAACTACGACTCGAAAATCCACCGCTTTAATTCGGTCAACATGGGACCGAAGAAAGATATCGTTGCGCTGTGGAAAGCCGCCGCTTCCCGCCGGGGACTGCCTTTCGGGCTGACCGAGCATCTGGGAGCGACGTTCAGCTGGTTTCATTTCAATAAAGGACAGGATAAGGAGGGCCCTTATGCGGGCATCCCTTATGACGGAAACGATCCCGAGTACGAGGATTTGTATTTGCCGAACCGCGAGCATTATCAACCGGACAACCTGCAAATGGAACCGACGCCATGGTATACAATCAATCCTTGGTGGCATCAGCGCTGGTTCGACATCATCAAGGAAGTCATCGATCTGTACCAGCCGGATCTGCTGTACTCCGATGGCGGACTGCCGTTCGCTAGCGCCTGGGATCAAAGGGACGCCTCCTTGGATGACCCGTCGTTCGCAGCCGGACTGAATGCGGTCGCGCATCTGTACAATACGAGCGCTGCGGCCTATGGCGGCGTGAATCGCGCAGTCTATAACCAGAAGGACCGCAGGCAGGACGTTTACCGCATCGGCATCCTCGACATTGAACGCAGCCAGTCGCCGGACATCAGGCCTGACCCGTGGCAGACCGATACGTGTGTCGGGGATTGGTTCTATAATGTGAAAACGGTCTATAAGAAACCAGGGCATGTCATTGAAATTCTGGTCGACATCATCGCCAAGAACGGCAATCTGCTCCTCAATATTCCGCAGAAGCCGGACGGTACGATTGATGACGAGTGCACGTATATCCTGCAGGAGATGGCCAAATGGATCCGGATATGCGGGGAAGGCGTGTACGGCACCCGGCCGTTCCGCGTATCGGGCGAAGGACATTCCCGCGTGGTCATTGATCATTTCAAGGAGGACAGGGTGGAATGGAACTCCGGCGACTTCCGTTTCACCCAAAAGGGAAATACGCTTTACGCATTCCAGATGCGGTGGCCGGAAGATCATCGTGCCGTCATTCGTGCGTTGACGCCGGCAGACAAAGTGGCATCCGTTCGGCTGCTTGGCGTGGGCGAAGTACCGTTCGAACAGCCGTACGGAGCGCTCATCGTTTCGCTGCCGGACCGGCAGCCGACGCCGTACGTCAACTGCCTGGCGATCGAACTCAAGCCGTAAGTATTCGACAATCGGTAAGAGGCTGCCCATTAATCGGGTAGCCAACTCCGGGTAGAAAGACCACTCACTTCATATCACCTGTGATTTTGCTTCTTCAAACTTAGATGACAAAAGAGGGCAACCCTCACTCCGAGAAAAATAAACCGCTCTTCGGAGCGGTTTATTTTTCTCGGCTTTCATTCATGACCTATGCAATTCAAGTTAGATTCTGGTAAAAACTCAGGAAAAGCAATAAATAGCCGAGTTCTTCAAAGGTAGATTGGATCCCCCTTTGATCCATCGGCGTGACGTTTACTGCTCCGTCTTACTTAATTCCAAAAGCCGGCTAACAGTCACGAGCTCGCAGCTCTGCTCCAGCAGCTCAGGCACAAACGTGATTAAGCCCCGATGAGGCTCCAAAACGCTGGCTTCGGCATCAGCGTACTAACGGCGGCGCCGATTCTGAATAATCCTTTGAAAGCCCCGTGCAAGGCCGGTATTTCCTTGTTCATAGTTTGGCAAGCCTCCTTTAGATGTCCCGTTCTTACAGGCCGTCTCCCTCATTATGATAAGGTTCTCCCCCCCCATTCTTTAGGATTTACCCGTCTGCCTGTACACGATCGGCTTCTCGGAAACCCGCTTCTCGAACTCTCTCAGAAAATGATGATAATGCACGTATCCGACCTCCTCCGCGATGGAACGGATCGTAGCGTCTGATTCCGTAAGCATTTTCTTGGACTCTTCAATACGCAGGTCATGTATATATTCAGTGATGCCCACGCCGTTTTTCTTCATGAATGCCTGACCCAGGTACACAGGATTCATATAAAACCGTTCCCCGATCTCCTTGATCGTAAGCGGCTTCTTGTAATTCTCCTGAATGTAACGTTCAATCCCATGAAGGGGGTGTCCAGAGTTGAATTCCTTCTGCTTCCTCAACCGGTTCATATATTCGTCCAGATAACCCCGCATGGAGTGTTCCAAGCCCGTCAGCGATTTCGGCCCATTTTGGAGCAGATCGAGGAACCTCGGCCACATGTCAGCTGTCGACGCCCCCAGCTCCCGCAGCACCTCCGTGCTCTTCAAAACCACATCCATGCTAAGCATCCGCACCACTTCCGGCGCAGTCTTATGCTGTTGGAATGAGGCGAATAAACGCTTCATGATGTCTGCCGCCTCCTGCTCCTGAAGCCGCTCCGCTGCGGCAAACAGCTCCTCCGCTGTCGCCATGGCCTGAAGATCGTAGCTGACCTCGAAACGGGCTGCGGATTCATAAACGACGAGACCTTCATCATCATGGAAAAAGTGGTGGACAGACACCTCCTTCGCCCCCGAATAGGATACCGTCAAATCTAGAAGTGAAGGCACGGACGGCCCGACCGAAACGCAGATTTCCATTCCTTGCTGCCGTAGCCCGTCAGAGACCTTTCGGGCCAAAGCAATGACATCCAGGGCATCGTCTGCCACCAAACCGGCCTGGCCGGGCATAAGGTCGATAAACATCACTCGGGGCGGGCTGGAGTATGCCGCGCAGCATTCCAGATTCTCTCCCTTCAACCCCTCGATCAGAATGTATCTCCATGCTTTGGCTTGTCGGTCCAGCTCTCCGATTTGTCCGGATACGCTCTCATCCGGCTCCTGCATCTCTCCTCGGAGAATGGGGGCAAGCACCGCCGGCAGGAGTCTGTACGACTCCAGCTCCTGCCTGCTATGCTCCTGTGCACGAACCGCAAGCTCCTGCATGATATCTTTCAAGATCATTTCCCATTCTTTATCCATGACCGGCTTGAGCAAATAATGGCGCACTCCGTACCGCAATGCGGATCTGGCATATTCGAAGTCGCCGTACCCGCTCATGATGATGAAGATCGGGTAGTAGTTTTCCGACAGCCCCCGAATCCGGTCGATCAGTTCCAAGCCGTCGATCACCGGCATCCGGATATCCGTAATGATCAGATCGGGCTTACAGTCCTCTGCAACCGCCAAAGCTTCTTCCCCGTTGGCGCACATGCCGCATATCTCGAACCCCAGCTCCTCCCATTCGGCCATTAGCCGGATGCCTTCCAATGCGATCGGCTCGTCATCGGCAAACAGCACTTTATACATTCTCTTCCAGCTCCTCCTGAGGCAGAATCAGATTCAGAGGAACACGGATCGTAACGGTTGTCTGTTCATTTTCCTTACTGTCTATTGTAAACAAGGATCTGTCGTTGTAATAAAGATTCAGCCGTTTGTATACGTTCCGCAGTCCAATGTTTTTCTCTGTTGTTTCCTCTATATATAAATTTTGGAATATCCCATTCAGCTTGGCGGTGTCCATACCGATTCCGTTATCCTTGACCTTCATGACCAGATGGCGCTCATCCAACCCGGCCGAGATGCAGATTCTCCGGTCCCCTTTCACCGATTGAAGCCCGTGCTTGCAGGAGTTCTCCACCAAGAATTGGATACTCATCTTGGGAATCCGGCAGGAGAGGACCCCCGGATCGATGTCCATTTCATATTCAAAACGGTCTTGAAACCGAAACTTTTCAATCTGCAGATACATCTCGATAAAGGTGATTTCCTCTTCAATCGTCACTAGGTCATCCTTCCAGCTAAGCAGCCTTCTTAATATTTGGGACAGGTTGCGGATAGTTTCCGTCACATGCTCATACCGGTGCTTCTTGCATACGACCAGAATGGCGTTGAGCGTGTTGAACAGGAAGTGCGGATCCACTTGGCTTTGCAGCATATTAAGCTCCGCCCGCACCCGTTCCAGCTCCAAGTCCTTCTTCTGGAGTTCTAGCTTGTAGACGTCGTTGATCAGATTCCGGATTTTTTCCGTCATAAGATTGAAGCTTCGAAGAAGACCTCCAATCTCGTCCCGGCCTTCGTACATGTTGATGGGTTCGAAGCGCTCGTTTTTAACCATCTGCATATGTTTGGAGAGCCGTCTGACCCGCAGGTTGTAGGAATGCAGAATAATAAAGACGAGTACCGTCGGAATCACCGTGCTGATCAAGGCCAACGCGATGCCGAACTTCAATACCGCATTCTGTTCCTTGAGCACTCGGGATCTTTCCGGAATCCCTATCAATTCCCAGCCGCTCAAATAGCTGGCCGTTCCCAATGGACTGATGAAGTTACCTGCCGCATTGCCGCCCGACGAATCAAGATGGTCTGCCGAGATGGGAGACAGAAGGTTATCCTCGGCAATGTAGGAACGGTTCGAATCGAGAACGATCCGTTTATCTGCATCCAACAGCTTGAACTGCAAGTAGCTCCGCTCCTTGTTGAATAGCTCCTGCAACTTGTCGAGCTGCAGGTCAATCCGCATATACTTGGTGTAATTCATTAGATCCGGGAAATTATTCAATTTGCGGATGACGCTGACATACACCATCTTCTGTTGCGGATTCATCGGGTTGATATCCAGATACGAGGTAACGATCACCTTATCCTTCGTAGCGGTCAGCTTCCGGTACCACTCACTTTGTTTATCGCTGTCCTTCAGGATAAAATAGCTCCCTCCGCTATCAATCGTCGGGTTCGAGGTGTACACGCCCAGCCGGGAGATGTACGGGTACTGGTTCGTATATTGGCGGAGCCTATCGCGCAGGTAGCTGTCATATTTTTCGTAATATGCCGACAAGTCGGCATAGGAGGTTTCCAATGGTTCGTTGAAGGCCCGGTCAGCCGCTACAGTGTTGCTTATCGAGATGCATTCGTTCACCATCTGCACCAGCTCGTAGCCTGCCCGGTCCAAAGATATTTGCAGATTCTCCCGCTCACGGGCTTCCGTGTTCCGGCTGTTCTGAATGTAAAACAGCGAATTGATACACATGATGGGAAGCAGGACGCACAAAAGATAGATGAACAGAAACTTGTATCTTAACGGAATGTCGTTGACGATATGGCTGAAAGGCTTCCATTTCCGCTTCATAGTCGGTCTCCTGTCGGGTATGTCTTAGCCTTTCTTGTATGAGGAAGGTATCATACCGGTCAAGGCTTTGAATTTCGCAACAAACTGGTCCGAATCCGAATACCCCACCCTCAAGGCGATATCGGCTATTTTGAATTCAGCCCGGCGAAGCAGCTTTTTTGCCTCTTCGATGCGGACCGTGTGCAGGTATTCGTTGAACGCCATACCAAACTGCTTCTTGAACCGCTGGCCCAGGTAAGCCGGATTCATATGAAGTTGCTCGGCTACATATTGGAGCTGCAGCTTCTCGTGATAATGCTGCTTGATGAATCCCGCAGCTGTGGATACGACACCATCGACGCGCGGGCCCTTCTCACTTGCCACCCATTCGGCCGCATCCAGGAAATCCTTCAGTACCCGGATTTCCATTCCTCCCGGGTCCAGCCGCAGCGGGGCCGCGAACCATCTCCGGGTCCAACTCTCCGAATCGGCTCCCTGTTGGATCAGCGCTTGAAGAATGTCCAGCTTGATCGCCGACAGGCTTGCCTCCACCCAAGCTTCCAATGCTTTCCGCGCCGTTAAGCTTGAAAAAAGATCACGAGCGTGAGCCCGCACGGCATCCGGGTTGCCGCAAACAATGGCCTGAAGCAACGAATCCTTGATTTCCTCCGGGATCCGGAAACTCTCCTCCTGCGTTCTATCCTGATAATAATAAACGCCCGTCAGATCGGAGGAAAATTTGCACAGCTCCGCTACAAGCGTCTCCCTGTACGCCTTATTCAGGGATGCGGCCCCCCGGACCTCACTGCTGACAGAAAAGGAATACTGCTCCCCGCATGTATGACGGATGTACCGGATGAACCGGTTCACCAGCGAGGGCAGCAGGGCCGGTCCCTTCCGGTCCGCCGCCAGAACAAAGCCGAACCGGTCTTTGCCCAGTTTAAATGGATGCACGGCAATCTCTTCAATGGCCGCCAATTCCGCCGCTTCAAGCAGATGCTGGAACAGGTTGAGCCGTTTCTGCTCTCCGGCTTCATCTTCGATGCCGATCAGTTGGATGCACCGGATTCTCGATTCGTCATGAAGCCTAAGGAGGCTCCTGGCTTGTTCTAACCACTCCTGCCTGCCATCTCCTAAGAGAAGCTGCGAAACCGTTTCCGACCGGATGCGTTCCATAGCGGATCGGCGCAATTGATATCGAGCATCCTCCATCCGGATGTTCTCCGCTGCTTCAAGCACAGCGTTTTCCAGCTCCGTCTCGTTCAAGGGCTTCGTTAAATAATTGGAAACGCCGAATTTCATTGCCTTCTTGGCGTACTCGAAATCCGCATAGCCGCTTAATACGATGAATCTTGTACGGGGGAAGCTAGCGTAAGCCCTTTCTATCAGTTCCAGACCGTCAATGACAGGCATCCGGATATCGGTAATCACCAGGTGGGGGCGGCACTCTTCCATGAGCTGCAGGGCATCCTCCCCGTCCAGGGCTTCTCCGCACACTTCGAATCCCAGTTTGTTCCAGTCCATCAGAAAACGCAGCCCCTCTAACATGATCGGCTCATCATCGGCAAATAGCACTTTTAGCATACGATTTCACCTGATTTCCTTTATTCCTAATAGATATTATAAGATGCAGCCCGCGCTCCCAGCAATGGAAAAACCGTCTCAGCCGGATGCTGAAACGGTCATCTCCGGAAACTTGCAGTCCCTTATTCTTTTACGCTGCCCAGATTCAAACCTGCCACAAAGTAGCGCTGCAGGAACGGATAAACGAACAGGATCGGCACAGCAGTTACAATCGTGATGGCCGCCCGAATCGAAGCAGGGGTAACCATAGCCTTAGACTGACCCGTATCAACCCCGTTTAAGAGAGCCGGGTCGGTATTAGAGTTCATGGTAGAGCCCAAGAGCTTCATCATTTCATATTGCAGCGTACTCAGCTTGATATCGGAAGAAGCGTACAAGAAGGTATCAAACCAGGAGTTCCATGCGCCGACCGCGATGAACAACGCAATGGTTGCGAGGGCGGGCATGCAGAGCGGGAAGATGATCCGCAGGAAAATTGTGAAATCGCCTGCTCCGTCGATCTTGGCGGATTCGACCAAACTGCCTGGGAGAGACTTGATATAGGTCCGGATCACAATCAGATTGAACGCGCTGACCATCGCCGGAAGAATGTACACCCAGAAGCTGTTCAGCAAGCCAAGTTGCTTGATCAGGAAATAATTCGGGATCAGGCCAGCGTTGAAATACATGGTCAACACGAAGAACACGCCGATGATTTTACGAAACAAATAGTGAGGTTGAGCCAAGGTATAGGCCAGCATCGTAGTGAGAAACACGCCTAGCACTGTCAGTGTTACGGTTCTGGCAACCGAGATCCAGGCAGCATGATAGATCGTTCCCGAGATAAATATGGCCCGGTAATTTTGCATGCTCCAAATCCTTGGCCATAAGTAGAGGCCTCCCCGCAGCGTATCATTGCCTTCGTTAAAAGATACCGTCAGCGTGTGAAGAAAAGGGTACAGGGTGACGATGACCAGGAAGAGCATGAAGAACCCGTTCAGCGTGTTGAATAAGATCGGTTCCAAACGATTTTTCTGGATAGTAGTCATTTTCATATTCAACCCCTTATAACAGCCGCTCTTCGCCTAGGCGCTTCGCGATATGATTTGCACTCAGAACCAGGGCAATGCTGACGACCGTCTTGAAGATGCCCGCCGCTGTCGCCAGTGAATAGTTGCCAAGGGTGATCCCGTATTTCAGCACGAAAATATCAATCGTTTGCGACCAGTCTACAACCAAGCCGTTCCCCAACAGATACTGCACTTCAAATCCTGCATCCAGAATGTGGCCGACATTCATGATCAAGAGGATAATGAACGTCGCTTTAATGCCCGGCAAGGTAACATAGCGCATCTTCTGGTATCGGTTGGCTCCATCCATGGAAGCGGCTTCATATAGCGATGGATCGATGGAGGTAATCGCGGCCAGGTAGATGATGGTGTTCCAACCGACTTCCTTCCACACGTTCGCGGCGCCGACTATACCCCAGAAATATTTGCCGATGCTGAGCCACATAATGGGCTCCTTGATGAGATGAAGCTTCATTAATATGACGTTGACGATGCCGTCCTCCACGGACAGTGAGGTAGCCACAATTCCAGCCGCAATGACCCAGGACAGGAAGTGAGGCAAGTACGAAATGGTCTGAACCGTGCGTTTGAAAAATTTCACTCTGATTTCATTAAGAAGCAGCGCCAGCACGATCGCCGTCACAAAACCCAGTACCAAATTGATCAGGCTCATGCCTAATGTATTGCGGAGTACCTGAAGGAAGACGTCGTCACCCAGCAGAAATTTGAACTGATCAAAGCCCACCCATTTCTGCTTGAGAAACGGCAGAGCCGGGCGATAATTTTGGAAAGCCGTTAACCAGCCCCAAATCGGGACGTAATTGAAAATAACCAGGTAGATCAGAATCGGTACCGACATGAAGATCAACTGCTTCTGACTTTTTATCGTTTTCCAGCTGAATTCCACGCCGATTTCCGGATCGATCCATTTCTTTTTCTTAACAACTGCTGCTTTCCCTTCTTGTTTCAGTATGGTTTCGGCCATTGTCCGTCCCTCCCGAACCGGAATTTGTCGTTTGTAGCGGCATTGGAAAACGGAGAAGACCTGAGACTCCTCCGCTCCACGGCAAGTGAACTATGAATTATTTGCTGCTCCAGTTCTTGATCCGCCACTGAATCTGATCGTTGATGCGATCTTCGTAGGCTTTAACATTAGCTTTGGCAATTTGGTCCGTGTATTCTTTCCAGACATTATCGAAGTCAGCCGGTTTAGCCAAAATCGCCTTCGGCAAATATTTCACTTGCAAATCGTTCAGCTTGGTTTGGGCCACTTTCGCCGGGGAACCGTCAATCAGGTCGATAGTCCAGGCTGGATAGTAGACCGGATTTTCTGGAGGCGACTTGAGGAACTCCGCCCATGTCTTGTGATTGTAAGCTTTCATCACTTCCTTATCCTCAGGCTTCAGACTGTCGTAAAATTCCTGCGGCTGCGTACGCGGATCGGTCGCGTTACCGTCGCTGTATGAACCCTGCATCTTCGGCAGGTTCTGTAAAAAGGCCTCCGCCCTGTTAGCCAGCTTCCAGGTGTTGTCGTCCTGCTGGGTCCGCTGTTCAGGCGTACGATAAAATTTACCATCCTTGACAAGATAGTCCTTGCCTTCTTCCCCCCATTGCAGCGTCTTCTGCCATTCTTCGGACATCAGGGTATCCAGGAACTTGATGATGGCAACCGGATCCTTGGCCTTGACGGAAATGCCATAACCGCGGTTGATGTTCAGAGCAGGACGATCCCGATAGTGCTCCGTCGCACCAGGATAGACTAGCGGGAAAGGTACGTAGGTGTTGCCGAACTTACCTTGGGAGATCAGGGAATTTTCACCGTCCAGGAAATTCCATTGCTGATCGAACATGCCGATAACGCGGCCGCTGGCGATCTTGGCCAGATATTGGTCATAGTTCTGTACAAGAGCCTCTTTATCCATCAGTCCCTTATCGTTGATTTCGTTCAGCTTCTTGTAATAGTTCTTGGCGATATCCTTGTCAGCGAAGATAGAAGCCTTGGCGTTCTCCACGATAACGCCGCCGTCGTTCGCATATCCCGCCAAGTGCTCCGGCGGGTTCTGCAGCGGGAACACTCTCCAGTCGAAGTTCAGCGTCTCGAAGCCGATCCTGTCCGGATGCTGCTGCTTGGCCTTCTCTATAATAGCGAAGTAATCGTCCAAGGTCTTGGGAGTCGGGTAGCCCTGCTCCTTCAGAATATCCTTCTGCAGCCAGAAGCCAGGACCCCTGTAATCCGTCTCGTTGAACGTGCCGGAGAACACGCCGAAAGCCGGTAATGCATAGAGATGGCCGCTTGCCGGATCCTTGATTTGGTTCCAGACATTCGCGTAATGCTTCTTCAGGTTCGGCGCATACTTCTCAATCAAGTCCTCCAGAGGTATGAATGCGCCTGCGGCGATCAGCTTGTCATCGCCTGTCATGACGTCCGGATAATCGCCGCCGGCAATCATGACGCCCATCTTCTGGAGAAGGTCGCCGACCAGAAATTCCATCTTCAGGCTGACGCCGGTTTTATCCTTGATCATCTTGTAGATTCGGTTGTCCGCAGTAGGCTGCTGGTAGGAACCTCCGATGAACATGGAAATCGTCATGGGCTTGATCGCTTCCGCTCCTTGGGAAGCCGCAGGGCTTCCTGAAGCATCGCTTGGTGCCGCGCTGGATGTGGCCGAACCGCCGCTCGAGCCGCTGCAGCCTGCCAGTAAGACACCGAGTGTCAATACAGGGATGATCACTCGAAAAGCGGATCGTTTAGTTTGCAATGCCATTTTTTCTTTTCCTCCCTTTTTGTATCCTGCTGTTAGCGCTTACTTGGTGATATCTCTAATTATACCCATCAAGAATGCGCTTCCAATTCACAAAATAAAGGTCTTACCCCTATAAATTAATGGTGAGCAATTTGCTTGTGATTGTCCGCTTCTGCGTATTCGTCCTTTCTGCCCGGAAAGACAACCGGATAAAATTATATGCACCGTTGTTCCATACATTAAAATCATGAACACCATTTTTTAGAAGGACCTGGTAATAATCACCGAGAAACTCTCCCGCGGTGTCCGTGAGCCCTTCAACCGATTTGGAATAGTTGTCTACTGCAACTCCATCCATGTCGCCGCAGGTCATATAAAGCAAATGAAGCCTGTGGCTGCATGAAGCGATACTGGCGCCCAGAACCTTGCCGTCGCTCGACGTGGGAGCATTTGAAAAGGCACCGATATAAGCGAATAGATCCTCCATACCTGGCGCGAGCACAGTCGTATCAAGCCCATTTTTCCAACTGCTCTTTGTTCCGGTATATGCTACCGCATCGCATCTGTAACCGCCGAGGACCATATTCAAGGATTGCATACCACCCATCGAAAGGCCTGCAATTGCCCTGTGCATGCGATTATATTCGATTCTCTCTGGAGACGCGTTTTTTATAACGGCGAATGTATGGAATTCAGATTCAATAAAGGGGATCAGATCATATCTCAGCTCATAATCGAAATAATAGAACCCAAGCATATTGGTTCCTAAGGAATTGAACGTACAGTCCGTCCAGTCGAACGCGCTTCTGCCGTTGGGAAAAACGACGATAAGCGGATGGATATCGCCGTTAGCGATGAGATTATCAAAGATATTGCATATGATATAATTCCCGTCAGCTTTGCCGTTGCTACGTAACCATTCGTAATGATCTCCGCCTACTCCGTGGAGCAGATACAATACTTTGTATTTGGTATCCGTATCCTGTTCATTATAACCTGCAGGCAAATAGATGTTGCATTTTTTAATGATTTCGCTTCCCTTAACGGTTTCTCTTCCCGCTTCTCTGGCGTCGATGTTCTGATCTGTAACAAGCTGCCGCGACTGGTTAATATAGTTCCTGACCGTGTATGAAACCTCATGAACGGTACCTTGAAGTTCCTTTTTAACTGCCCGTTTATATCCGGCAGGCACAGCCGTCACATCCATGTTTTTCATGGTTCATCCAAACCCTTTCGTTTCAATCAATAAGGATCGATCGTCCGAATCGTTCCATCTTCGTTATAGTGTAACTCCGTGTATTTGACGCAACGCTTGTGGTTAACGCCTTCGGACAAAGAACTGTCATGGTAAAATAAGTACCATTTGTCTTCGAACTGGACAATGGAGTGATGAGTTGTCCAGCCGATAACCGGAGTTAAGATCGTGCCCTTGAAGGTATACGGTCCCAACGGATTCCGGCTGACGGCGTATACTAATTTATGGGTGGTGCCCGTGGAGTAGGACAAGTAGTACCAGCCGTTATATTTGTGTACCCATGGTCCTTCAAAATAGCGCCTATCCTCGTCTCCAGCGAGAATCGGGCCGCCGTTTTCGTCAACGATCGAAATTTCTAGTGGAGCGGTTTGAAATGAAAGCATGTCCTCGCTCAGCAGAGCGACCCGAGGACCAATCGCAGGCTCCTCCGCCGCCGGCCCCACCGCTTCCGGCTCGAAAGTACCGGTCTGCCATTTTTCCAATTGACCGCCCCAAAGACCGCCGAAATATATGTATGCCCTATTGTCGTCATCAACAAGCACGGCTGGGTCGATACTAAAGCTTCCCTCGATATAAGACGGTTGAGGAAGAAAAGGACCGGCCGGTGACTTGCTGGTCGCTGCACCGATTCGAAAAACTCCATTAAGATCCCGGGCAGGAAAGTACAAGTAATAGGTGCCGGCCTTAAAAGCAGCATCAGGAGCCCAGAGTTGTTTGGAAGCCCAGGGAATATCTTTCAAATGAAGGACTTGGCCATGATCGATAACGGGGGACTCGAAGCCATCCATGGATAGAACATGATAGTCTTCCATTGCATATTGATCCCCATTGTCATTATCAGCGCCGTCATGATCGAGATCGTGTGACGGGTAGATGAAAATTTTCCCCTCAAATACGTGCGCCGAAGGATCGGCAGTGAAGATATGGGTGACAAGCGGGTGATGAGGTTTCGGTAGATTGTACATACTTGCTCTCCTCTATTTTATTTATTATGGTTATTCATTTACTTTTCATTGCGGCTAATGCAATCGGCATGGATACCTATAACTTCTTTTTCGTAAGCCTCCCCCCCCCATTTTGCTTCTCCTTATGGATTTGATTTTATCTTGCTCCTTTATTATGAGACTTTGTATGCGATTACAAAATAAACAGATTAAAGATCTATCCCCCCTTTAATAAAGATACGGGATAACGTTTTTAGAACACTTGCATAAAATAGCACCTTAATTTGGCATGCGTTTGCATTTCCAGACAAGCAGGACCATGAGGCCGTAGTACGGGAACCAAATCGATCGGAATGAGTGCTTTGCGCGATATGTTGATGAATTCGCTCCCTAAATATCGACATAATCCGTCTTCAGCCTGCGCAGACTTTCTTCCAAACTGGATTCAATTCTCTAGCTTGAAAAGTCGAACGTATCCACACCATATCTGCCGGCTTTTGAAGATAAATAGAAGTTCTCGCGAGATGCTTGACTGATCGCTTTGCCTAATACCGTTTCGACTTTAGTGGCGCCATAATAAGGCGAAACATCAATATAATTAATACCGGCGTCAATAGCCGCATGTACTATTCGAATGGCTTCCGCGTCATCCGTTTGGCGAAATACGGAACCAAGGGAGGAAGCGCCAAAGCTAAGCTTTGAGACTTCCAATCCTGTTTTTCCTAATGGGCGATACTTCATAAAATCACTCCGTCCTTGAAAATAGCAATTTCCTTACTCGTTTTTCGGATACTAAAAGTTTGTGTTTCGAGCTTAATCGCTCCTTCATCATAGCTTGTAAAATTCTCTTGCATTTTCTCCAAATAATCTTGCTCTTTCTTGTTTTCCCCACGACTTCGGTATGGCACTTTCGATAATTTCCAGAACTTCGTCATAGGTAGCTGCAAGCAAGCAAACCGGCCAATCCGTTCCGAAAATGACCCGTTCAGGTCCGAAAACTTCCAAAACATGTTCGATATATCGTTTAAAATGCTGCGGTTCCCATGCTTGATGATCGGCTTCCGTCACCATGCCGGAAACTTTGCAAAATATATTCTGATGTCTAGACGCACGTTCGATTTGCACAGCCCATGACTCAAACACCTGCTCCGCGATACGCGGTTTGCCGATGTGGTCAATTACACCTCTCAATCCTGGAACAGCGTCGAGCAATTCATTAAGCTCGTTTAACTGATTCGATGTCACGAGCAGATCCACGGGAAAGCGCATTTCCGCATAAACTTGAAGCGCTTCCACAAACATGGGCTCGAGCAGCTTGCTTGCATCGGACATTTCTTGGATCATAATGCGAAAACCAACGAATTTCGGATGTTTCCGCCAACGTTCGAAATACTCCCGGTGAGATGGATCAAATAAATCCAGCCATCCGACAACGCCTAGAATCGAGTCCGAACGATCAGCAAGTGTAAACAAATACTCTGTTTCCTGATACGTAGGGGCTGCCTGAACGGTGATGGTGCCGTCTATGCTATGTTTCTTCAAATGAATTTTGAGATCTTCAGGCAGATAGTCTCTGTACAACACCGGTAGTTCAGGTGTAATCCATCCATAATCTGTTCGAGACATCGACCAATAATGTTGGTGAGCATCAATACGCATGGGAAAGTCCTCTCCTCTCGTCATGATTTTATTTTACGATATTAATAAGAATTTAAAATATCAGTTAATTGCAAATTTATATCCGATTTTGATATATTTGAACCAAACATAACTTACTGGAGGTCATCTGGGTGCAACCGATTCGCAAACCATTTTTTCTGGATCCGATCTTTCCATTCGAAATGGTTTATAAAGGTCTTTTTATCGATGATGCCATCTGCGAAAAAGAACAGGGTGATTTATTCCTCATCCCCGGCAACACCATCCACCGCGCATTTCCCTCCGCCATCGAACCTATTGTTTGCAAGTAGACTCGCTTGGTGATGGATATGAATCACTTGCGTGCTTTGAGATTGTCCGAAAAAGCGTGTGTCAGCGCCAGCCACCTTGCTTAACTCACATTTTACAAATAATCCCTATTCATATTAATTATTCCAAAATATAAAATAAGGAGACCGCTGCGTGAGCGGCCCTTTTTATTCCACTTATTTTGCTCTTTGACTGCGATACCAATCGTTAACTTCTTGAGAAATCTTATCTCCCCCGTAAGCAAACCACTTGTTCACAAATAAACAACATGATTTCTTGGAAAGTCCGCTGTTCAAGTTTTTGAAGAAGCTCCCATTTTGTTTTCATAGTTGGAGTAGGCGGCTTTGCAGCAGCGCCTCTGCAATCCCTGCCGATCCGCTCCATCTTCATTCTGCTATGAATTACCGTGGAAAGCTTCGTTTACAGTTCTACAACCGCTTTAATCACGCCGGTCTCCTTCGAGCTGAACCGATCAACCCTTCACTCCGCCCACGGTCATCCCTTGTACGAAGTGCTTCTGCAGGAAAGGATAGACGAGCAGAATCGGAACGCTGGCGATGATGGTCATTGTAGCCCGGATGGAGGTCGGAGTAACCGTGGTCACGTTTCCGCTTTGCGCATAGACGTCGCCGGACGATTGAGAAGTTGCAGTATTGGAAGTTTGCAAAATCTTCATAAGCTCATACTGCAGCGTGCTCAGCTTCAAATTGGATGAATTGTAAAGGAACACATCGAACCAGGAGTTCCACTGTCCCACCGCCACAAACAGAGATACGGTAGCCAGCGCCGGAATGGTCAGCGGTAGTACGACCCGCATAAAGGTAGTAAATTCGCCCGCACCGTCGATACGGGCTGATTCCAAAATCCCTTCGGGCAGCCCCTCTATGAAGGAGCGAATCACAATCATATTGAACACGCCGATAACGCCGGGAACAATATACACCCAAAACGAATCGATCAGACCAAGATTTTTGATGAGCAAATAGCCGGGAATCAGGCCACCGCTAAAATACATCGTAAATACGAAGAACATGGTTACGAACTTGCGCAGCACGTAATCCTGACGGCTGATGGTATAAGCCAGCATAGCCGTACTCAACACGGAAACCGCTGTTCCGATGACGGTCCGCAGCACGGAAATGAACGTGGAATGGTAGATAGAGGATTCTCCGAATATATATGTGTAGTTCTCCAGCGTCCACAGTCTTGGCCACACGTAGACGCCGCCCTTGATGGCATCGTTTGCGTCATTGAAAGAAACGGCAAGCATATTGACGAAAGGATATAAGGTGACGATCATCAGACAGATCATGAAGACGATGTTGCAGGTATCAAATATTTTATCGCTTAAGTTGGAATTACGTAAACGGGACGATTTCATATTTCGCATGATGGCGAGCCTCCTTTAGAACAATCTGCTTTCGCCCATTTTCTTGGCGATAAAGTTGGCGGAAAAGAGGAAGATGAAGCTGACGACGGTCTTGAACATGCCTGCAGCCGTTCCCAGCGAAAAATTGCTCATCGCCATACCGTACTTCAGCACGAATATATCAAGGTTTTCGGAATAGTCCGCATTCATTCCGTTGCCTAGCAGATACTGCGGCTCAAATCCCGATTCAAGAATATTCCCCAGACTCATAATCAACAAAATAATGATAACCGGCTTCAGACCCGGAAGCGTAATGTGCCGAATCCGCTGGAACCGGCTTGCGCCATCGATTTCGGCTGCCTCATATTGGGCCGGGTCGATGGTGGTAATGGCCGCCAAGTAGACGATGGTATTCCAGCCCACGTCCTTCCACACCTCGGAGACTCCGAGAATGCCCCAGAAATATTCCCCTTTAGCCAGCCACAGCACCGGATGGTCAATGAGATTAAATTGGGTCAAAATCTGATTGACAATCCCCTCTGTCGATAAAACCGTCAATACAATGCTTGACGCTACCACCCAGGAGATAAAATGGGGCAGATAGCTTACGGTTTGAACGACCCGCTTGAACAAAATATGTTTCAATTCATTCAAAAGAATGGCAAGCGTAATGGCGGTCACGAACCCTAACACCAGCTTAATGGAGCTCATGACCAAGGTGTTCCTTAGTACCCGGTAGAAGGTATTGTCCTGGAAGAGAAAGTTAAAATTGTTCCAACCGATCCATTCCTGAGCAAACAACCCCTTTGCCGGCCGGTATTTTTGGAAGGCCATTGTCCAGCCCCACAGGGGGACGTATTTAAAAACAAAAGCCCAAATCACAAAAGGGATGGACATAAATACAAGGGACCGCTGATAAATCAGGCGTTTAAAAAACGAAGACTGATTTAATTGTTTACCCAAAGCAGCGCCTGCTGACGAAATCGCAGGTTCTATCGGTTTCTCCACCTGGCAAAACTCCTTTCCGCAATCCAGAAAAATTCGATCTTACCACTTGCCGGCTATCCGATCCTTCACGGCCTTGGTGATGGTATCCTCATAGACCTTCTTGTCCAGCTTGTTCAGCTCGTTGATATATTCGTTCCATGTCGATTCGAATTTATCGGGAGATTCCAGAATCAGCCTCGACATATATTTCTTTTGAAGATCATCGGATTTGGTTGTGAAGATTTGTTCCGGCGAGCCTTGAGGAATGCTGATGGACCAGGCAGGGAACCATTTGCGCTCATCAGGCTTATTGAAATAATCGCTGAAGGTCTTTGCACCGTACGCTTCAAGAATCTTCTTGTCTCCATCGGTGTACAATTTAGTTGCTACTTCCGGCTGGTTGCCCGGCGAAAAAGCGTTGCCGTCCTTCAGAACGGAGTTGCTGCCGTATTTGGGCCAGTCGCTGGCGAAATAGGTGAACCCGAAGGTGCGGCTCAGCTCCGGATCTTCATGGTATTTGCTCTGGTCATCCTTGTAGTAAAAGCGGCCCTTTTCATCCACACTGTACGTTTGATCCTTAATTCCCCATGAAAGCAGAATCTGATTTTCTTCTTTTAGCATATTATCGAAGTACTTGATAATGCGAACCGGATCTTTGGCCTTCACCGTAATACCGATGGCATAGTTGCCGACAAATCCGGGCGGATCGATGTATTGATCTTTAATTCCCTTATCGAATACGATCGGAAGCGGCGCATAGCGCTTCTCGTCAATGCCTGCCGCCTTCAGGTTTTTGTTCGCGTCCCCTACCTGCCAGGCATAGTTAAAGTAACCGAGCACCCGACCGGAGGTCAGCTTCGCCAAATATTGGTCCTTGTTCATGGTGAAAGACTCCGGATCGAACAGACCAACGGCACTCATTTCATTCAGCTTCTTGATCCATCGCTTCTGATATTCGGTTCCCGCTACGATCTTTGCTTCATTCGTTTTCATATCCACGATGACGCCGCCGTCGTTAGGGTAACCTGCCAAGTGCATGGCCGGGTTTTGCAGGGTGAAGAAATTGTTGTTTACACCTGCCGACACAGTAAAGCCAACAGTATCCTTGCCATCCACTTTCGGATATTTTTCCTTGTACTTTTTGATCAGATCAAAGTATTCGTCAAGGGTCGTGATTTTCGGATAACCGAATTCTTTCAGTACAGAACGCTGAATCCAGAAAGCGCCTCCGCCGATATCCGGCCCTGCCATATATCCTTGGTCAGCCGTGAAGGGAAGCGTATAAACTTTGCCATCCTTTGCCTTCATTTTATTGAAATAAGGACCGTACACGCGCTTGATATTCGGTCCGTACTTCTCAATCAGATCATCCAGCGGAATGTAAGCTCCCGCATCCATCAACTTGGCCATCTCGCCGCTGGAACTGATGACATCTGGATAATCTCCGCTTGCGATCATGACCCCCGCTTTGGTAGCGCTGTCACCGACAAGGTATTGCAGCTTGAAATCCACACCGGTTTGCTTTTGCAATTCCTTGCCGATCGTTGTTTCACTTGCCAGTACATCCTTTTTGCCCTGCGAAAAGAGATAATACGAGTATGTAACAGAGGTTTTATTCTCGGATTCCGCTGTTGCTGATGCTCCCCCTGCCGGAGCGGATGAGGCGCTATCCTTGCTACCGCTGCACCCTGCCACTGCAGACGTTATCAGCATAGCCGCCAGCCCCGAAGTCAACACTTTTTTTACAACCATTTGACTTATTGCCCCTTTCGAATTGGATGATGCCTTGTAGACGCTTTCATTATATCAGCAAACCCAATTGATAATTAGACAAGAAAGTTTAGTTCATAGTATGAAAAGTATATGGAAATGCCGCATCCCTATAGTTTCTCCGTGAGCAGAGGCAGTACAATCTCAATGCGCGTACCTTTCCCTTCCTTGCTGTGGATGTTGAAAGCAATTCGCTCTTGATAGATGAGCCTAAGTCGGTAGAATGTGTTTTTGATTCCGACCCGTTCTCCCATGACATCGTCCTTAGCCAGATATCGGTGGATTTCTTCCAGCTTGGACGGGGACATGCCGATTCCGTTATCCTCCAGTGTAAATTTTAATTCGTTGGACTGAACGCCGATACGGATATGAATGATCCCCTTCTCTGGAACGGATTCGACCCCATGAATACTGGCATTCTCCACGAAGGGCAGGAAAATCATATTCGGAACCATACAATCGACTGCATGTTCATCTATCTGAACGTCGTATTCCAACTCGTCATCGAATCGGTATTTCTGAATTTCAAGGAAGCTTTTAATTACCTCCAGCTCCTCGCCTACGGTGATCCAATCCCGACTCCAGGATATCGATTTGCGGAACATTTTGGCCATGTTATGGATAATATCCGCCGTCTCGTCTTCACCTTTGATCACGCTTCTCATACGTATGGATTCCAGGGCGTTAAACAGGAAGTGGGGATTAATCTGACTGTGCAAGGCATGGAGTTGGGCCTGCTGCTGCTTTAGTTCCAGATCCTTCTTCTGGATATCCGCAAGGTAAACGTCGGTAATTAAACTGTCGATTCGTTCTGTCATCCGGTTGAATTCGTTCGTTAGCTGGCCGATTTCGTCCCTCCCCTCCTCGTGCGGGATGGTCTGGAAGTTTTGGTTTTTTACCTTCTTCATATGCTTTAGAATCCGCACAAGACGGACATGCAAAGACCGGGACATGGCGGCAATGATCATGGAGGGAACGACGAAATTAATGCACGCGAGCAAAATGACGAAAGAACGCGACTTCCGGACTTCATTTAAGACGATCTCTTTGTTCATTACACCGTGCAGCGCCCAACCTTCCAAATAATTGATCCCCGTATACGAGGCCTCGAAGCTCTCGGACTTTGACGGCAGAGGAATATCTTGGTACAGAACCGTCTGCAGGGCCCAATCGACATCTGAATCATTGCTGAACCGTACCCGCCCCTGGGGGTCGACGAGATACACCTTACCGTCAAAGCCGTTGTTGTGAAAATATTGGCTGATGGTCTTCATGTTCAGATCGATCTTGAGAATTTGATTGAAGCCGTTCGTGTAGTAGTTGTCCAGCCTCTGAATCAGGCTGAAAGACCGATCCGAGCATATGAGGGTAGGGAAAGGCGCGGAAAAAGACTTAAACTGGGTATACCAATCGGAGCTCTTCATCTCGTCGGTCAACGGCTCTATATAGCCGGACAGGATGGTGGGATTATCCGTGTATACTTTATACTGCATGGCACTTTGAAGATTTTTGTCGGAATTGGAAAATGTCCCCTTAAGATAAGAATTATAAGCTTCCACATAGTCAATCGCGCGTGGATAGCGGTGGGCAAGATTTTCGTTAAAGGTACGGTCGGCATAAAATGAATAGGATAAACCCGCTGCTTGGTCAACGACTGCTTTCAGCGATCCTTTGATATTTTCCAAGGCCAAATTGGCATCGCGGATTTTCTGGTTGCGGATATTCGTAGTGGTCGCATTATAGAATACGACATTTGTCATCACAATGGGAATGAATACAGACAGCACATACATGAGCAGCAATTTGTCACGCAGCTTCATATTATTCAAATGAATTTTTCTCACGTAAACACCACCTGTCTATTCTTTTTTTACCAGTTTGTTTCGATACTCCATTGGTGATAATTTTTCCAACTTTTCAAACTGGGTTACGAAATAGTTTGCATTCTGGATGCCCACCATTGCCGCAATCTCATACATCCGCAGGTCTGTTTGACGAAGCAATTTTTTGGCTTCCTCCACTCGCAGTTCAAGGAGGTAATCATTGAAATAGACGCCGTAGTGCTTGCGAAAGAGCTGCCCTAGATAGACGGAATTCAGATAGAATTGAGCGGCAATGCTTTTCAGGTTAATACTTTCTCTATAATGGGTGTCGATATATTTCTTAATCCTCGCGATATCCCCTTTGGACTTCTCTTTGCGCAATTGGTCGATATGCTCGGCCGCTTCTGTAATCATTAGCATAAAGTACTCCTTCAGCCGCCGTAAACTCCATGTGTGGTACTCCCTTTCCACCGTTTCCAGCAACCGCCGCTGCCCTTCATCATTACCATCCATTTGCTTTATTATCCTCATAACTCTGGTAATGAAACGGGAAAGCGAGCCGACAACAGCCGATGGGGAAAATCGCTGGTCATGAAAAATCTGAAACATGCTGTCTACCATTTCTTCAAAGGCTTCTTTATTGTTTTCTTCTAACTCCACCATGAACTGATTGAACATGCTTGGGTCCATCTCGATAATGTGAAGAGGCTTGTCCTTCACTTGCCCGTAAATAACAACATAGTTGTCGCCCTCGGCATACTTGTGCCTGAGTGCTTCATTAGCGCCGAGAAAAGACTGCCGCACGTGAGCGATGCTATGTACGGTGTCGCCTGCATAGATGGTCACATTATTGTTTAGAAGAGTGGAAATCTCAGTACGGATCGTCTTCAGAGCCTGCGTAACCACACTGCCCCAACGATTCAGAAGCTCTGTGCTAAATAGTATTCCGAATAGGCCGGGCTGCTGCTCAAGTACGTGGATACTGCCCCCGGCTTTGCCACAAGAACACATCATTTCCCGGAACGTTTTCAGACCAATCTGCGGTTGTCCCGGGGCAACCGAGATCTCCGCCAGTACATACAGGAATCCGGATACTCCCTCCAGTCCCAACACCTTAGCGTACCGCGCCGCATCTTCCTCTTGAACATTCTCCTGCACCAAAGCCTCTAGTATAGCAGCGACCGAATATTTCTCTTCTGTAAGCGCCGCCAATCTTTTTCTGTCGATCGCTGCTGCCAGTTTCTGAAGTGAGGCCCCCAGTTCCTTCACATCAATGGGCTTTAGGATATAATCCTGAACCCCATAACGGATCGCCTGCTGGGCATAATTAAAATCATTGTAGCCGCTGATAATAATGAATTCAGGGTCAATTCGCCCTGCTTCCTTTACGCTGCGGATTAGATCCAGCCCGTCCAACACCGGCATCATAATGTCGGTAATGACCAGATCAGGCTCCAGGCGGTTGATCATGTCCAGAGCTTCCCCGCCGTTTTTCGCCTCGCCAACGAGGGTAAACTTGTATTGTTCCCATCGGATCAACTTTTGCAGCCCTTTACGAACAAATACTTCATCGTCCACTAACAACACCTTGAACATGAGCTTGCCTCCTTCTGAAATCCTGTTCAGATTGAAAATTATTCTATCATATATAATTGATTCCAAAAAGAAGCCAATACCAACGAGAAATGGAAATTCTTTGGGGACCGTATAAATTGGGTAAAAAATAGAGGCCCAGGGATTCATCGTTAAGATAGAATCCGCCGAGGCCTCTTAAAAAAATTTTGATATTCATGCTATTACGTGGCTATTAGGCCGAATTGATGGTTTTTACTACGGCGTTGTACCCGTTTCCGCTTCATAAGCGGTACCGCTGACGGTGCTGCCACCCAATTCACCTACAAAAGTTGTAACACTTTGGGCAGGAAGCTGGGCTGTAAAGGAACCGCCCGACACATTGATGGCCGATCCGGCTGCCATATTTCTGCTGCTGTCCGTTACCCATGAAGATATCTTCGAGGTTGTCCCATTTTGCAGGACAAAGTTTTGGCTTACTGCTGAAGTGCCTCTGTTAATTGCAACAATAACCACCTTGTTTTTACCTTTGTATGCAGATGTGTAAATGTCTGTATTTGGATTCTTCGTTGCATCAACCCTTACATATCCGGGACGAACAAACTTCGAGAAATGAGCCATATTATAACCACGCTTGCTTATCGTACCGTCCTCTTTCATAGGCCCGTATTGCCTGCGGATGTACCACCATACGTATGCCTGAAAATCTCCCTCTACCATCGCATTGTGCATATGATAGGAAACATCCAACGCCTCGGGCCAGCGATCCGCCGAGTTAGCATCACTATTTGGATAATATACTTCCGTCATCCAGAGATCTCTTCCCGCTCCTTTTTGTTTGAAAAGAGGATAAGCGAAATCACTGAACTTGGTACCATAAGTGTGAGCGCCAAGAATATCCATATTAGCAAGAGCCTGCGGATCGTTCAAAATAGGGTCTGACATATTTTTCAGGTAAGAAAATGACTCCGGTGCGATTACCTTGCAATTAATGGATCCGGCATTTTCTTTCATAAAGCGAAGCATTTCTTGTGGAGTCCACCACGTCCAATCATGTGCATAATCAGGCTCATTTTGGACAGAAATAGCATACAGATCCACACCATTATTCTTCATATATGTAACGAAATCATTAAGATGCTGAGCATACGCAGCGTACTTGTCGTATTTTAGCCGCTTTGCATTTGTATCCCCATTACGATTGAAGGTTTCGACCATGTCACTGGGAGGATTCCATGGCGAAGCAAAAACGATGGCTCCCTGTTCAATTGCACGTTTGGCAGTTGGCAATTCCCGGTACCAATTGTTTCGATTATCGTCGACATAAATTCTTAAAACGGAAAAGCCTAACTGATTAGCTCCATTGCCAAAAGCTGTTTCTCTTTGAGCTGCTGTCAAATCTCCAATCCAAGCCGGATGATTGATTCCTCCAAAACCGCGAATCACTTGTTTTTCCGCCGATAAATTAACTTGTACATCACTTGCCGCCGAGACTTTGGTAGGCGCCGGCACGGTTAACATGAGCGGCAGCGTAATTGCACATGCCAATAATACATGAATTGATTTTTTAACACCTGAAAGCATTACTTTCATCTCCTCACAAACTGATATTTTGATAACTTCCGTTTTACATCTGTTAGATAACCTGTTCTGACCACCTCCAATACCTTGCCTTGTAGGCGCTTTCATTCATTATATCAGTAAACTAATTTCATGATTAGACAAGAAAGTTTAGTTCGTAGTATAAAAAGTATATAAATCATTATATCGGCTACTACCTGACGGTTCAAAATATAATCGAGCAGATCGCCATCAAACTGGCCAGAATCTGCTCGTTTTGGTATTTATTATATCGGGCAGGAGAAGGTTCATGAATCGTTAAGAGCGACACAATAGAACACAAAGATGTCGCAATTGCGCAGGCAGCTTCTACACCCTGTAAGCCCGCATCGCTTTGCGGAGCTCTTTCCACGAAGGGCGCTTGCCGTACATCAGCACGCCGGTGCGGTAAATTTTGGCGGCCAGCCAGGCGAGGCCGAGAATCGCGGCAAGCTGGATGGCGATGGACAGCCATATTTCCCAGACGGCCGGGCTGCTCATGCCAATGCGCAGGAACATAATCAACGGCGAGAAGAACGGCACGTAGGACATCGCCACGACAAAACCGGCGTTCGGATTGCTCAGCCCGAACATGGCGATCATAAATGCGGCGACGATGAGAAAAGTGACCGGCATGATCGCCTGCCCGACCTCTTCGGTGCGGCTGACGAGCGAACCTATGGCAGCGAATACGGTCGCGTAAATAAAGAACCCGAGCAGGTAAAAAATCAAGAAATAGACGAGCATGGAAATTTGAATGTCCGACCAGTTGAGATGCAGTTCCCGGATCAGCTTGCTGTTGCCGGACAATCCCAGATTGACCGCCGCGGCCGCCAGGGTCAGCGCAATTTGCAGCAGCGCCAGCAGGCAGATGCCGATGATTTTGCCGAACATTTGCTTAAGCGGCGAAACGCTGGTGATCAGCACCTCCATCACGCGCGAGCTTTTTTCCGACGTGATTTCCATAGCTACCATGTTGCCGAAGCCGATGACGCCCATATACAGCATAAACAGGAGCACATAGACGAGCGCATAGGCCATGACCATTTGCGATTCCGTTTTGCCTGCCGCCGCCTGATCCGATGCTGAAATTTGCACCGTTTCCAGACTTACCGGCGCTTGCATGCTGCTCATTTGCGCTGCGCTCAAACCGGCGTTCCGGAGAACGACATCCGTCTTGATCAGCTGCAGCGCCGATAGCAGCTTGCTTTTGAGGCTGAACTCCATCGTGCCTTCCGATTTATAGACGGCTTTCGGAAATCCCGCCTCCATCGCATCCGTGAACTCCAGATAGCCTTTAATCTTCTTGTCGGCGATTTGCTGCATGCCCAGAGCTTCGTTCCCCGCCGCACTCCCTGTATCTTGCAGCATGACGATAGCGATATCCGAGCTGCCCTGCTTGCTGTAGTAGTCCGCCAGTTTGCCGGCTATTTCGCTTTGCTTCCCGGCGAACACGCCGATTTTATCGGCTTCATGCGAGGACAGCTTATCGATCATCGTCGGAAGATGAATCATGACGGACAATAGCAGCACGATAATCAAACACATCACTCGAAACGACTTGGAACGAAACCGCGACATGAACGTAAATTTGACGACTGTCCACATGCTATTCATGCGTTTTCCCCACCTTTTTGATGAAAATTTCGTTCAGCGTCGGCTCCATGATCTGGAAGCGGTTCACGGGCGATTGGCTGAGGGCAAGCTGGAGGATTTGCTGACCTGCCGAAGGATCGATCATGCGCAGCTCGCAGCCGTTCACATGTTCCGTGACGGAGACGACGCCCGGAATGTGTTCCAGCCCTTTGACCGGCCGCTCCGTTTCCAGAATCACCCTTTCTTTCGGAAAGGTCGCCTTAATCTGTTTCAGGCTGCCTTGGACGACCGTATTGGATTTGTGCAAAATGCAAATATGTTCGCAAAGCTCCTCGACATGATCCATCCGATGGCTGGAAAAGAGAATCGTTTTGCCTTCGTCGCGCAAGCTTTTTACAGTCGTCTTGAGCAGTTCCACGTTCACGGGATCCAACCCGCTGAACGCTTCGTCCAGAATCAAAATCTCGGGATTGTGGATGACGGCGGCGATAAACTGGATTTTTTGCTGGTTCCCTTTGGATAGCTCTTCCACCCTCTTATTGTAATACTCCGGCACTTCGAACCGCTCCAGCCACGCCTTCAGGCTCGCCTCCGCCTGCTTGCGCGGCATACCGCGCAGCTCCGCCAAATATACGATCTGCTCGCTTACCTTGATCTTCGGGTACAGGCCGCGTTCTTCGGGCAAATAGCCGAGCAGCTTTCTTAATTCCTCGCGGTAACCTTGCCCTTTCCAAACGATTCGCCCTGCATCCGGGTATATAAGTCCGAGCACCATCCGCATCGTCGTCGTTTTTCCCGCGCCGTTCGCACCCAGCAAACCGTAGATTTCTCCCTGCTTGACGTTAAGATTAATGCCGTTAACAGCCGTTTTTTCACCATACTGCTTCGTCACATGCTCCACCTGCAGCGGATATGTCATTCTGCTCCCTGCCCTTCGTCTCTCATTTGGCGGTCCATCAAAAATCCGAGAATCTCATCCAGCTCCACCGCCTGGGTTTGCAAAATTTTCACGCCGATCCGCTTCAATGCCGCCTCCGTCTCGCCAGGCGCATTGCTGACGATCTTCACCGTGGCGGAACCGCCGCGCTCCTCAAGCGATACGACGCCGGCGAGCTGTGAAAGCGGCTGTTCGGACCGCTCCACCCAAAACCTTTTCCAGCCGTCCAGCAGCACGTCTTTCTCGTACATGCCAAGCAGCTTTCCTTGATGTATAAAAGCCACGTAATCGGCCATGCGCTTCACTTCGTCCAGAATGTGCGTGGCGAGTAGCACCGTCTTCTGTCCACGATCCATAAAGTTTGCGATCTCGTCCATCATCATCCGCCAGGCGAACGGGTCCAGCCCCGCCGTCGGTTCGTCCAGCAGCAGAACGTCGGGATCGTAGGCCATCGCATAAATAAAAGCCAGCTTGCGCTTCATCCCTTTCGATAAATGGGCCAGCTTCTGCCCGTTGTCCAGACCGAAGCGCACAAATAAATCGCGAACCAGCGACTCGTCCCAATTCGGATACCAATAAGCGACGAACTCGGTCAGTTCTTTTACTGTTTTGAAACCCGATTCGCTCCATTCCTCGGACTCCGACACGTAGCCCACCCGCCGCTTGAGCGCAATTTCATCCTGCTCGTACTGCCGGCCCAGCAGCCTGATTTCCCCGGCTTCCGGCTTTGTGACATTCATCAGCAGGCGGAACAAAGAGCTTTTGCCCGAGCCGTTCGGACCTACTATCGCAACGATGTAGCCGGGCTCTACCTCCAAATCCATCGGGCCTATATTTATTTTATCGAGCGTCTTGCGCAAGCCCTTAATCGATACGGCCAACGTTTGACCAGATCCGTTCATCATACATCGCTCTCCTCCTTGCCATTCATCTCTTGCCGAAGGGCTTCCTCAAACAAACCTCTGAGCTCTTCTGCCGTGCAGTTGACCGTAAGTCCCGTACGGATCGCCGCCCTCATCGCTTCCGACACCGCATCCCTGCGGTAGCGCTCTCTCATTGATGCCCCGACCTGAGCCACGAAAGTGCCTGTTCCCTGCCTCGTCCGGAGAATCCCTTCGTTCTCCAAATCCTGGTACACCCTGCGGATCGTAATGATGCTGCACGACAGATCGCCGGCAAACTCGCGGATCGAAGGAAGCAGCGTTCCTTCCGCCAGCTGCCCGCTCAAGATGAGCGCTCTGAGCTGAACTTCAATCTGATGGTACATCGGCTCCGCGCTGTCTGCGGATATTTGTATCGGTATATGATGCATCGCTTTATCCATGCAGATCACGCTGATTCAGCCTTTTGGCCAGCATATTCCCGCTAACGTACACAGCAGCAGCCGCAAGAAGCAGCGAGACCGCAGGAATCAACAGCCCGTAATGCCGCACCCACTCCATAGTAACGATCCAAATCGGCTGCCCGGCAGCCGCAATCCATAACAAATATGCACTGATCGCATAGACAGGCAGCAGTATGAGACTGCGTAATAAATAGGCTTTGCCATGAACCCCTAATTCCCAGTACACGCACAGGCTCCCCATCATAATCGAATACCCCATCCAAGTCAGTGCCAGACTCACAAAATCGCCCAAGTCCGGGACTGTCCTGCCGAATATAGCCAGCATCGCGTAATTGCAGGAATAAAATACAACCGACATGGCGATGACCATAATTAAAATTTGTAAAAAACGGCTGTAAATAATGACCCGATTCGACACTGCCATTGTTTTCAAGAAAAACAGTCTTTTCGTGAACGCATCCGTTTTCCAGTAGCTCATATACTCTTTAGTAAGCGAAAATCCCAGACTCGAAACGACCGTCAGTATAAAAAAATTGCTTGCAAGCGCCAAAAATACCGATGCCGCTCTGGAGTCCAACGCTCCTGTCAAAGGCCCAACCATCGTGTTTAAAGCCAAACCGCAGTACCCGTAAAGCAAAATACTTCCCAAATGCACCAGCCACTTATTCTTAAGTTCATGCGAAGCCAAGTACCAAGCGTCCTTCATAATCCGGTCTCCAAACATCCTCTCACCTCAGTGTGTCTACTGTGTATATTGATATGTACAGTATATACACGAAAAAACCGAAAAGCAACCACATATACAAAAAAAGGCAAAGCCCGCGAGCGGATTTCCCGCCATTGGCTTCGCCTTATTGCGTTTTTTGCTGTTCGGATTATTTGTACAATATATCGTCCTTCAACGTCGCTACCTTAGCTAGCACCTGTGCGATATCCGCTTCGCCGACTCCAAAATGCGCCAATGCATCGTGCAAATGTGTCGCAATCGCTTGAAAATGCGCCGGTTGAAGATTCATGCCGGCATGCGCTTTAGCCATCGACGTTCCCGTATACTGATTCGGACCGCCTAACGCAAAGCTGATAAATTTCGTCTGATGCTTCCTCTGCTTGTCCATATCGGTATTTTTGAAAAAGCCGTTCACGGTTTCATCCGCCAAAACCAATTCATAGAAGTAATCAACTACTTTACGAATTGTATCTTCACCGCCAAATTTTTCGTACAATGCTGTAGTTTCCATCGCTTCTCACACTCCTGGTCTGAATTTGCTCACTTAGTATGCCACAAAAAAAGGCCGAGCTATGTGATTCAAATCACACATTCGACCTTTTTTGCCAGTTACTATCGTCCCAAAATGACATCCAGCACTGGCTTCGTCTCCCCGCCCGGATATAACACATACAGCAGCACATAGACGATTACTCCGGTCGGCGCTGTGAGCAGCCAAATGATTGCCGCCCATCTGCCAATCCGCTTATGCTTCAGAAAACGCTGCTTGTAGGCAAGCCACAAAGTGACCAAGCCCAGCACACCGCCTACCGTTGCCAGCGTAATGTGGAAAGAGAGAAACAAGTGATACGGAAGTTTCAAGCTTTCCGGACCGCCGAACGCCGTATTTCCTGCAAACAGCGTTCTGGACGCATAGATCAAGAAAAAAGCCAGAGCAAAAATAGCGCCAAACACCATCAGTCTCTGATGAGTCTGCCGGTTTCCTTTGACGATATGATACCATCCAAAACCGACCAGTATTGCGCTTATAACGATGAATAGAGTACTGATAGTTGGCAGAATGTGCATCTTACCAATCCTTTCTTTCTACGCTCGATTCCAGTTGGGATTGCGAGATTCCGCCCCCTCCTGAAGGTTAAAGGAGTCAGAATCGTCTTCCTCTTTCCTTTCTCTACGATACCATTTAAAAAATACATACGCCAGTACGGAACCATAGACAATTTCTTGAACAATTTTCATAATGACCCCGCCAAGCTGCTGATCGTCCAGCGGCGGCAAATGAGGAAATGGAACCACGACATCCCGATACATATCGTAAATGACCGTTTCCGAGAAAATGATGAGCGCACAAGCCGGCGTCAGAAGCACGCCATTGCCGAAAATGTAAGCGATCTTCTTCAGCTCGCTGAGCCGGTTGAGCTCCGGAATCGGGCAAAATACCGGGAACCACATGATGAACGCAGCTACAAGCAGCACCGTATGGTAGCCAAGCAAAAGCAGTTCATTCTTCATGAGCCCGTCCATAATGAAAGGCATATGGTAAATCGAGAACAGCATATTGAATAAGAAAAGCGCAATGAGCGGTCTCGTAAAAAACGAGAACAGCACTCTTACCGCTGTAATTTTCAAAAGGGGGCGAATGAGCGAGGCCGGCAAGCCGGACCAGATGAAAATCGGCACGATCAAATACACGATCGTTTGCTGCAGCATATGCATGCTGAACAAATAGTGATGTCCGATATAATTGATCGGGCTTCCTTGTCCGATGTAGAACAGAGCCAGCCCTGTGTAAAATGAGCTCTTTTGGCCTAACGTAACTTCTTCCGCATCAGCAGACGGTTTATTCCCTTTAGCGACCAAGCGGCTGTATACATAGCCGATAATAATAAGCACCAGCAGCAATACCGGACTCCACAGATCAAAAAATCCGCCTATTTGGCTCATCATTTCCATTTGTCTCCTTTCAGTACAGCTCAGCATCCCGGCCTCATGGGAGAGGCCACTTAAAAAAAGAGGAGGCACTTTGTTGAAAAACAAAGTTGCCTCTTCCAATTCGTTACCACCACATCCAGTAAACCGCCGCGATTACGCCTGTCAGAGCGACGATAGCGCCCCCTCCGATAAACATCAGCGGAAACAGATGGCCTCTTTCCTTCGCATGCATCCAGAACAACAGTTGGATCAACGCCTGAACGATCGCCAAGGTAACAATAAAGATGAAGATAAAGGAACGATCCAATCCTCCGTACAGTACAATTGCAAATGCCAGCATCGTAAGGATGATCGAAATAATGTAAGACAAATAGTGATTCAACGGCGACTCGTGCTTTTGCCGCTTGTTCGATGCGGGTGCTTCATGCAGATTGCTGCTCATCTTAATGACCCACCTTCCCCATCAGATAAACTACTGTGAAGATGAATACCCATACCAAGTCGATAAAGTGCCAATACAGCGAGGCAACATAAAACTTAGGTGCGGTTACAACGGTCAGTCCTTTTTTCAAGCCTTGCAAAATCAGCAGCGTAATCCAGCAAATCCCGAACGCTACGTGCGCTCCGTGGAAACCGACGAGCGTATAGAAAGATGTAGCGAATGCGCTCGTTGTGAATTTATGTCCTTCATGCACGTACTCAACAAACTCGTAAATCTCCAGACCAAGGAACGAAAGACCGAACAATACGGTGATCAAAAGCCAGAACAGCAGTTGACCCAGCTTTTGGCGATGCATGGCAATGATAGCGAACACGCTCGTCAAGCTGCTCGTCAACAAGATAAAGGTCGACCAGCCGACGGTTGTAAGCTTGAAAATTTCCTGGGCCGTAGGGCCGTCAGGCACTTGATTGCGAAGCGCGATGTATGTTGCAAACAGACAACCGAATAATACGACCTCTGCGCCGAGAAATAGCCAGAAACCAAGAACTTTATTTTTCCCTTCAAGGGTAGCCGTTTCCGGGTTGGCAGGCAAAACGCCAGTATGATGAGTACTCATGCCTTAACCCCCTTGTCTTCAAGCTCTTCCGGTTCGATATGCCAGCCGTGGTCGTCGTATACGGAACGCAGGAACATGGCGATTAATGTAACGGCGATGCCTGCTCCGGCAACATAGAAGTCTTTATACATAAATCCGAAACCTGCAATGAACAAACCGAGCGACATAACCAAAGGCAGGATCGATGGCGACGGCATATGAATCGAACCTACGGGCTCTGCCGGGATCATCTCTTTGTTGCCGGCCATTTTTTCTTTCCACAATGCATCCTGACCGCGAACAAGCGGAGTTTGCTTGAAGTTGTACTCAGGTGCAGGGGATGAAATCGTCCACTCCAGAGAACGTCCGTCCCACGGATCGGCAGGAGCCGTCTTAGGCTTGACGGATGTAACGATGATGTTGATCAGGAAAACCAAAGTTCCGATACCCATCAGGAACGCGCCGATGGTACTGACCAAGTTGCCCACCTCTAGATCATGCCCAGGTTGGTAAGTAAATACGCGTCGAGGCATACCCATCAAACCAAGGAAATGCTGCGGGAAGAACGTCAGATGGAAACCGATAAAGAACGTCCAGAAATGAACTTTGCCCAAAGCTTCGTTCAGCATGCGGCCGAACATTTTCGGCCACCAGTAGTACAGACCTGCAAACAAGCCAAGCACCAGACCGCCTACGATAACGTAGTGGAAGTGAGCTACGACGAAATATGTATCGTGGTACTGGAAATCCGCCGCGGGAACCGCGAGCATAACCCCGGTAGTTCCGCCCATGACGAATGTCGGGATAAAAGCAGTTGCAAAAATGTTTGCAGTTGTAAAGCGGATTTGCCCGCCCCACAGCGTGAACAGCCAGTTAAAGATTTTCACGCCCGTTGGTACTGCGATCGCCATAGTAGCGATTGAGAAGATCGAGTTGGCTACAGGACCCAATCCTGTCGTAAACATATGGTGAACCCAAACCATGAAGCCCAAAAATCCGATCAAAACGGTTGCAAAAACCATGGAGCTGTATCCGAAAAGACGCTTTCTGGAGAACGTGGATACGATCTCGGAAATAATACCGAAAGCCGGAAGAATCAGAATGTAAACTTCGGGGTGTCCGAAAATCCAGAACAGATGCTCCCAAAGCACGTTGTTGCCGCCTCTTGCCGCATCGAAGAACGCTCCTCCGAACACGCGGTCGAACATCAGCTCGACAAGTCCTACCGTAATCGCCGGGAATGCAAGCACGATCAGACCCGAAGTAATAAATGCCGTCCATGTAAACATCGGCAGACGCATATAAGTCATGCCAGGCGCACGCATATTGATAATCGTAACGAGGAAGTTAATCCCCCCGATCAGCGTACCGATACCGGCAATTTGCAGACCAAGGACGTAGAAGTCGGTACCCTGGATATTTTTTTCCAAAGTCTGCGCCCAATCGGCAGTGGTGATCGTGGATAACGGAGCGTAACCCGTCCATCCGGCGCTAGGCGCTCCGCCCAAAAACCAGCTTGTGTTCATGAGCACGCCGCCCAGGAAGAACAACCAAAATCCAAGCGAGTTCACGAACGGGAACGCAACGTCGCGTGCTCCGATCTGCAAAGGGACGATGGCGTTCATGAAAGCAAAGATGACCGGCATCGCCGCAAAGAAGATCATCGTCGTTCCATGCATCGTTGTCAATTGGTTAAAAGTGTCCCCGATGAAAATATGCTGAGACGGGTACGCAAGCTGGATCCGAATGAGAATCGCTTCAAGTCCTCCGACGAGGAAGAAGAATCCGCCCGCGATCAAGTACAGGATACCGATTTTCTTATGGTCGACAGTCGTGAGCCAATCCATCAGTCCGCTGTATCTTTTAGCTGTGTGAGAGTGAGCCAACGTATTTACCTCCTTTATCCCGAGAAGTGATTATTTCAATGTCTGCAAGTACTGAACGATATCTTTAATCTGTCCATCATCCAGTTTACCGCCGGCATTTTTGCCGAAAGCTGGCATCTTGTTGCCCGGTTTTTCTTCCTGCGGGTTATGTATCCATTTTTCCATATTCTCAGGAGTATGTTCCAGCACACCTGCAAGCATTTTGCGGTCTGCGAAACCTTTCAGGTTAGGCGCGACCCCGGGTCCGCTGGCGTTGACTGCGTGACAGCTCATGCAGTTTTCTTTGAAAAGCTCTTCGCCTTTGGCCGCTGACGCAGGCACGGTGGCAGGTTTTTTCATATTTTCAACCCAGGCGTTGAAATCCGCTTCGCTTTTGGAAGTGACGACAAAATCCATCAAGGCGTGTGAAGCTCCGCACAGCTCCGCGCACTTGCCTTTGAACGTGTTGATCTCATCCGCTTGCAAATAAAGCGTATTCGTAATTCCCGGATTCGTATCGATCTTACCGCCAAGCGAAGGAACCCAGAATGCGTGGTTAACATCCGCAGATACCACTTCGAAAGCGATCGTTTTATTCGAAGGAATAACCAATTCCTGTGCAGTCGCAATTTGGTAATCGGGATATTCGAACTGCCACCAGAACTGATGCGCGGTTACTTTGACGTGAACGGCATCTTTGTCCTTCGTATGGTCAGCCGAATGCTTGAATGTGTACGATACTGTCGGAACGGCAAGCACCAGGAGCAGCAATATCGGAACGACTGTCCAGATAATTTCGAGAACGTGGTTGCCTTCCACTTGCTTGGGTATGCTGTCGTCGCCTTTACGCTTGCGATAGCGAACCAGAACGTACAAATAAATTGCAAAAACGACAATTACGACAAAAACCATGATAAAGAGACTCAGTTTCATCAAGAAAAGCTGCTCTTCCGCTACCGGACCTTTGGGCTTCAAAGCAGACAGGGTCGGGTCTCCACACCCCGTTAGCAAGAACGTCATTACCGCAAAAAGGGGTATTAGACGCCATAACTTTTTCCATCGACTCATTGTATCAACCCCACTTTTCGAACCAATATTTTTACCACAAAGCCCATGCACATGTCAATCAACCAAATCACACTTTATTAACTATAAATTCGTGAAAAGTTTTTGTCAATCGCTCTGAGGAAGTTCACAAATTGTTCTTAAACGGATTATCGGTGTCAAATTTCTCTCCATGGTTATTTCCATTAACCCCCCGCTTTATGCATGAAGTGTCACAGATTCAGGGAGAATAAAAGCCCTCAAACATCCCATCCTATAAGCATGACAAAGTTGCATAGGGGGTCTGGATCAAATATGTTTGCAAATCAGCTCAGAAACATAGGATTTCCGATTTGTGGAATCATATTCCTGATAACGTTCATCGCCGGATGCGGAGCACAGGACAGACAATACGGCAAAAGCCCGGATCACACCAACTACGGTTCTCCTTCCAAAAGCGCGGTCGAATCCGAGAGAGCATATCAAACCCAGCAGCTGTACGGGCCCGTGACGCACGACAATAAAAAGCTGGAATACAGCCAGTTCCTGTCGAACCAGCTGAATTCTTTGAACGGGGTCAATACTTCCATCGTTATGACGACCGACCAAAATGCCTACGTCGCCCTCATGATCGACAATACGGCTACAGGCACCAAAGGAACCGTTCCGGAAACGGGAAATCAGGGAACTGTCGCGGGCATCTACAATAACATAGCGCGAGATACCGATGCGATCGATTCCAACAGTCTGAACATAGGCGTCAACAATTATGAAACAGCCGTCCATCACGATTTCCTCGCGCACCGGTTCAAACAGCGGATCGCCGAAAAAGTCCGCAAACTGCAGCCTAACGTGCGAGACGTATACATTTCGGCAAACCGCGATTTTTTGAACAAAATGAACAATTATGCCCAGGAAAGCTGGAAGGGCAACTCGCTGCAGCCCTTTTTGCCCGAATTCAACAGGGTAGTAACGAACGTTTTCGGCACCGAACAGGTGCTGCCTAAATAGAGTTTCTTCTATATAAATAGGCGGTCTGGCGCCGGCTCCTGTTTTCATTTGGCGGGCTATCCTGTAGAATGAGGGGTATTCAATAAGTAGGAAAAGGGAGCTGGCCGATAACCATGTCCAATGGATTTGCCTCATTAGAAATTCGCGATAGTCTTGTCAAACAATTAAAAGCTAACGGAGTAGTGGAACCGACGCCCATACAGCGGGAAGCAATCCCCGCATTGATGAGCGGAACCGATGTTATCGCGCAAGCGCAGACCGGTACCGGCAAAACGCTTGCTTTCGTGTTGCCTATGCTGGAAATCGTAAATGTAGATAAGCCGGATGTACAAGCATTGATTTTGACACCGACACGGGAGCTGGCCATTCAGATCACAAGCGAGCTGCAAAAGCTGGCGCCCGTCACCGGTGCGAACGTACTCGCCGCATACGGCGGCCAGGACGTGGAAAGACAGCTCAGAAAGCTTGAGGGAAACATACATATAGTAGTAGGAACGCCGGGAAGACTGCTTGATCATCTTCGCCGCGGATCCCTGCAATTCTATAAGCTGAAAATGCTTGTCCTCGACGAAGCGGATCAAATGCTGCATATGGGCTTTCTGCAGGAGGTTCAGGATATTATCGCTCAAACCTCGACGCATCGCCAAACCCTGCTCTTCTCGGCCACGATGCCGCAGCAGGTGCGGAATTTATCCAAAGCGTATATGCGAAACCCGCAGGAAATTCATATTGAAACCAAACAGATTACACTGAAAGAAATCGAGCAGGTTCTGGTGCAAACGACGGACCGCGGCAAGCAGGACGCTTTGTGCGAAGCCATCGACAAGTACAAACCGTACCTGGCGATGATTTTTTGCCGGACGAAGCGCAGAGCGTCGGCGCTCAACGAAGCTTTGCAGGAGGAAGGCTACGCGTCCGACGAGCTGCACGGGGATTTGTCGCAGGCGAAGCGCGAGCAGGTCATGAAACGGTTCCGCGACGGAAAAGTCGAGCTGCTCGTAGCGACGGACATCGCCGCGCGGGGGTTGGATGTCGAAGGCGTGACGCACGTCTTCAATTATGATGTCCCCCACGATGCGGAAAGCTACATTCACCGGATCGGACGGACGGGACGCGCCGGCCAAACGGGCGTAGCCGTTACTTTTGCTTCCCAGCGGGATATGTTCTATATCGAGCTGATTGAAAAAGGCATCCGCATGCCGCTGCGCAAGCAGGATGCGCCAAGACGGGTCCGTGCCGAGGCAGCGGACGAAGTCAGCCCGGGCAGAGGCTCCGCCCGCAAAGGAGCCGGGCAGCAGCCCGGCGGACGCCGCAGCAGAGGCGCGCAGGACGCGGGCGCGCGGAGAGGACGCGCGGCGGGTAATGCAGCCGCGAAGGGCTGGAGCGAGCCTGCCGGCGCAGCGCGCGATGGCGGCTTCGCAGGGCGCGGAACGCGCGGCGGCGGGGCGGCTGAGAGCACGCGAAGAGGCAGGGCTGAGCGGACAGGCGCGGGGCGCGGACAGCAGCGGGCGGGCAATGCCACTGCGCAGAGCTGGGGCGAGCACGACGGCGCGGCGCGCGATGGCGGCTTCGCGGAACGCGGGACGCGCGGCGGCGGGGCCGCTGAGGGCACGCGAAGAGGCAGGGCTGAGCAGACGGGCGCAGCGCGCGATGGCGGCTTCGCAGCGCGCGGAACGCGCGGCGGCGGGGCGGCCGAGGGCACTCGAAGAGGCAGGGCCGAGCAGACGGGCGCAGGGCGCGATGGCGGCTTCGCAGGGCGCGGAACGCGCGGCGGCGGGGCGGCCGAGGGCACGCGAAGAGGCAGGGCCGAGCAGCAGGGCGCAGGGCGCGATGGCGGCTTCGCGGAGCGCGGAACGCGCGGCGGCGGAGCGGCTGAGAGCTCGCGGAGAGGCAGGGCCGAGCAGCAGGGCGCAGGGCGCGATGGCGGCTTCGCAGGGCGCGGAACGCGCGGCGGCGGGGCGGCCGAGGGCACGCGAAGAGGCAGGGCCGAGCAGCAGGGCGCAGGGCGCGATGGCGGCTTCGCGGAGCGCGGAACGCGCGGCGGCGGAGCGGCTGAGAGCTCGCGGAGAGGCAGGGCCGAGCAGCAGGGCGCAGGGCGCGATGGCGGCTTCGCAGGGCGCGGAACGCGCGGCGGCGGGGCGGCCGAGGGCACGCGAAGAGGCAGGGCCGAGCAGCAGGGCGCAGGGCGCGATGGCGGCTTCGCGGAGCGCGGAACGCGCGGCGGCGGAGCGGCTGAGAGCTCGCGGAGAGGCAGGGCCGAGCAGCAGGGCGCAGGGCGCGATGGCGGCTTCGCAGGGCGCGGAACGCGCGGCGGCGGGGCGGCCGAGGGCACGCGAAGAGGCAGGGCCGAGCAGCAGGGCGCAGGGCGCGATGGCGGCTTCGCGGAGCGCGGAACGCGCGGCGGCGGAGCGGCTGAGAGCTCGCGGAGAGGCAGGGCCGAGCAGCAGGGCGCAGGGCGCGATGGCGGCTTCGCAGGGCGCGGAACGCGCGGCGGCGGGGCGGCCGAGGGCACGCGAAGAGGCAGGGCCGAGCAGCAGGGCGCAGGGCGCGATGGCGGCTTCGCAGGGCGCGGCGGCAGTACCGGCGGCGACGGGTGGAGCAGTTCCAGACGCGCAGCTGAAAGCGGGGCGCGGAGCGCCGGAGGCGGCTCGGGACGCGGAGCGCGCAGCGGCAATGCAGGCGCGGAACGCGCACCCCGGCAGGGAAAAACTCAAGGGCGCGGCGCACAAAATCAACGCGGACGCGGGCACAAATAGGTTTTCCACATTTTCGCCCGCCGACCGGTGTCTTTACCAATAGTCAATTAGGGTGTAAAATATGAGAAAGCGGTTTAATCCGATCCAACAGTCAAAAATCGTTTCATACCGAACCACGCACGTAGAATGCCCTCATATTTGCCAAATAAGGAGGTATGTTCCATGTACGCATTGAAGGAAAGAGAAATGATTTTTGTATTTACGGGTCCCCATGGGGCCGGCCGTAAAACCGTTGCGGAAATGTCCGGGTCGACGCTCGGCATCAAGCAGGTCATTTCGTACACGACAAGACCGCAAAAACCGACGGAAGTGGATGGACAGGATTACCACTTTATTACGGCAGACCAATTTGCCAGTGCGCAGGCGAACCATGAATTCATTGAGATTACAACGATCAACGATTATTTGTATGGCATCAAAAGCGCGGATATCGAACGCATGTTCCAGTCCAGCGGCAGCATTTACCTGATTCTGAACCGGTCCGGCGCCGAGACACTCAAAGCATTGTACGGCGAACATCTGGTGCGGATTTGCATTTATGCCGGCAGAGACACCCTGGAGCAAAGGATGCGGGAGAGCGGCGATTCCGAAGATGCTATTGCAACATATTTGTCCTACTACGAGGATGAGTTGGCTTACCGCGACAAATGCGAGCATAGTTTTGAAAATGTGGATTTGGCGCACACCGTTTTCGACCTGACCAAAACGTTGGACGATTATTTAAACCGCAATTTGCTGGAACTCGATTAAAGGGCAGCCAGTCATTAGTCATAAACAGGCCTGGACGCTTCGTGCGTCCGGGTCTTTTTAAATGCCAATTTTGAAAGGAGCTTTTGCAAGATGAAAATCGTTTCTATAGAACCTACGCCGAGCCCCAACTCCATGAAGCTTAACCTCGACGAATCTCTGCCTGCCGGCGTGCGGATGACTTACACGAAAGACGATAGCGGGCATGCGCCGCAGCCGATCCGCGAGCTGCTGGGCGTCCCGGGCGTCGTCAGCATTTTTCATACGGCGGATTTCGCCGCGGTGGATCGGACGCCGAAGGGCGACTGGCAGTTCATACTGGCCAAAGCCCGCGAGGCATTCGGCGAAGCCGGGCCGTCTGCGGACAGCGGACTGCCTCCGGCTCAAGCCGCCGCTGAGGCGGCTTACGGCGAGGCGCAGGTGCTGGTGCAGACGTTTCGCGGCATCCCGCTCCAAGTGAGGGTTCGGGCCGGCGCGGAAGAATTCCCCCCCGCGATGCCGGAACGCTTCACCGAAGCGGCGGTCCACGCAGGCACGGCATCCCCGAACCTGATCAAGGAGCGGAAGCTCGAAGAGCTCGGCGTGCGCTACGGCGAGCTGAAAGACATCGCGGGCGAAGTCGTCCAGGAGCTGGACGCTTCCTACGACGCCGCCCGCGTCGAGAATCTGGTCTCCCTCGCGATGCGGGAGACCGCCGAAGCGCCCGCGGATGCCGGCGCGGGCGAAACCGACATCGGCGCAGCGGCGGAGCAGCTGCGCCATCCGGACTGGAAGCGGCGCTATGCCGCGCTTCAGCGGATTCAGCCGTCGCTGGAGACGCTGCCGCTGCTCGTCCATGCTCTGCAGGACGAGAACACGTCGATCCGCCGGCTGGCGACGGTCTACCTCGGGGACATCAAGGAGCCCGAGGTGCTGCCCTATCTGTATCGTGCCCTCGGGGACGATACGCCGGCCGTGCGCCGGACAGCAGGCGATACGCTGTCCGACATCGGCGACCCCGCCGCCATGCCGGCCATGGCGAAGGCGCTCAAAGACCGCAACAAGCTGGTGCGTTGGCGGGCGGCGCGCTTTTTATACGAAGTCGGCGACGACTCCGCCATCGAAGCGCTGCGCGAGGCGGCGGACGATCCTGAATTCGAGGTGCGGATGCAGGTCAAGATTGCCCTTGAGCGCATCGAAGGCGGCCACGCGGCGGAGGGCTCAGTATGGCAGCAAATGACGCGCCGCAACGATTGAATCATACTCCACAGATGGTGCAGCTCGGCGGGTAGAGGCAAGGCGCTTGACTTATCAGCCTCATCCGCTCGTTTAATGCTTGCCAATTGCGAAAAGCCTGCAATTGTCAGGCTTTTTCTGCTAAAACGGCTCGATTTCAGGAAAAGCCTGCAATTGTGCAGGAATTTTTGCTCATAATAGGGCCGAGGCCCAGGTTTTTGCGGAAAGCCTGTACTTTTGCAGGAATTCTTCCCAGCTAGCGCATCAACGCTTAATAAGCTGCACTTTTGCAGGCTTTCTCCACGCTGCCAAGCATATGCATCTCCTCTTGCGGATGAGTTATGTACTAGTCTCACTTTATAGGCAAGTAGAATGCATCCCAATTATCTTCATTTTCTGTGGAGTGACGTGTGCAAGCCTCATCCGCTCGTTTAATGCTTGCCAATTGCGAAAAGCCTGCGAAAGTGCAGGCTTTTTCTGCTAAAACGGCTCGATTTCAGGAAATACCTGCAATTGTGCAGGAATTTTTGCTCAAAATAGGGCTGAGGCCCAGGTTTTTGCGGAAAGCCTGCACTTTTGCAGGAATTCTTCCCAGCTAGCGTATCAACGCGTAAAAAGCTGCACTTTTGCAGGCTTTCTCCACGCTGCCAAGCAGATGCCTTTCCTCACGCCAACAAAAAGCACGCCCCCTCCCTCCGGCTTACCGGCATGGCGGGGCGTGCTTTTAATTCATCCCAGCGAGCAAAAAGCTGCACTTTTGCAGGCTTTCTCCGCTTTGCCAAGCAGTTGCCGCTCCTCACGCCAACAAAAAGCACGCCCCCTCCCTCCGGCTTCCCGGTTTGGCGAGGCGTGCTTTTAGCGCTTCAGCATGCTCTTTGCTCCTGGCCTTTTGCTTCAGCATGCTCTTTGCTTCTGGCCTTTTGCTTCAGGCATGCGCTTTCTGCTTCTGCCGTTCCGGCTCGGGCTCCGGCTCCGGTTCGGCTCCTGCCTTCGATGCCGACTTCGGGCGGATTGCGAGAAGCGCGAGTACCGCCGCTGCCAGGCAAGTTCCGGAAATCGTGTAGAACATCACATTCGGCGATATTTTGATCAGCAGCGAAGCGGCCGGCGGGCCGGCGGCGACGCCGATGAAGCGCATCGAGCTGTAGATCGAGGTGATCGTCCCCCGTTCTTTTTTCTCGATGCCTTCGGTAATCATCGCATCCAGGCAGGGCAGCGCCGAGCCGATTCCGATGCCCGCCAGGCTGAGCAGGATGAGCAGCATACTGATGTGGTGCATCATTCCGCACAGCCACACGCTTACGGATAAAAGCGCAATGCCCGAGAATGTAACCCATTTCATGCGCAGTTTATTTTGCCCGATCCATCTGCCTGCCGCAAAAGACGCTATGCAGAGCGCCGCCAGCGGGATCGCCAGCACGCAGCCTTTTAAGACTCCCAGCAAATGAAATTGTTCTTCGAGCAGTTCCGATAAGTAGAAAAGCGTGCCAAAAACAACGAACATGCAGATGCCGCCGATCGCAAAAATCGCATAAAGCCATCTTCCCTTTTGGCGGAAAGTCGACTTTATCGAGCTCCAAAAGCTGGAGAAGCCGGTTTTTTCGACGGTTTCCTGATCTGAGCTTTTGGGCGTTTTAACCAAAAAACCGACGAGCAGCACGGAGATCAGGCAAAACACCGGGATGGCCAAAAATGGCAAGTACCATACAAGCACGGCGAGCGCCGAGCCTAGAATCGGACTCAATACTTTGCCAAGCGTGTTGGACGTTTCGATCATTCCCAGCCCGCTGCTTACATCGCTTTCTTTTTTAAACAGATCGCCTACCAGCGGAAGCACGATCGGCGCAGCGCCGGCCGCGCCCACTCCCTGCATAAACCGTCCGATCAAAATCAGAAGATACGGCTGCTGCATCCACATTGCCGCCAGCCCGGATACTAATCCTCCGATGCCCGTTATGATCAAGCTCGGAATGATCACTTTTTTCCTACCGATTTTATCGGAAATATAGCCGGCAATCGGGATGAGAACAATCGCAATCGCCGAGTAAACGGTAATCATCAGGCTTACCTGCAGTGAAGTCACTCCAAGCTTGGCGCGTATAGCCGGAAGTACTGGGATCAGCATGGAATTCCCCAGCGTCATAATTAGCGGAATGGATGCAATCGAGATCAGGTCCCATTTTTTTCCTTCCTCCAAGAGCGCACACCCGTTCTGTTCCAATGTTGCTGCCCTAAGCCTCTCCGGCAGTCCGGTTGATTGGTCAGCATACCTACTATTCCCTTCGTTCAGGCAGGTCATTCCCGATCATCGGTCAGCGCTCAAACTGCTTGAAGTACAAGATTCGTTCGAGTATAGTCGGATGGGAGCCGCGGAACCACTGCACGAGCGGAGGCTGCGTAACCGGACTCAGGTTCTCTTTGGCGATTTTCTGAAAAGCGCGCACCGCGGCGGCGCCGGCGCCGGTCATCTTCATCGAGTACATGTCCGCCCTGTGTTCGATGACGCGCGAGAACGCATTTTGCGCCGGAGCCGATGCGAAATTCATAAAGGTTGCTATCAAAAGCAAAATCGGCAGCGCGGCAAGGTCGCGTTCTTCGCGGATTCCCCAAAGTGGGCCCCAGCGGCGGACAGCGAACCGATAAGCATGAAAGGCGAGCCAAAACCCGATAAAGCTCAAAACGACGCCAAACAGAATGCCCCAATAGATGTGCTTCTCCGCATAATGCCCCATTTCATGAGCCATGACGGTCAAAATCTCGTCTTTTTGCAGTTTTTGCAAAATCGTATCCCACAGCACGATTCTTGCGTTGCCGCCGATGCCGTTCACATAAGCGTTGATCGCATTCGTGCGCTCCGACATGTTCACTTGATAAACCTGATGGGCCGGAATATCCGATTTGGCTGCCAGGTCCAAAATATCGCGCCTCAGTTCCTGATTTTGCAGCGGCTGAAAATCGTTGTACAGCGGGTCCAGCACAACGGGCTGGATAAAGGTCACAAACAGAATAAGCGGAATCGAAGCGAGCCAAAACCACAGCCACCAACGGTTCGGGCTGCGTCTTATGACCCAGCGGAACAGTCCGACGATGACGAGCGTGCCGAAAGTGTTAATAACAAAATCTTTGGCGTGGTCGCCCCAAAACATCCCGATCGTTTCGTTGGATATGCCGTACGCTTGGTCAACTTTGAGCAAGTAGTAATCAACCGGCACAAACAGCACGTCCATCAGCAGCAAAAACAGTGTCACATAGACGATCGACTGCCAAAAAGGCTTGCGGAACCACCGCTCGGCCGCATTGCGAAAACGTACGGATACGCCCAGCAGCGCGAGCAGCAGCCCCATTTGCAGCGGAGAGGTTAAAAAATACGCCAGCGAATGGATGCGCGACAGCGATTCCGCTTTTGCGATCTCCTGCGCGGTCATAAACGTATGCGGGTCCGCTTCCGTAGCTGCGAGCCCGTTCGGAATGCCGAACAAGTCGCCTTTCAACAAATAGAGGCTTACCGCTAAAGCGTATACTCCGAAAACGATCACAAGCAGCGTGTACATGCGTTTCATAACAGTCCTCCTCCACAAACCGCTAATACTGCTAGTACTGCCTTTATACCGGTACGATTACCGGGCTTAGCGCGGTCTCGCCCAGTTCAAGAATCCGCAGGTCCCCGGAGCCGGCCATTTTCCGGGACCATTCTTTCTCCAGCCGCTCCAACGCTTCTTTTGGCGTATCGTCAGCCAGCTTGAACGTTCCGTAATGCATAGGGATGAATACTTTGGCCTGCACATCGCAAAAAGCTTGTACGGCCTCCTCGGGCGTCATATGAGACACTTGCATGAACCATACGGGATCATATGCCCCGATAGGCATAATAGCGGTATGTATCCGATATCTGGAGCCAATTTCTTTAAAACCGCGGAAATAACCGCTGTCTCCGGCAAAATAAACGGCTTCTTCGCCTGCGCCTTCCTTCTTGATCACCCACCCTCCCCAATGGGAAGAGTTGGTATCCCAAAGCGTTCTGCGCGTCCAATGCTGCGCGGGAACGAAGTGAAACTCCAGGCTCCCGACCTGGGCAAATCCCCACCACGGCAGCTCTAACACCTGTTGGAAGCCTTTGCGTCTGATCATCGGGCCAAGGCCCTCGGGTACGAGTATAGTCGGATTGCCCCTTAACGAGCGGAGAGATGGAATGTCCAAATGATCGTAGTGGGCGTGCGAAATCAGAATTACATCCGCCTGCGGCATATCCTGAACGGATAATCCGGGCTCGGTCAACCGTCTGGCAGTACCCATTCTTTTTGCCCATACGGGGTCCGTGACGATGTTCATGCCTTCTTTTTGAATAAGAAACGTCGAATGTCCGATCCACGTAATCGTTTCTTCCGCACGGTTTTCCTGCAAAAAGCGGGGACTTTTATTCCGGTGCTGCGGAACCTGGTAATCGACGTTCTTCTTCGGCCTGTTCCGCATCCACTTCATCACATCGCGGAAAGAATGATCATTGCTTATATTGTCCATATTTGAAAATTTTCCAGCCATCCGGTTTTGCCTCCCTCTAAGGATATGCTTCTCCCGCCTACCCTAAGTACAACCAGTTTAGCACCATATTCTGCAAGCAGCAAAAAAACCCCCGGCATCGTAGGCGGAGGCCTTTACTTTTTTTCCGCCAGCTGCCGCAGGCGGTTTCGGATTTCAGCCGGAATGGCGGGGCTTTCGAGCTGATTGACTGCGCCGGGATCCGCTCCATGGATATCCAAATAGCGCCAGAGCCGCTCCGCCTTCAACGGGCGGTTCATCAGTTCATAGGCGACGGCCCAAACTTCCGGCGAGCCGACGGCAATCCCTTTCCAGCGATGCGAAGCGACGGTCGGAATGCAGACGACGCCGTCTTTGGCATGAATTTTGAAGCCGCCGATAATTTCGATCGCCTTGCCCTGCGTCTCCACTCTAATCAAATAATCGCTGGCGAAAGGAAAATCGCCGACACGCTGCGGCGCCGCCTTGAACGCCGTCAAGCTCGCGAGCACCTTATCCATGGGAGCGTCCGTCGTCAAGTCCCAGTCGTTCACGGTTTCCGTCAAACCGAGACTATGCATCATCCCGCTCCCGCCTAACGCACAGTCGATCCCCGCGGACTCCAGGGCCGCCGTCACTTGCTCCAGTTCCTCCAATGCGCTTCAACCTTCCGTTTCATATAAATTAATGAGCAGCCAATCCGGGGTAAAATCCCGCGAGAGCAGCCACACTTCCGTAAAATGCCCACGGGGCAGCTTAAGCTTCTCTTTCCTGCGCAGCACGTCGGACATGCCGAAAAATAACGATAAATTGCGTATTAGCAGTGCGCACGGATAATCGTGCGAATAGTCCGCAAACTTCTCAACTTTGCTGCGCACTCTATCGTTGATCGATTGAATAAACCGGTCCGGCACTTCCGTTCCGGGAAGCGTAAGCTCCGAGCGCGCCATCATAAGCCTTGCTTCTTCGGTGTCATAAAAAAGATGCGTCACTTCGAGCCCCTTTTTGTTCAGGCTGGCGTCCTCCAGCAGTGCGTCTGGCTTTTCCTGCTGCTGCAGCAGCCTGAACGGAAGCCGATGATTGAGATTGTACAACTCCACAAATATGTCGATGGCCGTTCGCTCGAGCGCCTTCTTTTCTTCTTCGTGTTTGTTCATAGCTCTCCCTCAAGTTTCCAGGCTTCGTTCCTCGATTGCAGCTTTCCCTTCCTATATTCTATGTTACCACATCCGGTTTCCCCGGAAAAATCCAAAGAAGTCCGCCGCTGCGCGAGCAGCTTCAGACTCCCACTTTATTTTTGCTTAAAAATCCGACCAAATCCCCGGCTGCAAGCGGTCTGCTTATATAATAGCCTTGAATCTCGTCGCATCCAAGCCCATACAACATATCCCATTGGCCCTGCTCCTCTACGCCTTCGGCCACGACCCGCTTCCCGAGACTGTGCGACATCGCAATAATCGCGTTGATGATGGCGCGGTCATGTTCGCTTTCCAGCATATCTTTCACAAAGGAGCGGTCGATTTTGATGGAATGGACGGATAGCCGTTTGAGCAGCGATAAGGAAGAATATCCCGTACCAAAGTCGTCAATGGACAGCTTCACGCCCAAATTCATAATCTCGCTGCAAATGTTCGTCACATTTTCGCTGTCGCTCATTGCCGTGTTCTCGGTAATCTCCAGGCAGAGCAGGCTCGGATCAATGCCCGTTCGATGCAGCGTATCCGTCAGCCGGCGCGAAAAGTTCGGGTCGAGGAACTGCCTGGCCGACAAATTGATGGACATCGAAAACGGCGCAATCCCCGCTTCCAGCCAGCGCTGAAGCTGAAGACATGCGGTATCGAGCACCCAATACCCGATCTCCACAATAATGCCCGACTCTTCGGCTAGCGGAATAAAATCGCCGGGCGGAACAAAACCGATGCCGGGACGATTCCAGCGGATCAGCGCCTCGACCCCCATAACCGCGCCTGTCCGCACGTCGATTTGGGGCTGGTAATGAAGCGAGAACTCGCCTTCCTCCAAACCTTGCCGCACCCCCGAATTGATCAAATATCGCCCCTGTTCCTCGTCATGCAGCTGCGGCTCGTACATCACGAACTGGTTTCTGCCCTGCCGTTTCGCCTGATACATCGCGATATCGGCGAATTGCAGCAGCTCGTCCGGATTCACGCCATGCTCAGGGGACCAGCAAATGCCCATGCTGGACGTAACGTAGAACGCTTTATCCTGATAAGCAAAAGGCATTTTGAAGCCTGCGAGTATTTGATTCGCCCAGCCGTGGATCTGCTCCTTGCCCTTCAATCCGGGAATAATGAGCGCAAATTCGTCCCCGCCCAATCGGAAGATCGTCGCCTGCGGAGGCGCGAGCAGCGACAACTGGTCGGCCACTTTTTTCAACAAATGATCCCCGACAACGTGCCCTTGAGTATCGTTAATTTGCTTAAATCCGTCCAAGTCCAGCAGCATAATGGCAATGGAAGAACGACTGCCCTCGGATAAATGCGATTCCAGCTCGTTGTTGAAATGAGCGCGGTTCATAAGGCCTGTCAGCGTATCGTGGTAAGCGAGATACACGGCCTGCTCTTCGGCCGCCTTGGCTTTCGTAACGTCGAGCAGCACCACATACTGCAGCAGATCGCCCTGCGCCTCAAAATATTTGCTCTCGGCCTTAACGTACTTTTTCGCCCCTTTGCGCGTGACGACGATATAGTCCCCCTGGATCGTTTCTTCCCCGAAACCCGGCTGGTCGAACGAACGCGAGGACTTGTGGGACTGGGGAAAAATGAACTCCTGCGCATGGCGAAGAAGCAATTCCTTCTGCGTGCATTCAAAAAGCAGCGCCGCTTGCGGATTCGCCTCTTTAATAATTCCATCCTGGTCCGTAATGATCATCGTTAACGGCGACATTTCGTACAGAGCCTGATACTTCCGTTCCAGGGAAGGCAGGAAATCATATTTGATCATGGCATATCTGAGGAAAAAAGTGAAGATAATGAGCGCGAAACTGCTTAATGCCGGAAAATTGACGCCGCTTGGCATAACAGCCGGCATTTTAAAGAATATAAACGCTATCGCCCAAACAAACGAAAAAAGGAGGCCAAGCAAAACCGTGCGCATCTGCTTTCGCTTCAAGTTCAAATCGTATTGATTTACGAACCTGAACCCTGCGGTCACGATGACGATGCAAACAACGGCCGTATACAGCGTGCTGCCCAGCATCAATGCTGTTAGGCCTGCACCGGGTTCCTGGTATTTCCAAATGCCGTTCTGGACGAAATGAACCGTTATCCATGGAGGCGGAAAAAACACCAGCGAGGCCGGAACCAACGGGCTGTAGCAGATCGCCGTCATAACCGGCCGCGGAGTCGATTGAAATCCCTCCGTCAGCCTGAAGCAAAAATGCATCGTCAGACACATGATGATGCAAGCCGGAAAATAAAACAGCAGCAGCGCGATTCGGCCCGCGTATTGGATCGGGGCGATGCTGAACAGCAAATTCCCGATGAAAAACAGCATGGTGGCAAGGAAAAAACAGGCCGCGATTTTATTCAGCCCGTTGTACCGGTTTCGCTGATAAATTTCGATCATCATGTAGAGCAACAAGAGAATTGGTACTATGTACAGGAGTATGGACACTAAATAAGCGATCATGAAGCACACCTCATTATCTTGTTAGTCCGTCATAAACGACCAAAAAAAAAGAAACCTTGCTTTAAGGTTCCTTCTCAGCGGCCTAAAGCGGAAACTGGCTGGCATACGATGTGAATCCTTTTCGTGTAGCCCCTATAGCTTTGCGTCCTTGGCTTTCGCCAAGTTTGCCTTTATCTCTTTAAGAAATATTTAAATTTGTGAATGATAGGTCTAAGTTCCTAGTTATTTTATATCACGTATCACCAAATTTCGTCAATAAAATCCTTAATTATGAAATATCTGGTGCTATCGGCTCCTCGGATGGCTGCTTACTTTTCGGCCCCCCCGCCGACAATCCGCCAAAATCCGACAACGGAGGAGCTATGAACGCCCCCTTTTCGTTAAAGGAAAAAGAGGCCTTCCTTAGCCTATTGTCACAAGCTAATCAGAACCTCTTCTTCAAAGCGCCCTCGGCGCTGCAAGCCGGCAGTCAGACCCAGTCAGACCTCTATTTTGCCGAATGGTCAGGCTTGCAGCTCGGCGGCGGGAACGGCTTCGGCCTCTTTTTTCGATAGCACTTCCTTCTTCAGAAACCAGCAGATAACAAAAGCCGCGATCATAAAGCCCAAAGCGATGATAAAAATGCTCTGGAACGAATTCACAAATACCGCTTGAATCTTCGTTACCAGATCGGCGGATATCCCCGCGGGAATTCCCCCTGTCGCGATATGATCCGCCATGCCCGGAGGAAGCTCGCCGGCCAACCCGGCAACGCCGGTTTTGATTTTGTTAGCGAGCAGGCTGCCGAAGACGCTTAATCCGATTGTCGCTCCAAGCGACTGGAACAGCTGAACGGTTCCGAGCGCTACGCCGCTGTTCTCCTTGGCGACGGATTCCTGAACGATCAGGTTATCTCCTCCGAATAAAGCCCCGATACCGAGTCCTAACAGGACAAAGGTAACAATGATGTACAGCGGCGTTGTCGCAGCATGAACCTGAGACAGCAAACCGACGCCGACGATCGGCAGCAAGAAGCAGACGATAAACAAGTTCCGGTACAGAATCCGGGTAATCAGAAATCCGTTCAGGATACTCGAAGGAATCGCCCCGGCCATAAACGCCAGCGTCAAATATCCGGCAGCGGTTGGACTTAGGCCCATCACGTTCTGAGAGAAAAACGGGAACGCCGCTATTCCGCCCATCAATCCAAGCATTACGATAAACACAAGCAGCGACAATACGACCACATTGCGGTTGCGGAACAACGACAGCGGTATAATCGGTTCCGCCGCTCTGGATTCAATCCTTATAAAGAGGGCGATAAACAGGGCCGAAAGCGCAAGCAGCCCTATGATCAGCGGAGATGACCAGGACAAGCCCCGATTGTCGATCAGCACCGGCGCAAGCAGAAGGGAAAGCAGCGCCAGCACGAGCGCAGACGCCCCCATCCAGTCGATGGACCGCTTCTCCTCCCCTTTGGATTCGCGCATTCCTACGAATATCACCGACGCTGCAAGTATCCCGACCGGGATGTTGATCAGGAACACCCAATGCCAATTAAGATGATCCACGAAATAACCGCCCAGCGTCGGTCCCAGCAGTTGTGGAATGATCATCATCGGCCCGAACAGGCTCTGAATTTTGGCGCGCTGCTCCAGCGGGTACGTATCGCCTATAATTACCAATGCCAACGGCATCAGCCCGCCGGCGCCTATTCCTTGGATTCCCCTGCCGATCAGCAGAACGGTCATGCTGTCCGCAAATCCGCAAATGATGGAACCGAGAGAAAACAAAGCCATGCAGCTTAAATAAACGCGTTTGCGCCCGTACAAATCCGCCAGCTTTCCTAAAATGGGCATAAATATGGTCACGGCAAGCATGTATACCCCCGCCACCCAGCCGTAAAGCGACAATCCTTGCAGCTCACGGATGATCGTCGGCATAGCCGTCGATACGACCGTTTCGTCCAGCTCGGCAAAAATAAGCCCGAGAAGCAGGCCGATCAGCACGAGTGATCTGTTATTTTCCTTCATCGTTCAATACCTCTCTTCTATTCCATAACTATTGCCATCATAAGCGCTTTTCAAGCTTGCTGAAACCGGCCGCGGATGCATCGCCGCCTCCATCCCGAGGCGGATTTACGGATAAAAAAACCGTGCTGCAGCCAACGGCGCGTGGATGCGCCGTGGACTGCAACACGGTTTGTATAGAATGCGGGCTTTCGTCAGAGCGGATCAACCTGCACCGCCGCCTGCTTGCCGCTGAGCTGGATGCCCGTCCGCGGGCGCCCGAGCGCTCGCAAATCTTGAAGCAGCGTTTCCAGCAGCGCTTTCGCAGCCGCTCCTTCCTTGCCCTGGATGCGCACGACGAACTGAACGGCATCGCCGGCCCCGAGAATGCGCTCCGCCTGCCGTTTTTTCGTCTCCAGGTCGTGATCCTCGATCTGCGGCGTGAGCCGGATTTCCTTCACCTTCGCCCCCTGCTCCTGTTTGCGCACCTGCTGCTTTTCCTGCAGCGCCTCCTGTTTCGCCTGACCCGCTCCGGCCAGCTTGCACGGCGGAGGGCTGCTCATCAGCGACGTGCAGATCAGATCGACCTTCAGCTTCCTGGCCAGCGCGAGCGCTTCCGTTGTAGGGACCACACCCAGATCCTCTCCGTTAACACCGGTGAGCCACACCTCGGAAGCTTTAATTTTTTCATTTTTGATCATTGTGAATGCCCCTGTTCTTTCGCTATAATGAACCCAGCTAACGTAAAAATCCAAGCCTATGCTTACTAAGAAAGTTGTGCTATGCAAAACTCGAAGCCAATGCTTACGAAGAAAGTTTTGCTGACGCAAAACTCTAAGGAGATGTCCAACCGCTATGAGCCAAAAAGAACTCGAACAACAAATTATCCGCAATTATCAGCGCGATGAGCAGATGATGATTCTCGTATTCGCCCAATGGTGCGTCAACCGCGGCCTTGACCCAGCCGAATTGTACCGTCAGGCCTACCCCGATCAAACGGACAACGTCCTGCTGCAGCAAGCTCTTGAGCTGACCGTCCCCAAGGAAGAAGCCGGCGAAGTGCCGGACGAAACGCTGCTCGGCGTGCTCTCGCTGTTCGGCAACGAAGAACTCGCCTTTGTCGTAACCGGCGAGATCGCCAAAAGGCCCAAAAAAGGCGGCCGCTAGGACAGTGCCCGACGAAACGCTCCTCGGCGTGCTCTCGCTGTTCGGCAACGAAGAACTCGCTTTTGTCGTAACCGGCGAGATCACCAAAAGGCCCAAAGAAGCAGCCGTTAGGACGGTGCCTGACGAAACGCTGCTCAGCGTGCTTATGCGAAATGACGGATTCTATGCAGCTTGAGCGGCTATATGCACAATAGCAACTTCTTCGGGCAAACTCCTGAGACTGACTCCCGGGACCGGACGCGGCATCGGCGATCATACCAATTGGAACGCTCTCGCCAGCAGCTCGCAAGTACGCAGCCTCGTTTCAAAGTGAAACCCTGCCGCCACGACCATCACTTCGTCCACCTGGTAGTCTGCCGCCAAAGCGAGCAGCCGATCCCGCACTTGCGCGGGGTTGCCGATGATCATGCGCTTGCGGTTGTCCCGAATCCGTGTCTGATCCCACTCGGAATACGGAAAAGCGGTCGCTTCCTCCGGCGTCGGGACGCCGTGGAACTGGCCCTTCTCCACGCGCAGAATTTGCAGGTCCAGCGACCGCGCCAGCCACTGCGCCTCCGCTTCCGTCTCGGCGCATACGACGTAGACGCCGACCATCGCCTGCGGCACAACATTCAGCGAGGACGGCCGGAATGCGCTGCGGTAGCTGCGCGTCACCTTCTGTCCGCCCGCTCCGTTGATGAAATGCGCAAAGCAGAACGCCGCGCCTGTCTGCGCCGCATAGATCCCGCTCTGCCCGCTGGAGCCGAGCAGCCACACCTGGGGCATCCGTTCCACCAAAGGGGTGGCGCGGATTCCCTCAAAAGGATGCCCCGGTTCCACCGAATCGGTGAGGAACCGGACCAAATCCGCGACTTGACCCGGGAACCGGTCAAGTCCCTCGAACAGATTCGCGCTGCCGCCCCGCAGCGCGCTGGCCGTATGCGGCGTGCCTCCCGGCGCACGCCCGATCCCTAAGTCGATGCGTCCCGGATAAAGCGCCTCGAGCAAGCGAAAATTCTCAGCGACCTTGTAGGCGCTGTAGTGCGGCAGCAAGACGCCTCCGGAGCCAAGCCGGATGCGGTTCGTACGGGCAGCGAGCGTGGAGATGAACACTTCCGGCGAGGAGCCTGCCAGCCCTTGCGAATTATGGTGCTCCGACACCCAGAACCGGGTGTAGCCCAGCCGGTCGGCAGCCTCGGCAAGCCGAATCGTCTGGCGGATCGCTTCACTATGCGTAGTCCCCGTCGCAACCGGAGAGTGGTCCAATACACTAAGCTTGAGCATCTCGTACCCCCTACTTTTCCCATCGCCCCAAGGCGATACCTCGATTATACCAGCCGCACCCGCAAAAAGTTGCGCCCCTCCCTCACACGGAACGATGAAAGTGGCCGACCGACCGCCGTCATGCAGCGCAGCACCGCGCGCAAACTCATAAAAGGGTCTGCAGCAACAAAAGTTTCTGGCCCCCACGGTTGTGCTTTCACAGCTGGCACTCCACCGCTGGGCCTCCACCGTTATTTGCATGAAAACCTTGTCTTCCAACGGTCCGACAAGCAGATTTCGTTCTGTAAGCCACGGTTACATGATGCTACCATAAGTTTAACTGCGGGCTAGTCGCCCGTTGGGTGCTCCCTAAGACGACGCAGCGATCTGAGCAGCAGTGGTGCTGCCCCTTCCTTCATGGCGGTCTCCCCTTCCGACTCCAAAACCTGCAAAAGTGCAGGCTTTTTCACCGGAAACGGGGCGTTTAGTGGAAAAACCTGCAATTGTGCAGGAATTTCCCATCAAACCAGGGCCAATCTCGATAATTAGCGAAAAAAACTGCAGATTTGCAGGAATTATTCCCAGCCAGAGCATCAACGAGCAAAAAGATGCACTTTTGCAGGTTTTCGGCGCGTGGCCGGTGATTTTTAGCGAGTAAGCTGTTCGGCGGTCAGCGGCAAGCAACGCCACGGCGGGCAGTTGTCGTCGACCACCGGACCGTACCGCCACGGCGGGCAACTGTCGTCGACCACCATCCCGAACCGCCACGGCGGGAAGCTGTCGTCGACCACCGGACCTCAACGCCACGACGGGCATCTGTCGTCGACCACCGGACCGCAACGCCTTCGACGGGCATCTGTCGTCGACCACCATCCCGAACCGCCACGGCGCCTCCGCACCGCTCCCGCCGCTTCGGGGCGCCTTCAGCGCCGCAAAAAAAGACGCCTCATCCCCACTTGCATCGTGGTGTTGGAGGCGTCTTGTCGCATCGTCCGGGACCGGCTCACTTGCTGATACCTTTATGGAAACAGCCCGATAGGTCCCCCCGCTCTTATTTCAATTCGGTAATAAGCCGATCCACTTCGCCTGTCGGCGTGTCGATCGATTCATATACTTTGACACTGACATTGTTTTCATTTTGATCCGTCGTGATGTTCGTAAAGAACAGCTTCTGATCGCCGCTCACGAGGCGGCCGGTTCCTGTCAGCGGGAACGACTGCGTGCCCAGGCTGCTGCCGCTGCCGTCAACAAGCTCGAATTTCAGCTTGGAGAAGTCTTTGCCGACCAGCACGTTCGAATCTTGTTCGATGCCCAGCGACAGCCACAAGCGGTACGTGAATTTGTTCGCTGATCCGACGGCCCATGTTTGCGTTAAGGAAGAACCCTTGATATCCACAGTATATGGATACAGACCGATTTTATGACTGTCCTCGTTGCCTTGCGCCGTAACTTTGTAAGACGCGATCGTCGATTTGTAAGTCGGCGCAGTGCCGCCGTCGGCAGCTCCTGTAACCACGTCCTGCAGCTTCATCGCGAACGTGTCGCTCGTCTCTGAAGCCGGGAGCACGAAAGCATAGCTGACGACGACGGAGCTTCCGGGCGCTACGCTTTGCTGCGCATCTTTTTGTCTCTCGCCTGCGTAATCGTAGCCGGTCGGGCTCGTAATTTCGGTTTGGAAAGCGGGAACCGGAACAGGACTTTGCCCTTTGTTGTTTAATTTAAACTTGGCGATAGCAAGCTTGTTGCCCTGATCATGGTTATCCGCCACATGAAGCTCAACCAGCGAAACGTTAAGATCTTGATTGATGACGGAGTTCCACTTTTCAAAAGCAATCGGATCGCCGTATTTGTAGCTGGCAGCCGCCGGCTTGCCGCCTGGCAGTTGAATGTTCAGCTTGCCTACGCTAAAGCTCGACGTTGTCGTTTTGCCTGAAGCGTCTGCTTGCGTAAAAGTTTCCGGGGTCAGCACGTTGAGGCTTTCCAGCACGGTATCCATCTCCGCATTGATGGCGAAGTGGATATATTTTTTCTCGCCCGGCTCCAATGTTACACCGCTTGCTTCTACTTGCTTGCCTGTGTATACGTTCGTTTTGCTTTTGCCGTCCAGTTGCAAGGCAGGTACCGTTTCCGTCTGCTCGGACGGATTCTCCACCAACAGCTTGACCAAATAAGCGGCCCCTTGATTGGTGTTGCTTCTGCTGATGTCGACAGGCTTGTATGTCAAAGCCGATTCAAGAGTAGGAATGGCAAAAGTATCTCCCCATGCCTTGATCAAGGCTGTATCCTGAAACGTAGAGCGGCTGCCGTTCCAGGACGTTGCGCCTACTGGTACAGTGAACAGCGTCGTCTCCTGCTTCGGATACACGTCGTAGTTGACGTCAACCAGTGACAAATCGGTCAGGCTGACTTCCGTTTGGCGGTTGATGACCTTCATATAGGTCAATTCCACCTCGGAGTTCGGCTGCACGCCATGAGCGTTGCCGCTGCTCGGACGCAGCGTATACACAGTGCCGTCGCTCGTTGCAAGGCGCAGCTCGTGGTCGGGAATACGCACGGTTTGATCGCTCGTATTGTTGACGCGGATTACCGCGCCAAGGCGCACGCCCGAGGATGTTTTTTCGTTGAAAACTCCTTCTACGGAAACATGCAGGCTGCTGTTCAAATCATATGCGGCTAATGGCGCTGCGACTGCTGCGGAAGCCGTACCGTCAGCCAGGGCGGGCAGCCCGGATATGAGCAGGGAGGAGGACAAAAGTACAGTCATCGCAACTTGTTTGAATTGGATTTTCATCGGTAAGATTCCTTCCTTCTTTAAGCTGTTTTACATTTCGACCATAACATGATGTTGAGCTTCAGAGCCTTCTTGCTGCGCCGCCTTCTCCTTTTTCTTCTGTCTCAGGAACAGGACCAGCACGATGGAAAGAAAGGCAGGAATGGCAGATATGACAAGCGTATCGGTAATCGCTCTGGTCAGAGCTTCTTTGGACACCAGGGAATACAGGACGCCGATCACGCCGCTGGTTGCAGAGCCCGTATCGGTGCCAAGCTCCAAGTAACGGTGCACGACATTGCTTTGGAAATCCGCGTATGCCGGTGAATTGGAAGAAATAAGTTCATTGAATTTTGTCCCGTACTGTGTGGATTTGTTGCTCATAATGCTTGTTAGCACCGCGATGCCGAGTGATGCCATAACGTTCCGAACGACGTTGGAGACGGAAGACGCTCTGCCGATCATATGGTTCGGCAATGTATTCATCCCTGCGGAAGACAACGGCATCATGCATAAGCCGATTCCGATACCGCGAATAATTAGCAGGCCGCTGATCCAGTGCATGGACGTTTGCTGGGAAAGCACGTGCAGTTCCAGCGTACTGAACCCGATAATCGCCAGCCCGACTACGCCGAGCGGAACGATGCCGTACTTGGTCACCAATCTGCCGGCAATCGGCATCATGAACGCCATCGCAATCGATTGCGGCATCATGACGAGCCCTGTCTGCATCGGCGTCAGACCCGATACGCTTTGCATGAAAATCGGCATCAAATAAATGCCGCCCTGCATCGAAATCATGACGAAGCTGGACGCTGCCGTACTAAGGGAAAAAACGGAGTTTTTGAACAGCCGGAAATCCATGATCGGATTTTCTTTGCCCAGCTCCACCCAGATGAGCAGCACAAAACTGAAAAACGAAATAAAGAACAAGCCGACAATATAAAAGGAAGTCCATCCGTCCGTCTGGCCGTCGGTTAAAGCGAGCAGCAGCGTACCGAAGACGATCATCGATAAAATACTGCCCGTAAAATCAAACTTGAGCCCTGTCCGTCTCGGCGTCTCCTGTAAAATAATAAAACCCAGAGCCACCGCCAGAATGCCGATCGGAACGTTGATGTAAAACAAGTAGCGCCAGCTGAAGTTGTCGACCAAATATCCGCTGAGCGTAGGCCCCATCGCGGGCGCCGCCATGGCGGCGATTCCCCAGATGCCCATCGCTACCTGGATTTTGCTGCGGGGCATGATCTGATACAGCATCGCCATCCCGACTGGCATGATGAAGCCTCCGCCCAAGCCTTGAATGATCCTGAAAACGATGAGGCTCGTATCGCTCCAGGCCACACCGCATAAAATAGATCCGATAATAAAGGCAACGACCGTCGACAAAAACGTCGTCTTATAGCCGAACCGGTCGGATAAAAAACCGCCCATCGGCACAACGACCGCCGAGGCCAGCATGTACCCGGTAACGACCCATTCGATGTCCGTTTGCGAGGAGCCGAATACGGCCATCAGCTTGGGCAATGCAACGTTCATCAAACTGTTGTCGAGAATGGCAAGGAACGTGCCCAAAATCAATACCATCAAGGCAAGCCACTGGTATCCCGTGATCTTATCTTCCACTTGCCCTTCAGTTGCAGGGGTCGCTGTTGCTGACATGCTCGTATCCCCCTTTACTCGGCGCGCACCTTGGCGCCGTCCGCGAGCTTATCGCCTGGATTTACGACGATTTTATCATTTGCTTTCAGGCTCGCGTCCCCTTTGAGATAGACCCAATCCTGATTTTTATCTTCCGTCTGCAGTTCGACCGGATGAACCGTATCACCGCTCAATTTGTAAACGACCGACTTGCCGTTCTTTTGAACGACGGCCGCCTTCGGAATTTCCAAACGGCTCTCGCCGCCGCTTCCGCCAAACGCAACGCTGGCGACGGCTCCCGCATGCAGCGCTCCGTCCGCGTTGCCGACGGTCAGCTTAACCGGGAACGTATTGTTGTTCGTATCGGATACGGGGCTCACGAAAGTGACCGTTCCTTCGAACGTTTTGCCCGGAATGCTCGGCACGAGCACCGTCGCTTTGGTTCCCTGCTTGACGGAGCCTACCATATCCTCAGGCACGCTGACTTCGACTTTCACCTGATCCATGCTCACCACCGTCAGCAGAGGCGACCCTGCTTGCGCCATTTCGCCGGCATTGACGTTTTTCTTGACGATAACGCCGTCGATCGGCGAGACGACAGCCGCATTGTTCACTGCGATTTGCGCCAGATTGAGCGACGCTTGCGTGCGGGTCACATCCGCTTTGAGAGCTTCCAGCGTATTGGACGTCGCGCCTTCTTTCAGCAAGCTTAGCTTCGCCTGCGCTCCGGACAGCTGCGCACTCGCGGCCTGCTGCTGCGAAACCGCAGAATCATAGGCCGATTTGGCCTTTTGATAGTCCAAAGTCACTTTATCCAGATCATCCTGGGTGACATCGCCCTGATCGAAAAAGTTTTTCGCATGGTTATAGTTTTTCGTAACCAGATCATATGCCGCTTGCGCTTGCGCTACGCCGGCAGCCGCTTGGCTTGACGCCGCTTTGGCCTGCTCGACGGCCGCTTGCGCCGCCTGGATGTCCTGGGAGCGCGCCCCGGCTTCCGTATCCGCCAGCTTCGCTTGCGAAGCGGTCAGCCCGGCCTGCGCCTGGTCCAGCTGCTGCGTCAGATCGTCCGTATCGAGCTGCACGAGCACGTCGCCCTTTTTCACTTTGGCGCCTTCCTCGACAGCTACGCTGGCGATTTTGCCGCTGATTTTGGATACGACCTGCACCGTCTGGTCGGCAGCGAGCTTCCCGCTTGCTCCGGCTGCAGCCGTGCTTCCGAGAGTGATCACTTTGACGCTCGGCACGTCAGAGGAAGCGGCGTTCGTCGGTGCGCTTCCGCAGCCGCTGACCATCATCATGGCTCCGGCAAGTACGCTTATCGATAACATAACATTCAAATGTTTTTTCATGGGTGCTCACCTTACTCCCCTTTGATATGGATTTTAATTGCAGCATTCATGCCGGGAGCCAGATCGAGTCCCTGATGATCGTCGATGGATATCTTTACGTTCATGCGTTGAGTAACTTTTGTAAAATTGCCGCTTGTCGTTGTGGAAGGCAGCAATGAGAACGTGGACGCCGTTGCCTGGCCGATTTCATACACTTTGCCTTGGAATTCCTTTCCGGCATATGTATCCAGAGTAAACGTTACCGGCTGGCCGACCTTGATCTTCTTGATTTTCGTTTCTTCGATATCGGCCGAAACATATAGCGCATTTTTATCTACGATCATGGCAACGGACTGTCCCGGCGAAACGACTTCGCCGACTTTGGCGGCAGTTTGAATGATCGTACCGCCGATAGGAGCGCGCAGCGCCGCCTGATCGAGCAGGCTGTTCGATAAATTCGTAATATCCTGTTGACCGACGATTTGATCGGCTACAACCGTATCGCCCACTTTGACGCCGAGCGTATTGATTTTACCCGAAATACGAGGCATCACCCGGTAAATGTCTCCGGCAATGCGGGCATCGTCCGTAGTGACGAAATTCGCACCTTGATACCAGTAGTAGCCTCCGATACCCCCGCCGCTCAACACCATAATGACGAGAATAACGATCAATATGATTTTTCTATTCATTCCGTTCCCTCCAGCTTTTTCTCTAAATGTTCCATCATCTTTGTTAACACATCTTTGCACATATCGATTTGCTCCGGTGTAAATGCGGCTTCAATACCGGCATATAACTCGCCGTTAATCGTTTCCAGACGATCCTTTTTGAAACTTTGGCAAAAGTTCGTCGTCCGAATCCAGACGATGCGGCGATCCTGCTCATCTCTTTGCCGTTCGATCAGGCCGTTCCGTTCCAGACGATCCGCGATCCCCGATACCGTGCTGTTGCTTAAACCTACCGACTTCGCAAGGTCGCTCAGCTTGCGGGGCTCATTTAAAAATAATTCCCTCAATATAAACAGCTGTGGTCCCGTCAGTTCTATATCCTTCAATTCCCGAAGCAGCAAAGCCATGCGCAATTTATGAAGTTTCATAATAATTGTCGCAAGCTCTCTCACTGAATCCAATTCATTCCCCCCTTATGTTGCCATCGATATATTTCGCACTCTAATATTTCGTACACGAAATATTTTGCTGTTACATATCATAGCACGCGAATCCTATCTTGTGAATATGTTTTGTGTAAAAAAATTATGAAAAAAGTCACTCGGGTTTCGAGTGACTTTGAATGTTCGATATTCAGCTTGTTCAGGTCTTGGCCTGGAGTCTGTCCGATAAACCCCAGTAGAAGGGGCGGCCAAGACGGTACCGGCATCCTCAAAAAACCCGCTAAAGCGCAGCTTTTCGCTCCTTGATGCGTTCGCAGCGAGCGATACATTCCTGCCTGCAATGATCAGGCTGTTGAGGAACCCCCGCACCAGAGCCGATAGCACAGTCTCTGCCTGGCTGCGCTGAGAAAACCTGCAACTGTGCAGGTTTTTGCTCGTTGATCCGCCGGCAGAGAAAAATTCCTGCAATTGTGCAGGCTTTTGCTCGTTGATCCGCCAGCAGCGAAAAATTCCTGCAATTGTGCAGGTTTTTCCACCCTGCGCATGGGCTCAGGTTCATTTTCGTCGGAAATTCCTGCACTTTCGCAGGCTTTTCGCCAAAATGGACCTTTTTTGTGAAAAAAGCCTGCACTTTTGCAGGCTTTCTCCCTGGCCCGGCTTGCCAAGCCGCCTCAGGCCCCAGCCGTGCAGCACCGCAGTCCGAGCCATGAGGGGCGCGGGTTGGAAAAGAGCGGCCGCGTCAAAATTAGGCGCTCCCCTGAGGGGCAAAGATGACCCCGGTTTGCGGTCTTTTACGGTTTTGTGGTTTTGTGGTTTTGTGGTTTTGTGGTTTTGTGGTTTTGTGGTTTGCGGTTTGCGTCTTTAACAGCCTTGAGCTTTACGCCTTTAAAGCTTTATGGCTTTTACGCCTTTACGCCTTTACGCCTTTACGCTTTTACGCTTTTACGCTTTTACGCTTTTACGCTTTTACGCTTTTACGCTTTTACGCTTTTACGCTTTTACGCTTTTACGCTTTTACGCTTTTACGCTTTTACGCTTTTACGCTTTTACGCTTTTACGCTTTTACGCTTTTACGCTTTTACGCTTTTACGCTTTTACGCTTTTACGCTTTTACGCTTTTACGCTTTTACGCTTTTACGCTTTTACGCTTTTACGCTTTTACGCTTTTACGCTTTTACGCTTTTACGCTTTTACGCTTTTACGCTTTTACGCTTTTACGCTTTTACGCTTTTACGCTTTTACGCTTTTACGCTTTTACGCTTTTACGCTTTTACGCTTTTACGCTTTTACGCTTTTACGCTTTTACGCTTTTACGCTTTTACGCTTTTACGCTTTTACGCTTTTACGCTTTTACGCTTTTACGCTTTTACGCTTTTACGCTTTTACGCTTTTACGCTTTTACGCTTTTACGCTTTTACGCTTTTACGCTTTTACGCTTTTACGCTTTTACGCTTTTACGCTTTTACGCTTTTACGCTTTTACGCTTTTACGCTTTTACGCTTTTACGCTTTTACGCTTTTACGCTTTTACGCTTTTACGCTTTTACGCTTTTACGCTTTTACGCTTTTACGCTTTTACGCTTTTACGCTTTTACGCTTTTACGCTTTTACGCTTTTACGCTTTTACGCCTAGCAGCCGCGGCTTTACGGCCGGCCCCGGGGCCTTATCGCAGCCCCTTGGGCCGGCCTTCCACGAGCCGCCTGCCGCCGGGCATGGCCAAGTGCTCGCCCCGCAGGCAGGTCTCTCATCGACCTGCCCGCGGGCCCGCGAACCTCCCGCGGCCATCCGGTCATTTTTTCGTATCGACGTCCAGGATGTCCAGCAAAAAGACGAAAATCGGAATGCCCAGGATCAGGCCCCATATCCCGATGTAGTGCTCGGAGAACAGAAGGACGATCAGCGTGTAGAACATCGGGAGATTCGTTTTGGACGACATCAGCTTCGGATTCAGCAGGTAGCCTTCCAAAACGTGCAGCACGGCGATCATGATCAGCACGTAGATGACCATCGTCAGCCCGCCTATGTTGTATCCGATAATGCTCAGCGGGATCAGCGAAATGATGAAGCCCGCCACCGGAATCAGACTTAGCAGAAAGATCATGATCGAAAGCGCGAACAGGTAAGGAAACCCGAAAATCCACAAGACAATGATCGTAAAACCGGTATTGAACAGCGCGATCAAAATTTGCGCCTCGATCACTTTGCCGAAGGAGAGCATGAACTTTTTGCCGAAAAACTCCAGTTCGTTATACAGCCAGGCGATCTTGCTCGTTTTCAGGCGGGAGGTAAACCCGACGATTCTCGTTTTTTCCAAAATAAAGACGAGGCTCAGCACCATCGCGAGCAGAAAAGTCGTGCTCCAGTTGCTGATTCGCAAAATGTATTCGAACCCGTGCTTGACATAGGACTGAATGTCCAAATCCTTCACCGTTTTGTACAAATACCGCAAAAACTCGTCTTCAGGCGCGGGCAAACTCGTTAATCCCGTTAATATATCTTTCAATTGCTTGATTTGGTGCAGCACTTTCGGCAAGTAAGTCGCGATCGCGAACACAAGTCCGGTGACTACGGCCGCGTACAGCAAAATGATGATGACCTTGCTGTTGATCACCATATACTTGCTTAAAAATTTGGAAAGCGATCTTTGAAGACTGTTCATGATGTAGGCGATCAAAAAAGTCAGAAGAACCAAATTCATCATATCCCTGATGCTGAACAGCAGCAAGCATATAATGCCAAGAATCAGAAACCTTCGCACCGTTAAATTCGCAAGAAACTGCTTCAAGCCTTCCATTTCACCCACTCATCTCCATTCATGTCTCCGCGACCGCACCGGCGTAAGCCAAGGCGGTTTGCGAGCCAGCTGCGCGGCGCACCTCTCATCGCTGTTATTATCTGTATTTCATCTTACACAAAATGGCTGGACTATCGCAACATGACGGGCCGCAAAACAACAAAAAGCGCCCGGCCAAGGCAATGCCGCCTTAAGCCAAGCGCTTACTCGATAAATGTTTATGCCCCAAGCCATCCGTTAACTTTGCGCGAAAAGTTCAGCAGCATTTCCTCGGACGGGAATTGCGAGCTGAAATCCTCGATGCCGAGGTAGCCGTCGTAGCCCACTGCTTTAAGGTCGTCGAGCAGCAGCTTCCAGTTGACGATCCCTTCATCCAGCGGCGCCCAATCGCTATGCCACAGCTCTACGCCGTCCCGGCGCTCGCCGCTCGGCAGCCACTTGGCGTTCTTGACATGCACGTGAGCCAAATACGGCCCAAGCAGCTCAAGGCCCATGCGGAAATTTTCAAAACCTTCGTGCACCATGTTGCCCGCATCATGCAGCACCCCGATCGCGTCCGGATGAAAGCCGGAGACGAGGCGGTGAGCCAGTCCCGCGCTTGGCGCTATCGTTTTGTGGTGAATCTCGATGAGCCCTTTGACCCCGTACTGCCGGGAAAGCTCCTGCACATGATGCAAATAATTCACGGCTTCGCTGAATAAGTCATTGTAGTTGCGGCTGCCGTCGTATCCCGGAACGCCGACGCGGATAAAGCCCGCGCCCAGACGCTTGGCGACCTGCATGACCCGCTCGGTACCCGCGACATCCCCGCAGGTCAAGTACGGCGTAACGCTCAAATTGACAAGCCCGTGCTCGGCAGCCGCCAGACGAAAGCGCTCAAGCTCCTCATCCGAAGATGCGGGGTCGATGGAGCACAAATTATTTCTCCAGAAAGAAGGCTTTTCTTCCGCCGCGCCGGCCGGCACTTCCTTGTAGCGCCACTCGATGCCGTCGATACCCGCGGCTTTTGCCGCTTTAGCCAGTTGCTCCGGCGTTAAATCCGGTACGGAAACCGTGAATACAGAAAGTTTCATCCTTATGAATGCCTCCCTTATTTTGGAAACCCATATGAAAGTCGTAATTCAGTATCGCTTACCCTTATTTTGCAGTATAATAAAACCGTATTCTTTGCAATAATTGGGCATTAACTTGCTTTTTTTGACTTCACATTTTTTTGGAGGACAGTGCCGATGCAAGAGCTTTACCGCAATTTGCAGCAGTCGATCAATTTCAGGCATTCCGTTACGTATGACCCGACTCCTTTCGAATTCCATATGCATCAGGATTTGTACGAAATCTACTTTTTCCTGACAGGCCAAGTCCATTATTTTATAGAAAAACAGGTGTATCCGCTGCAATACGGCGATCTGCTCATCATGAACAGCAGCGAGCTGCACAGGGCGAATTTTCAGACCAAAAGGCAGAGGTACGAGGTGATCGTCATCCACTTCAATCCGAAGCTGATCGGGCAGTTCAGTTCCCCGGGCTTTGAGCTGCTTGACTGCTTTGCGAACCGGCCTTCCGGCGAACGGAACCGCATGCGGCTGACGCCCCAGCAGATCGATACCATTATGAAGCTGTACGAACGCATGGAAACATTAAGCCGTCCGAATGCCCCCGCAGGCTCGGATATTTTGTACGTATCCGCTTTCATTGAACTGCTCGTTTTCATCAACCGCGTCTTCCAGGGCCAGGACAAGCAGGACGAGCAGACGATGATGCCCGACAAATTGATCTCGCTCCTCGCCTACATCGACGAGAATTTGGAGCAGGATCTGTCCCTGGAACAACTGGAACACGTCGTGTTCATGAACCGCTCTTACTTGTGCCGGCTGTTCAAGAAGCATACGGGCAGTACGATTCACGAGCACATCTTGTTCAAGCGCATCGCCAGAGCCAAGCTGCTGCTCCGCAAGGGCTGCACCGTGACCGACACCTGCCAGCAGGCGGGCTTCAACGACTATTCGAACTTCATCCGCACGTTCAAAAAGATCGTCGGCCTTCCGCCAAGGCAGTATCAGGCGCTGCAGCGGCGGAGCTAAGAGACTGCCGGATGAACTCGGCAGGGGCTCCGCCGGACAGACTCCCGATCCCCAGGCCGGACCGGGCCGGGACGCTCAGCGGGCTTCACCATTTTTCCTGGCGCTCCGTTATTTTCCGCTTCAGCTCGTCCAGCCAGCCCTGGACATCAAGGTGCCGGACGCTTTCGACGTATTCGCTCCAGAGCTTTTCAAATTCGTCCTGCGAGCCGGCTACGACCATTTGCGGCGGATATTTTTTGTTGATATCTTTCAGCTTTTGCTCGAACACTTTGCCTTTGGCGGAAAGCTCGATGCTCCAGGCCGGAAAATATTTGCGCCTCGCATCAGGCGGGTTGAACAGCTCCTCGTAGGACGAAACGCCGTACGCCTTCAGCAGCTCTTTGTCCGCGTTGCTGTAATCGGCCGCTTTTTCCTCCGGCTGGGTTTGCGGATCGTAGCTGTTGCCGTCCGGCATCGTGCCCGACGATCCCGGCCAAAAGTACAGAATGTCGCCGCTCCAGCTGTTCCGGTTCTCCTTGCTTTTGAAGAAAGCCCGCTGCTCTTCCGTACGGTAAAAGCGCCCCTGTGCGTTTACCATGTAATCCTCGCCTTGCACGCCCCAGCGCCGCATCACCTGCGACTGCTCGCCGGCCATGAAATCGGCAAACTCGATGGCGCGGACCGGATCGGCACAGTTGATTGAGATGCCGAAGCCGAAGCCGTAATTCATCATCGGCGTATCCAAATAATCCGCCCTCACGCCCTCATCGAAGGTGAGCTGCAGCGGCGCGTACATCTCGTCCCATTTCCCCTGCTGCTTCAGCACCATTTGCGCATCCTGAAACTGCCAGTATTGATCGAACATCCCGAGCACCCGGCCGCTGGACAGCTTGGCCAAATATTGATCGTAGTTCATCACGAACGCTTCCTTGTCGATCAATCCCTCGTTAAACATTTCGTTTAGCTTGGCGTAGTAGCGTTTGGTGATGTTTTCGTCCGTTTGGTAAAAATTCAGCTCATTCGTCCCGGGATTAATCATCGCGCGCGAATCGTTGGGCCCCCCTGCCAAAAACTGCATCGCCGTCGTAAGCGTGAAATTGCGGGAATCGTAGGTCAATATTTCAAAAGGAATCGTTGCCGCTCCGTCCTCGGTCCGGGGGTGCCGCTTGGCGTAATGTTTAAGCAGCTCCGCATATTGGTCGAACGTCTTGATTGACGGATAGCCGGCCTCTTTCAATACTTTCTTCTGCACCCAAAAAGCCGCATTGATCGTCCGGCTCGGCTGACCGGCCGGCACGCCGAAAGGGAGTGCGTAAATGTGCCCGTCCGCGGCCTTGATGCGGTCCCAGTACGGACCGTAAATTTTTTTGATGTTCGGCGCATGGGCTTCAATCAAATCTTCCAGCGGAATCAGCGCTTTCGCGTCGATCAAAATAAACATTTTATCGCCGCCGTAGATGAGGTCCGGATAATCGCCGCCGGCGATCATGACGCCGAGCTTTTGCTCGATTTCGCCGACGATGCGCTCATAGGCGATGGTCACGCCCGTTTTTGCCGCAATTATGTCCCCCAGCTTGGTATGCTCAGGCACGGGATCTCCCGGGGCGTTGAGAAAATAAGTGAAGGTGACGGGCGCTTGTTTCCAGGGCTCGGCGGGAGCCGCTCCCTGACCGCATGCGCTTAGAAAAAACACCGGCAACGATAGAGCCAACCATGCTGAAAGCGCTCTTTTTTTCATATTCACTCCCCCTGCCCTTGGCCGCCGCGCTCGCTCAGCCGATGCCGATCCGGTATTGGGAAGGCGTGCAGCCCGTCGCTTTTTTGAACTGCTGGACGAAATAGTCGGTGTCGCTATAGCCGACCTGCAGCGCGATTTCGAACACTTTTTTCGTCGTTGAGTGGAGCAGCCGCTGCGCTTCTTCGATCCGGGTTTGATGGACGAAATCGTTGAAATAGACGCCCGTCTTCTTTTTAAACAACTGGCCCAAATAAATGGGGTGCATATACAGTTTGCCGGCGATCTCCTTGATCGTAATGTGGCTGCTGTACTTGTCGCGGACGTACGAGATGACTTCGTCTACCGCCCCGCTGGCGGAGGCCGGTGAAACGGGAGCAGGAGACAGGAGCGCTTCCCGGTCAAGCCGCTGTCTGGCCCGCGTCAGCGCCTCGACAAGCTGATCTTCGTCGAGCGGCTTCAGCAAATAATCGATCGCCCCGTAGCGAAGGGCCACCTTGACATAATCGAATTCGCTGAACCCCGAGATGAAAATGAACTGGCAGTCGATGCGGCCGGATACCTCCATCATCAGCTCCAGCCCGTTCAAAACCGGCATGCGCACATCGGTAATGACCAAATCCGGCTTCTCCTGCTCGATAAAAGCAAGCGCCTCGCGCCCGTTCTCTACATCGCCGCACAAGTCAAAACCGTGCTCCTGCCAGGGAACGATGCGTTTCAAGCCTTCTCTCATCTTGCGCTCGTCTTCTACAAGAAGCGTTCTATACATGCAAATTCCTCCTTACGGGTACGGATTCCTCATGACCGGCCGGGCGGCGGACCGGAAACCGCAGCTTCACCGTAGTTCCCTTGCCCGGCTCCGACGCAAACGTCAAGCTGAAGTCTTCGTCGTAATAAAGCTTAAGCCGGTCATACACATTTTTTAATCCTACGTGGTCGCCTGAATCCGCATCGCCTCTGATCGATCCGAGGAGCTCCTCCACCCTCTCCGCATCCATGCCGGCGCCGTTGTCGGACACTTCGAAGCAGACGCAGCCGTCCTGGCAGCGGGCGGCGACCCGGATCAGCCCGGCCTTTTCCAGGTTTTCAATGCCGTGAATGCATGCGTTCTCGACGATAGGCAATATGCTCATCTTCGGCACGCATACGGACAGCGCCCCCTCATCGATATCCAGCTCGTAGGACAGCCGGTGCTCGAAACGGAATTTCTGAATTTCCAGAAAGTCCAGAATGAATTCCATCTCCTCGCGGATCGGTATCGAATCGTTGCCCCATGTCAGCGTCCGGCGGAAGCTGCGGGCCAGCCGCTTGATGACGGCCGCTGTCTCCGGCTCGTTTTTGACGATGCTGTTCATGCGGATCGTTTCCAGCGTATTGAACAGAAAGTGCGGGTTGATCTGGCTCTGCAGCGCGTTCAACTGCGCCTGCCTGCGGTCCAGCTCCGCCACGTACACGTCCCGGATCAGTTCGCTGATCTGCACGGTCATGCGGTTGAATTCTTCGGTCAACTGACCGATTTCATCGTTGGCCTGTTCCACGCGGACCGGGTTGAAGTTCTGATTTTTCACGAGCTTCATCTGCTTCCACAGCAGCACGATGCGCGAGTTCAGCGAACGAGAGAGGAACATAATGATCAAGCTGGGCACGAGCAGGTTAGCACATGTCAAGTACACGAAGGACAAGCGCGATTGCTGCAGTGCTCCCACCAATTGCCCCTGCGGATAAATCCCGATCATCTGCCAGCCTTTCAAATAGTTCACGTTGTCGAAAGAGCTCGCGATGACCAGGCTTTCCTTATCCTTCATCTGCCGCTCCAACGGGACATCGCTCTCGCTCGAAGCGTAAACGACAGTCCCCTCTCCGTTCACCAAAAATATTTTGCCCTGAAAGGAGCTGTCCTGCAGCGTATCTTTGACGAATTGCGGGAGGATATCGATTTTCAGCAGCTTGGTGTACGACTCGCTTCCGCGGAAAAAATCCAGCTTCCGAATGACGCTGAGATACGGCTGCCCCGGTTTGATCGCATCCTGCGGGGAAACAGCGCTTTCATACTTGTTCGTGTAAATTTGTAACTCTCCAATGACCGGACTCGCCTGCAAGCGCCTCAACCATTCCTCGTTCTCCGTCCGCTTGTCGATAAACCTGAGCACGCCGGAGCTGATCAGCGTCTCGTTATTCGTGTACAAATATGCGTTGTAAAACTGTTTATTGATCGGAACATACCGGTTTAACGAGTTGTTCATAATTGAGTTGTAGGCGGTGAGCATCTCGTTCGTGTTTGCATAACGCTTATCTAGCGCGTCGCTAAGCACACTGTCCGTGTACAACACCGAGGTGATCCCGATAATACCGTCCATGACTTTGCGGAAGCTGTCCCTGTTTTTTTCCAGCGCACGCTGCAAATCGGACACTTTTTGCGCTTTCACATTTTCGGCCGTAATCCCGTAAAAAGCCGCATTCGTAAAAATGACGGGGACAAACACGGCGACAAAATACAAAATCAAAAGCTTGTTCCGCAAGCGGATGTTATTCCATCTAAGCATCAACGACCGTCTGATCACGCAACCCCACGCCTTCTGAATCCGCTTTCAAATATTCAATAATAATTCATGTATGAATTATTGCATTATGCTAATTTTAGCATAACGAAGTGCTGAATAACACCATTTTCTGCTGTTAACTATTCGGCAGGCTCGACAGGATAAAAACGCCGTGCGCTGACCGCCGTCATGCGATGCTTCTGCGTGCGCTGGGATCTGTGCATTCGCAGACTTTTGCCCCCCAAGTCAAAGGCAATAGCCGGAATCTGGTTGGCTGCACAAAGAAAACCTGCAAAAATACAGGAATTTCTGTCCTTGAACGCTGGCCACGAACAATTCCTGCAAAAGTGCAGGCTTTTCACCGATTATATGGACTCAGATTCACTTTCAGCGGAAATTCCTGTACTTTCGCAGGTTTTTAGCCAGAACGGGCCGTTTCCATCGAAAAAGCCTGCACTTTTGCAGGCTTTGCGGGCGGCCAAGCTACTTCGCAGGCGGCTTTACCGCCTTCGGACGGATAACTGATTACCGAGTTTCCCGGGCAGCCCGGATAGTCCGGCCAGCTTTATGCCATTTTTGCACTACTGTTCCTTCTGCTCAATGAAAACGAAACGGCGGCAATCACAAGTCCCAGCGCTATCATAAAACCGGCGGCCCAGGGATGGTATAAAACCGTGGAAGCGGAATCGGCCAGCAGTCCTCCCGCCCCCGCTCCGCTCGCCAAACCGAGATGAATGACCGACGTATTCAGGCTGAGCACGAAATTGGACGACTGCGGAGCCTGTTGAATAAAATAGGTTTGAATCGCTGGCCCGGTCACAAACATGGCGGTCATCATAACGGTTATCAAAAAGAGTCCGACAGCCTGCGACGCCGCAAACACAGGCAGCAAAGCGAGGGCTGCGACATGAACGGCTAGACCGCAAGAAATTACCCGAACGGCCCCCCACTTATCGACTCCATACCCGCCAAGCCGCGAGCCGATCGCGCCGACAATGCCCAAAGTCAGCATCAACAGGCCAATGCCGGACATTTTCATGTGGAAGACGGTTTGCAAAAACGGAGTTAAATACGTAAACATGACCGAGCCCCCCGTTTCCCTGAAAAAGACGAAAAGCAGCCCGCTGACGATAACGGAATTTCCCAGTATGGCAAATTGCTGCTTGAACGATACCGGAGCATCCCCTTCAATCTCGGGAAGCAGGCGGACGATTCCGATCAGAACGAGCAAGCTGGCAGCACCCAGGATAACGAAAATGACCTGCCAATTCATCCAGTTGGCAATAGCGATGCCCAGCGGTACGCCCAACACCATGGCGCTGCTGAAGCCAAGAACAACCGTGCCGATTGCGCCGCCGATTTTTTCGGGAGGAACCAATTTGGCAACCGAGCCGAACGTCACAACGAGGTACATGCCCGAGCTCAAGCCAAGAATGATTCGGGAAATCATCAGGATCAAATAGTGCGAGCTTGCGAAAGAAACCAGGCACCCGGCGATAAAAATAATCAGGGCGCTTGCCAGCACTCTTTTGCGCCCCATCCGTGCTGTGAGAGTAACGAGAATAGGGGTGCCTATCGCAAACGCCAGCGAATATGCGGTTACGAATTGCCCGGCTTGGGCGATGGAAATGCGCATATCGGCGGCAATGACACCCAGAATTCCGGCCACGACCAACTCTGAAGTCGCTGTCAAAAACACGCCTAACGTAAGAAGATAAATGTACATCCGATTCATGGTTATCAGTCCTCTCCGCCAATACTTTTGGTATGGCTCCGCTTTTATTGACATTATAATAATGCCGCTATCATAATGTAAGAAGGCAAAGTATTTGGATATAGTCCTGATATTTTGACTAACTAACTTTTTGTAAGGGGATGATCGCTTGAACGAGTTGATGGAGGAACCTGCGGAAAGCACCCCAATCTGCGACGTACTGCGAATACTTGGCGCCAAATGGGCATTCATGATCATCGATGAACTATGCAAAGGCCCGGCACGCTTTAAACAGCTGCAGCGAAAAGTAGCCGTCATCAAAACCCAGTCTCTGACGGATGCACTGCGCCACCTGGAACATAACGGCATCGTCCGGCGGGAAGTGTTCCCAACCGTACCTGTAACCGTAGAATACTCTCTCACGGAAAAAGGGAGGGACTTCCAATCGGCATTAAAAGAAATGGAAAAGTGGGCATTAAAATGGGGAAATGCAGGAAAAACAGAAAAAGCCGGCCGCCCTTAAAAATAAGAACAGCAGGCAGATAGCCCGAGAAAGTGACAGCGCTCCAACATGGTTTGAGGAGCTGGAGAGGGTGCGCAGACGTGCTCCCCAACCCCGCGCCTGTCCCAGCAAGTAGTTTGTGCTGTACAGTGGGGGAGGGGGGGCTTGAGGTTGCTTGGCAAAGGAAAAGCCTGCGAAAGTGCAGGCTTTTTCTGAAAAAAAGGCTCATTTTGGCGAAAAGCCTGCGAAAGTGCAGGAATTTTCGATGAAAATGAATCTGAGGCCCTGCGCTCGGCAAAAAGCCTGCACAATTGCAGGAATTGTCTCGCGACCGCTGTATCACCGACAAAAAGATGTATTTTTGCAGGTTTTCTTCGCACCGCACCGCCCGGCCAGGCGGACTATTCGCACCGCGCGCAGCTCCCAGCGCGCGGTGTTGCACTGCATGACGGCGGTCGGTCGACCACAGGCTCTGGCCTGTGGGTCTGTCAACAACCAGCCGGCCGCTCTTAAGCGGCTTCTTCCATCTAGGAGTCTGTCCGACGGAGTTATTTTTGTGCATTAACCTTCTACGTGGGTCATCGGACAGACTCCAGGGAGTCTGTCCGACGGAGTTACTTTTGTGCATTAACCTTCTACGTGGGTCATCGGACAGACTCCTAGCCGCGCTCCATCGTCCGCATCCATGCGTCCGCGATCAGCGCGTGCCCGGCCAAAGTCGGATGGACGCCGTCCTCCGCCCAATATGCGGGCGCTGTCTTGGCGCAGGCTGCGGCGAACAGGCCGTCCAGCGGAACGTAGCTGGTGCGGAACTCCCTAGCCAATTCGCGGACCGCTTGAATTTTGGGATCGAGGTCCTCCCTCCACTGTTTGCGGTCCTTCGGATGCGGCAGCACGAACGGCTCCAGAAGGACGATTTCGGCGTCCGTATGCTCTTTAGCGCGGGCCAGCAGCCTCCGGTAGCCCTCGTAGTAAGCTTCGGCAGCAGTCGGCTCCTGCCGGTCGTATCGTCTCCACGTATCGTTGATGCCGATCAATACGGATATCCCACGAAGGATTGAGGCGCAGGCAATCCGCTTCCCACCGCTTCTCCAGATCGACGACGCGATCCCCTCCTATTCCCCGGTTCAGAATCGATATTTGCTTGTCCGGGTATTTCCTGCGGAACTCGGCGGCTACCAAATACGCATAGCCGTGACCCAAGCTCGCCCCGTCGCTGCGGTCCCTGCCGCAGTCCGTAATGCTGTCCCCCTGAAAGAGGACGGTACCGTTATTTTTCATTTGCAGCATATGCCAACCTCTCCTTTTCTACTCTTTTACCCCGCCAAGCGTGAGCCCCTTGACAAAATATTTTTGCAAAAACGGATACACGACGAGAATCGGCACCGTCGCAAGCATCGTAATGGCGGCGCGGACCGAAGTCGGCGTCACCATGTTGGCGGAGGCGTTTTTGCTGTTGGCGAACGCGGACGTCGCCGACCCGCCGATGCTCAGATTCGCGGACTGCAGCTTTTTCATCAGCTCGTACTGCAGCGTGGACAGGTTGATTTTGGACGAATTGTACAAAAACGTATCGAACCAGCTGTTCCACTGCCCGACCGCGACGAACAGGGCGACGGTAGCGATAGCCGGCATACTGAGCGGAAGGATGATGCGGATGAACACCGTGAAGTCGTTCGCTCCGTCCATTTTGGCCGACTCGACCAGGCTTTCCGGCAGCCCTTCGATAAACGAGCGGATGACGATCAGGTTGAAGGCTCCGACGAGCCCCGGCACGATGTACACCCAGAACGAATTGGTCAGCTGCAAATTTTTCATCAGCATGTAGACTGGAATCAGACCGCCGCTGAAATACATCGTGAACACAAAAATCATGGAAATCGCCCGGCGCAGCACAAAATCTTTGCGGCTGATCGTATACGCGAGCATCGCCGTACAAAAGACGCTTGTAACCGTTCCGATTACGGTGCGCAGCACGGAGATGAGAAAGGCGTGGTAGATCGTATTATCTTTAAAAATCGACTCGTAATTGTAAAGCGTAAATTTGCGCGGCCACAAGAACGTGCTGCCGAGCGTCGTATCCGTCGCCTGATTGAGCGACACCGCAGCCGTATTGACGAACGGATACAAAGTGACTACCAGAATGCAGAGCAGAAGCAGCGCATTCACCATATCGAAGAGGATGTCTCCGAATCCTCTTTTTTTCAGGCTTGCCATCGCTGGATTCATAGTCGCACCTCTCCACAAAAATTAATAAAGCCTCTCCTGGCCCAACCGCTTTGCGGCCTGGTTCGCGGCCATCAGCAAAACGATGCTGATCACAGTTTTGAAAATCCCCGCCGCTGTAGCGAACGAATAACGGGATAAATTAATGCCGTATTTCAGGACGAAAATATCGATCGTTTCCGCGTAATCCGTCACCATGCTGTTTTGCATCAAGTACTGCTGCTCGAATCCGGCATCCAGAATGTGCCCGATGCTCATAATCAGCAAAATGACGATAATCGGCCGGATCCCGGGCAGCGTAATGCTCCACATTTTGCGGAAACGGCCGGCCCCGTCCATGCTCGCAGCCTCGTACAGCGCCGGATCGATCATGGACATCGCAGCCAAATAAATGATGGCGCTCCAGCCCACTTCCTTCCATACGTTGGAAGCTCCGATGATCCACCAGAACGCGTGCGGCTGGGACAGCAGCAGAATCGGCTCCCGAATGATATGCAGCTTCAGCAGAAGCCCATTGACGATGCCGTCCAGAGAAAGCATGGTAATGATCAGGTTCGCCGCAACGACCCACGAAATAAAATGCGGAAGATAGCTGACCGTCTGCACGATCCTCTTGAAAAAAGCTTGCCGCACCTCGTTCAGCATAAGAGCCAGAGCGATCGAGCTGACGAAGCCGAATACGAGATTAATGACGCTCATCGCCAGCGTATTGCGGATAATGCGGAAGAAAGCCTCATCCTGAAACAATTCCCGGAAATGATCCAACCCCGTCCACTCGTTGTGCAAAATAGAGCTGCCCAGCTTGTAATTCTGGAACGCCATCAGCCATCCCCAGATCGGCACATAGTTGAACAGGATGACGTAGGCGACAAAAGGCACGGACATCAGCAGCAGCAATTTTTGCTGCTTTATTCTTTTCCAGACCGTTCCGGCCTTGCCGGCTTTGTCCGCCTTGGGCTTGCCTGCAGTGCGTTCGGTAACTACATCCATGTGTTCCCTTCCCCTCCTGACAAAATGCGAATCGGCGCAGGGATGCCCCGAGCGGCCTGGCCCTGCGCCGAACTTTTCAATCCCTTATTTCCACTTTTCCTGGCGATCCTTCACCTTTTGCGTCAATTCGTCCATCCAACCCTTGACATCCAGCTTGTTCACCGTGCCTACGTAGTCGCTCCAGCTTTTGTCAAAATCGGCCTTGGACTTGGCGACGACCATTTGCGGCGGAAATTTTTTGTTAATGTCGTTTAATTTTTGATCAAACACCTTGGCCTTGTCGGAAAGCTCGATGCTCCAAATCGGGAAATATTTCCGCTTCAAATTCGGCGGATTGAACAGGTCCGCGTACGTCTGAACGCCGTAGGATTTGAGAATCGCCTTATCCGTATCCGTATAATCCGCAGCGATCTCCTCCGGCTGAAAGCCCGGATCGTAGTTGTTGCCGTCCGGCAGCGTGCCCGATGAGCCCGGCCAGAAATACAGCACCTCTCCGCTCCAGTTCTTGAAGTTTTCTTTGACCTTGAAGAAATCGCGCTGCTCCTGGGTCCGGTAAAAGCGGCCTTTGTCGTTGACTTTGTAGTCCTCGTCTTTTACGCCCCAGTTTTTAAGCGTTTGCATCTCGTCGCTGGCCATGAAGTCGGCAAACTCGATGGCGCGGACAGGGTCTTTGCAGTTGATCGAAATCCCGAAGCCGAAGCCGTAGTTCATCGTCGGCGTATCGAGATAGTCGCCTTTGATGCTGTCGTCGAACGTCAGCTGCAGCGGAGCGTACATGCGGTCCAGCTTGCCCTGCTGCTTCAAAGCGGCCGTCGCATCCTGGAACTGCCACGATTGGTCGAACATCCCGAGCACGCGTCCACTCGACAGTTTGGCCAAATATTGGTCGTAGTTCATCACGAATGCTTCTTTATCGACCAAGCCTTCGTTGTACATATCGTTAAGCTTGGAATAATATTTCTTCGTGATGTTCTCGTCCGTCTGGTAGAACGTCAGCCCGTTCGTATCCGGGTTCACCATCGCCCGTGAATCGTTCGGCCCTCCGGCCAGGAACTGCATCGCGGTCGTGAGCGTGAAATTGCGGAAATCGTAGGTCAAAATTTCAAACGGAATCGTGTCCGCTCCGTCGATTTTCGGATACTTTTTAGCGTAATTGCGCAGCAGGTCTACATACTGGTCGAACGTGGTGATTTTCGGATAACCCGCATCCTTGAGCACTTCCTTCTGCACCCAGAACGCCGCGTTCACCCATTTGTTCGGCTTGCCGGTCGGGGCCGCGTAAGGCAGCGCATAAATGTGGCCGTCCGCCGCTTTGATGCGTTCCCAGTAAGGGCCGTAAATCTTTTTGATGTTCGGGGCGTGCTTCTCGATCAGATCTTCCAGCGGGATCAGCGCTTTCGCATCGATCAGCTTGAACATTTTATCGCCGGCGTAGATCAAATCCGGATAATCGCCCCCGGCGATCATCACCCCGAGCTTCTGCTCGATCTCGCCGACAAGACGCTCGTATTTGATCGTTACGCCCGTTTTCTCCGTAATCATATCGCCCAGCTTCGTATGCTCCGGCACGTTATCCCCGGGAGCGTTAAGAAAATAAGTAAACGTTACCGGGTCTTTTTTACCGGCTGCCGACTGCGCGGTCTGCTTGCCGTCCGTTGAATTGGGCTGCGTCGCCGCCGGTTCCGGCTGGCTCCCGCACGCGCTGAGCATAGTGAGCGACAAGGAAGCCGCTACGATCGTTGTAAGCGCTTTTCTCTTTTTCAAATCAATACCTCCCTTTTGTAATGGCTCCTTAAGTATAAAGGGGGGCGGGCGAACCAAAAACCCGACAATGCTAAGAACAATACCGGAAAGATCTAATGGATTTCCTCTTGACTTTTCCGCATGCATTCATTTATAGTTTTGAATCAAGCAACATATAAGGCCAAGACCAAAGACACGATTTCCTTCACGGACCGCCCAGAGAGAGAAGCATTCGCTGCGAGCTTCTTCGGAGACCGGATCGGAATTACCCCTTTGCAGCTGTGGCGCCGAACCCGCTTCTCCGTGCTGCGGCAGTAGGCGACACCGATTGATCCCCGTTACCGGATTCCAAATGAGGACCTTGCATCCGCATGCTGTGGCGAACCGCCCGGCGATGCCGCGGCTGCAGGTCGAATTAGGGTGGAACCACGAGCTGAACGCACTCGTCCCTTCCGGGATAGAGGCGTTTTTTTGCGTTCGATTTGATATGAGATAAACCTCTATCGAGGTCTTTTCGAAGATGAGCGACCGCGTTCAGAGGTAGGTTTATTCGCCAATAAGAATGCTGTTCTGCGCGCTTTAGCGCTGTAAAGAACTTATACATTCTTATGTGGTAAAAAATGAGGGAGATGGAGGCGTTTTTCATGGAAATCAAGGCAGTATTGGCAGACGGAACAATTCGGAGGTATGCAGCGGGAACCACCGTCCGGCAAGTGGCGGCATCGATCGGCTCTGGCTTGATGAAAAACGCCATAGCCGGCAAGGTAGACGGAAAGCTCGTCGACTTGAGCGAACCCATTCTCAGCGACAGCCAGGTTGAGATCGTGACACTCGATAGCCCGGGCGGGCGGTACATTCACCGGCACAGCACAGCCCATTTGCTGGCTCAAGCCCTAAAGCGGCTTTACGGCCAAGCGTCGGTGAAGCTTGGTATCGGCCCCGTCATCGAAGACGGCTTTTACTACGATGTCGATCTTCCCGAGCCGATTTCGGTTGACGACTTGGCCGCTATCGAAAAGCAAATGCAAGCCATCATCCAGGAAGACTTGGCTATCGTCCGCCGCGTGGTCAGCCGCTCCGAGGCGCAAGCCGTGTTCGAGGCGCTTGACGATCCTCTGAAGCTGGAGCTGATTCGCGACCTGCCGGAGGAATCGGTGATCAGCCTGTACGAGCAAGGCGAGTTCGTCGATTTGTGCCGCGGCCCGCACCTGCCGTCGACGGGCCGAATCAAAGCTTTCAAGCTGCTGAGCGTAGCCGGCGCTTACTGGCGCGGAGATTCCGGCAACAAGATGCTGCAGCGCATTTACGGCACGGCTTTTTTGAAAAAGTCGGAACTCGAGAACCACCTGCACATGCTGGAGGAAGCCCGCAAACGTGATCACCGGAAGCTGGGCAAAGAGCTTGACCTGTTCATGTTCTCCGAGGAAGCGCCGGGAATGCCGTTCTTTTTGCCCAAAGGCATGGTCGTTCGTACAGAGCTGGAAAACTTCTCGCGCGAACTGCTCAGGCAGCACGGCTACGATGAAGTCCGCACACCGCTCATGATGAACAACCGGATGTGGGAGCAATCCGGCCATTGGGATCACTACAAAGACAACATGTATTTCACCGACGTCGATGAGTCGCGGTTCGCACTGAAGCCGATGAACTGCCCCGGACATATGCTTATTTTCAAAAACGGTCTGCGCTCCTACCGGGAGCTGCCGATCCGCATGGCCGAATTCGGTCAAGTGCACAGGCATGAATTTTCCGGGGCGCTGAACGGCATGATGCGGGTCCGTACTTTTTGCCAGGATGACGCCCATCTGTTTGTCCGCCCCGACCAGATCGAAGACGAGATCGGCGCGGTCATCGCGCTCATCGATCAGGCGTATCAAGTGTTCGGCTTCGATTACACAATCGAGCTTTCGACAAGACCCGAAGACTCCATGGGCTCCGAGGAGCTGTGGGCGCAGGCGGAGCAGTCCCTGCAAAATGTGCTGGACCGCCGCGGCATCGCCTACCGCATCAATGAGGGCGACGGGGCCTTCTACGGGCCGAAAATCGATTTTCACATTCTCGACGCGCTCAAGCGGAGCTGGCAGTGCGGCACGATTCAGCTGGATTTCCAAATGCCGGAGAAATTCGATCTCACATACGTCGGCGACAACAACCAAAAGCACCGCCCGGTCGTAATTCACCGCGCCGTGTACGGCTCCATCGACCGGTTCATGGGCATTATTACGGAGCATTTTGCCGGGGCGTTTCCGCTTTGGCTGGCTCCGGTTCAGGCCAAGCTGGTGCCCGTATCCGAGAATGATTGGGACTATGCCAACCATGTCAAGGAACAGTTCCAGGCTGCGGGTATTCGGATCGAGGTCGACGGCCGCAGCGAGAAGCTCGGCTACAAAATCCGCCAGGCGCAGCTGGAAAAAGTGCCTTATATGCTCGTCGTCGGCGAGAACGAGAAACAATCCGGCCAAGTTTCCGTAAGAAAACGGAACGAAGGCGACCTTGGCAGCCACAGCATCGATGAAATCGTAGGGCTAATGATCGAAGAGATTCGCATGCGGAAATAATTCGGGATACTCCGGGGGCCGCTCGTGAACGTCGGGCAAAAGCGCAGCCGCCCTTTTGCCCGGGGCGAGGAGCGTAGGGGGGCGACCGCCGCCATGCTGCGCGCCCCCGCGGGTTCGCGCGCGGTGGTTGGGGGCCGCTGGGGCTGGCTGGGGCCGTTAAGGCCTTGGGCCACGCTGGGCCCCGTAGTGCACGCTGGGACGTCTGGGCCGACTGTGCCAGTTTGGCACGCTGGGGACGTTTGGCCGCGGAACGGCTGGGGATGCTGGGAGCCGGCTGGACAGCATTAGTACCTCTGGGCCACTGTGCATACTGGGCTTGCCGGAGCCGCTTGGCCTGCTGTACCCGTCGTGCCCGCTAGTGTAGCTTTGCACACCGGTCAGCGCTGGAACCCCTGGGCCAACTATACATGCTGGGCCCGCCGGAGCCGCTTGACCTGTTGGGCATCATACCAGTTGGGACGGCTGGGCCTATGCTGGGGCCAGGTAGCCCTGCCAATGCGCAGAGTGCAAAAAGCCTGCAAAAATACATCTTTTTGCGCCGTAATGCGCATGCTTCGAAAAATGCCTGCAAAAGTGCAGGTTTTCCGGCCGAATGGGGCCTCAAACCCATCATCGGCGGGAAATTCCTGCACATTTGCAGGCTTTTCCTTGAAACGGGCCGGTTCCGTCCAAAAAGCCTGCACTTTTGCAGGTTTTACAAGCTGCCGAGCCATCCCGAACCACTCCGAGCCGCCCCAGACCGCCTTTCGAATGGTCGTGCTGTCAAAGGCCTTTAAGGTCCTTCGAAGTCTAGTCCCCCAAACGACAAAAAGGGGTTGTCCCAAAAAGGAGCTGCCCCAGAAAAGGGTTGTTCCAAAAATCAATTGATGATTTTCTATATCCTACTTTGCTTTGACCTAAAGAAAGGACCTCACCCTCCACCCGGTAGTGGAATTTGAGGTCCTTTTGCTCGATTTTTGCGCTGTTCCCGTACTATTCGAACGCTTTTGGGACAGTCTCTTTACCGCATTTGAGTTTATTTTAAGACGCCTTGCACTACTGGCTGCCAGCTGTCTTATTTCAAATTCTCGGGGTTCAATTGCAGCAGCTCCGGCAGCACGAAAACGCCGTCCTTACGGATCAACACGTCGTCGAACCAGATTTCGCCGCCGCCGTATTCGGGGCGCTGGATGCACACGATGTCCCAATGCAGCGAGGACTTGTTGCCGTTGTAAGCATCGTCATAGCAGTTCCCCGGCGTGAAGTGGAAGCTGCCGTCGATTTTCTCGTCGAACAGCGTATCCTTCATAGGGTGCTGGATGTACGGGTTGACGCCGATGGCGAATTCGCCGACATACCGCGCGCCCTCGTCGATGTCCAGAACTTCGTTGATGCGGACGGTATCGTTCGACGTCGCCTTCACGATTTTGCCGTTCTCGAACTCAAAGCGGATGTTCTCGAACGTAAAGCCGTCATGCGGGGTTGGCGTATTGTACGAGATCACGCCGTTCACCGACTCGCGCACGGGCGCCGAATACACTTCGCCGTCCGGGATGTTCAGCCCGCCGTCGCATTTGACCGCGCCGATCCCTTTGATCGAGAACGTAAGATCCGTACCCGGGCCGACGAGACGAACCTTGTCCGTGCGGTCCATCAAATTTTTGAGCGCGTCCATCGCCTTGGACATTTTGCCGTAGTCCATCGTGCACACGTCGAAGTAGAAGTTCTCAAACGCCTCCGTACTCATCCCGGCAAGCTGTGCCATCGAAGGAGTCGGATAGCGCAGCACGACCCATCTCGTATCCTTCACCCGGACATCGAAATGCACCCGCTGATAATAAATCGAGTTGTACAGCTTCATCCGGTCAGCCGGAATGCCGGCGGACATTTCGTACATGTTGGCGCCGCCGCGCACCCCGATGTAGCCCTGCATCTGCTTCATTTGAAAAGCGTCCGCTTCCGCCCATTGCGCCATCTGCGCTTCCGTGCTGTCCATAATCAGCTGCCGCATCACGGTATGGTCCCGCAGGTTGACATAAGGATGCGCGCCCGCTTCGTGAACCTTTTTCACCAGTTCTTTTACAAATATGGCGTCTATCCCGTAAGCCTCAATCAAAACGTTTTCGCCGGGCTGCGCTTTAACCGAATAATTCACCAGCACATCCGCAAGCCTTGTTAGTCTGGGATCCAGCATCTCTATTTCTCCTTTTCCTCTTGGGGCTCAATTTCAAAAGACGGCTCGTTGATCTGGAAACCGACCGTCGTCAAATAAAACCACTCGCCGTTCTCTTCCTGATGCTGATCAAGCTCATAGATCATAGAACGGAATTTGCTCAGCCACGCGGCGAACTTTTCCTTGCTCATCTTCACCTCAAGCTGAGTCGCCATTCGCGGCCATTGCTTGCGGTCGGGCGAAGGAATCTGGAACGCCTCCTCCGGCGCCTGGATCGCTCTCAGCCTTGCGCGGCCAAGGACGCCAAGCGTCGCTTCGCGGTAGTAGTTCTCCACTTCGGAGACGTACGGAAGCAGCTCTTCACTAGGTACAAAGCCCCGGGCGACGGCACGGTAAAACTTTTGCACGATGCCGTTTTTGAGCTCTGTCCGGACGACGGAAATAAAACCGTGCTTCTCCAGTTCGTTCAAATGATAATGCACCTTCGCGCGCGCCATCTCCAGCAGCTTGGCAAGCTGCTGCCCCGTGTAGGCTTTCTCGATCAAAAACAGCAGCACTTTCGCGCGCAGCGGATCGCTCACTGTTTTTAATTGTTCAAGATCTTCAATAATATAAATCGGCAGCATGTGTGATTCGACCCCTCTCTATCTTCTGAAAATCATTTATTAGACAACGGTCAAATCTTTTTAACCGTATCATAATGCGCAGCAAAAGCATTGTCAATCGACGAAAAGGCCTATAAATCAAAAATAGTTTGGAAGCGCTTCACCAAATTCATGGAGTCAAGTTTCTTTCTTTATGGTAGCAAAAAGGGACGTTTCTGTCATCCATGACACGAACGTCCCTTCTCCTTATGCCAATTATCCGGCCCTTCATACCGGCTGAAACAACGTGCCCGCGATCTGCGGCTAACCGTATATCCGGCTCCCGGCTTCGCGGAATTGCTGCGCTTTTTCCTCCATGCCGCTGCTCAGCGCCGTCTCCTCTTCGAGGCCCCTGGCATGGGCGTACGAGCGAATATCCTGGGTAATTTTCATGCTGCAAAATTTCGGGCCGCACATAGAGCAAAAATGCGCGGTCTTCGCGCCCTCGGCGGGGAGCGTCTCGTCGTGGTACTCGGCCGCGCGTTCGGGATCGAGCGACAGGCCGAACTGGTCACGCCAGCGAAATTCAAAGCGCGCCTTCGACAGCGCGTTGTCGCGATCCTGCGCACCCGGATGGCCTTTGGCCAGATCTGCGGCGTGCGCGGCGATTTTGTACGCGATGACGCCTTCGCGCACATCGTTCTTGTTCGGCAGGCCGAGGTGCTCTTTCGGCGTCACATAGCACAGCATCGCGGTGCCGAACCAGCCGATCATCGCCGCCCCGATGGCGGAGGTGATGTGGTCGTAGCCCGGCGCGATGTCCGTCGTCAGCGGCCCCAGCGTGTAGAACGGCGCTTCCTTGCACACTTCAAGCTGGCGGTCCATGTTCTCTTTGATCTGGTGCATCGGCACGTGCCCCGGTCCTTCGATCATCACCTGGACGTCATGCCTCCAGGCGATCTCCGTCAGCTCGCCCAGCGTTTCGAGCTCGGCAAACTGCGCCTCGTCGTTCGCATCGGCGATCGATCCGGGGCGCAGACCGTCGCCCAGCGAGAATGCGACGTCGTAAGCTTTCATAATTTCGCAAATATCCTCGAAATGCGTATAGAGGAAGTTTTCCTTGTGATGAGCCAGACACCAGGCAGCCATAATCGATCCGCCGCGCGAGACGATCCCGGTCACGCGCTTTGCCGTCATCGGGATGTAGCGCAGCAGCACCCCTGCGTGGATCGTAAAATAGCTGACGCCCTGCTCCGCCTGCTCGATCAGCGTGTCGCGGTACACTTCCCACGTCAGATCTTCGGCCTTGCCGTTCACTTTTTCCAGCGCCTGGTACAGCGGCACCGTGCCTACGGGAACCGGCGAGTTGCGAATGATCCATTCGCGGGTCGTATGAATATTTTTGCCGGTGGACAAATCCATGATCGTGTCGGCGCCCCACCTTGTCGCCCAAGTCATTTTCTCCACTTCTTCTTCAATGGAGGACGCGACCGCAGAGTTTCCGATGTTAGCATTAATTTTCACTAAAAAATTGCGCCCGATAATCATCGGCTCGCTCTCCGGGTGATTGATATTGGAAGGAATGATCGCCCGGCCCCTGGCCACTTCGTCGCGGACGAATTCCGGCTTGACGTTCTCGCGGATGGCGATGTACTCCATCTCCGGCGTTATGATGCCTTTGCGGGCGTAGTGCATCTGGGTCACATTGCAGCCGGATTTGGCCCGCAGCGGCCTGCGATGCAGGCCCGGAAACACTTCCGCCGCTCCCTTCGCGCTCTCCGCGGAAAGACCGTTGTCTTCAGGCTTGACCTCACGGCCGATGTAAGCTTCCACGTCCCTGCGCTCTTCGATCCAGGGCAGACGACCCGCCGGCAGCCCCCGGCGAATGTCGATCTGCTGCTCGGCATCGGTATACGGACCGCTCGTATCGTAGACGCGGACCGGCTCGTTCGCCTCTGCTTCCCCGAACATATTCGTGGAAGCTCCGAGCGCGATTTCCCTCATCGGCACCCGGATATCGGGTCTAGAGCCCTGCACGTATACTTTACTGCTGCCCGGAAAAGCAGATATTTGAATAGTTTTGGTTCCGTTTGCCGTCATGGCCGATCCCTCCAGTTTTTGATTGCCGCAAGCAGCTCTGCGGCAGCTTCCTTGGGCGAGCGCGCTTGGGTGATCGCGCTCACGACCGCAACGCCGTCCGCGCCTCCGCGGAGGACGGCCGCGGCGCCTGCGGCATCGATCCCGCCGATACCGACAAGCGGCAGCCGGATGCCGCCCTCGCGCATCCGCACCAGCTCTGCGGGCCCCATGACCGCACG